>JBCCOH010000026.1:0-48140 GCA_039111275.1 Cyanobacteria bacterium P01_D01_bin.1 | reverse complement strand
GCTCTCTAGAGATCCTATGCGCAAGGCTGATAGGCAAAGGCATTAGCTCTGGTGTCTCGTTACACGCAAAGCCAAACATAATGCCCTGGTCACCTGCGCCGACGGCATCCCAGCGTTCGTCGCTAGTTTGCTCGCGAGTTTCTTGCGCCTGATCAACGCCTTGGGCAATGTCTACCGACTGCTCGTCCAGAGCAATTAGCACAGAGCAGCTATCACACGAAAAGCCGTTATTTTTAGGATTGGTGTAGCCGATCTCTGCAATCTTCTGGCGAACAATTTTGACAAAGTTGGCAGAGGCGTTGGAAGAAATTTCTCCGGTGACGACGACTAGCCCAGTGTTGACCACCACTTCAGCAGCTACCCGGCTGGTGGGGTCTAAGGCGAGCATCGTATCCAAAATAGTGTCTGAAATCTGATCACAGATCTTATCGGGGTGTCCCTCTGTGACCGACTCTGACGTAAACAGATAGCGACGAGACAATAGCCAATTCTCCTTAACCTGAAGGTCGAAGCCCGCTAGCGCATTCTCTAGTGTGACTCCGGTCAGTTTGCTTTGGTAATATCCAAGGTACCTTCTTATGCGTATCACTCTAAGTGTTTTTACACCAATCGAAAGCACTCATAGGCTTCTATTAGATATCGGAACTAGATATCAGAACTAACGCTGATCTGCGATAGGTGCGAGACCGTTTTGATATCGGGGCCTATAGCGGGTGATCGCGTCCATCCCCCCACCATTCCTAGAAAGCCAGCGGCCCCTTGGTTTGCTAGCGCCAAATCAGAGGCAGAGTCACCAACAACTAACGTGTGGCTGGGCTGAACGGATAAAGACTGACAGGCAAATTCTAGAAAGCCGGAGTGCGTTTTGAGCGGAGACCCTTCGGTAGCGCCAGAATGCCAGTTGATTCCAGGTAGACAATAATGCTCAATGAATGCGGTGACCTCTGAATGAGCATCGGAGGAGACGATTCCAATTTTGATGCCTGCCGCAGATAATTGGGATATTAAACGGATTACACCCTCTAACAGTGGCGTTTTGCTGACCTTGGGTGAAAGGGAAAGATCGGCCTGGTCGAAAGCGGTCTGGGCGATCGCACAAGCCTCGATCCACCCTTTCCCAGTCGCAGCTATACAGCCAGCAGTAGCAATCAGATCCTCCTGACGACTAGCCACCGCAATTAAACCTGCCGGGTCGATACCGCATTCTGTAATGCCAAAGGTAGCAGCCAGATGTGAATAAAAAGCCGGAGACTGATGGGGAATCGCCTGCGACCTAGCCGTTGCCAATCGCCGTAGGAACGCTTCAACATTTGCCAGCGTTCCATCCTTATCAAATAGCACCGCCTGAACTGACTCGAATTGATGCGCTTGAGTGTAGATAGTCGCCATCATTGGACCCTCGCCTTTATCCCTTTTTTCTACCGCACTGGACTTTACCGAGCTGGACTCTGCCTTAGTCGACCTTGCTTCAACTGAGTCATGCTGGAAAATAACCACAGAAAAAGGAAAGGCCAAATAGACCTTTCCTTCCGTGAACAATTGAAGATTGAGTTTACACCACCTATGAGTTTGCTCTGTTTATAAGCTTGCTCTGGCTAGAAGTTTACTCTCCAGTATCCGACCCTACGCCTGGCTCATCCACGACATAATCGCCGTCATTAGAAGCAACGACTCCTGCTTCCTCTAGCTCCTTTTGACGCTTCTGTTCTTTGTACCGCTCGGCCATTTCTTCGGCCTTGTCATAAACCAGATCAGGGTTCTTCACCATATCGCCCGGTTCCGGCTCTAGCTGCTTGGTGGAGAGCGAGATCCGGCCGCGATCGGCGTCTAGATCAATAATCATCACCTTGATTTCGTCATTCACGTTCAATACAGAGTTCGGCGTATCGATATGATCGTGAGAAATTTCGGAGATGTGCAGTAGACCGCTAACGCCGCCAATGTCAATAAACGCGCCGTATGGCTTCAGACCGCGTACGGTACCGAGCACCACCTCGCTGACCTCAAGGCCGTTCATCTTCCGCTCGACCAAGGCCCGACGATGACTCAGTACTAGACGATTACGCTCTTCATCTACTTCTAAAAACTTCAGCGGCAGCTCTTCACCAACCAAATCTTCTTTGGGCTTGCGAGTGCTAATGTGCGAACCCGGAATAAATCCACGCAGGCCCTCAATTCGGACGAGCGCACCGCCCCGGTTAGTCGCAAATACAAGTGAACGAACGGTCGCATCTTCTTGCTGAAGCTGACGGACCCGCTCCCAAGCTCGCATGTACTCAATGCGGCGGATAGAAAGCGTTAACTGACCATCTTCATTATCATCGGTCAGGATAAAGAATTCTCTAGTCTCGTTCGACTGTAGGACTTCTTCGGCACCCTCAACGCGGTTGATGGACATCTCCTGTATGGGGAGATAAGCAGCTGTCTTTGCGCCAATATCGATCAAAGCGCCCCGAGGCTCAATGCTAAATACCGTTCCAGGAACGATATCACCTGGGTTGAAATTGTAATCGTATTGGTCTAAGAGGGCTGCAAAGTCATCGTGTGTAAAACCAATGTCTGCGTTTTGAGTATCCGAGTTGGCCATGCTAGATTTTTCCTACAGTTATTCTGTCTCCGCGAACGAGTGAACACCTCGCGATGCTAGTACTTGCAGATGATTACAAAAACCTTCCGATCTCTGTAGCCGGCTAGCGAATCGCTTATAAATCTTACTAAAGTTTTCAGTTAGAGAAGGTGGTTGGAGCCTTCGAGGTTTCCTGTCACAAGGATATCCATCATAAACCACTAGGTAGACAAAAGGCCACCGTTTTCGCTCGGGTGGCTTTGAACCTATGATCTCGGTGATACCAGGTCTTCTGCCGCTTTATTGGCAGCTTTTACTGTTGGATTGGCCGGACGTATATTTTGAGAATCGGCTCTATTGTGATCGAGCTTAGCGCCTTTCGGAATGTCAGCTCTGGGCGGAGCGTCTTTGAGCTGACTCAGTGCCTCGGCAAAATCGCGAATGCCTTGGAACTGTCGATAGACAGAGGCAAAGCGAACATAGGCAACTTCGCTCACTGTCTTTAGGTGGCTAAGGACTAACTCGCCGATTTGTTCACTGGTAACTTCTCTAATCGCTTTTTGCTGTAGTTCAGCTTCAATATCATCGACGATGCGCTCAATCGTCTGAGCGGTCACTCCCGTTTTCTCGCAAGCAGTGATGATGCCTCTTAGGAGCTTGGAGCGGTCAAAAGATTCGCGATCGCCCCGCTGCTTGATCACCGTAATCGGCACATACTCGATCCGCTCGTAGGTCGTAAACCGCCGCTCGCAGTTTAGGCATTCCCGGCGACGGCGAATGCTGCGACCAGATTCTGCCGACCTTGACTCCAAGACGCGATTATTTGGATGTTGGCAAAATGGACACTGCATGAGCGTTGGGCCTCCAAAAGGCCAGTGCTGTAGGGCCACCCCTGTGTGCAAAGCTACTGTGTGCAACGTTACGACAAAACGAGCCAAACAGCCAAGGTTGCCCGCAATTCTATAGAAATGTCTTCATACAGACCATTGAACATACCTAAATGAACCGCCTGACGAGCAAAAAGCTGACGTCTCGGCCAGCCTTTGATAGGCGCAGCTAGGCATCAGCTTTGCAGGAACGTTAGCAGCGTCAGAGCATCGCTAACCATTGGCTTGCGTCAATTAGTCTTTGGTGATTTTGGGGGGTTCGCGAAATGCGATCGCAAAAAACAAAGTTCCAATAATACAAGCAAAAATCAAAATGTAAGCTACAGCTTCCATGACTCATTCTCCAAATGAACGACAGTTTGTCCTAAATCAAGACAGAAACTAAAACAGGCTCTAACAACATATTAGAGCCTGTTCCAAGCTATTGACTTACTTAGAAGCCTTAGTTGAGAAATCACCTACCTTCTGGTAGAAGCCCCACTCAACCTGCTGAGGTGATAGGTCGGGGTCGACACCCGCGAACACGTCTCTAAACAGAGTACGAGCACCGTGCCAGATGTGGCCAAAGAAGAACAGCAGTGCAAACACAGCATGTCCGTAGGTAAACCAGCCACGCGGACTAGAACGGAATACACCGTCAGACTCTAGCGTTACCCGGTCAAACTCAAACGGCTCACCTAGCTGAGCTTTACGCGCATAGCGCTTAACCGCAGCGGGATCTGTAATGTGCTGACCGTCTAGCTCACCACCATAAAAGTCAACCACTACACCAGTCTGCTCAAAGCTGTACTTGGACTCAGCCCGGCGGAATGGAATATCAGCGCGTAAGTTCTGGTCTTTGTCAACCAAAACAACTGGGAATGTCTCAAAGAAGTTCGGCAAACGACGAACCGTCAGCTCACGACCATCGCCATCATGAAAGACGGGATGCCCTAACCAAGCAGTCGCGATACCATCGCCGGTATTCATTGGACCTACGCGGAACAGACCACCCTTAGCTGGGCTGTTGCCCACATAGTCGTAGAACGCTAGCTTTTCAGGAATCGCCTCGTAAGCCTCCTCCTCAGAAGCGCCTCTGGCAATATCACGCTGGACGCGGCGATCGATTTCTTCTGCAAAGTAGCTGCCGTCCCACTGATAGCGAGTCGGGCCAAACAGTTCGATCGGAGTAGTCGCAGAACCGTACCACATGGTGCCAGCCACGATGAAAGCAGCAAAAAATACAGCCGCAATCGAGCTGGACAGTACGGTCTCGATATTACCCATCCGCAGCGCCTTGTACAGACGCTGTGGCGGACGCACCGTCAGGTGGAATAGTCCAGCTACAATACCGACAATCCCTGCCGCAATGTGGTGAGCAACCACGCCACCTGGATTGAACGGATTAAAGCCAGCCGGTCCCCATTCCGGGGCGACCCCTTGAACGTGACCAGTCAGGCCATAGGGGTCAGAGACCCACATACCAGGTCCCCAGAGACCCGTGAGATGAAACGCTCCGAAACCGAAGCACAGTAGACCAGAAAGAAATAGGTGAATGCCAAACATCTTGGGCAAGTCCAAAGCGGGCTCACCTGTACGAGGATCGCGGAAAAGCTCTAGATCCCAGAACACCCAGTGCCAGCAAGCTGCCAAAAACAGCAGACCAGATAAAACGATGTGAGCTAGCGCCACACCTTCAAAAGACCAGAAACCAGGGCTAACACCCGTTGCTCCCGTTACGTCCCAGCCGCCCCAAGAGCCCGTTACACCCAAGCGGGTCATAAAAGGCAGCACGAACATGCCCTGCCGCCACATGGGGTTGAGCACTGGATCGCTTGGATCAAAAGTGGCCAGCTCGAATAGGGCCATAGAACCCGCCCAGCCTGCAACGAGTGCCGTATGCATTAAATGTACAGAAATCAGACGGCCTGGGTCATTCAGGACGACGGTATGTACTCGGTACCAAGGTAGACCCATTGACTACGCTCCTCCTTGTTTTGTAAAAAATTTGCCTGTCGCTTACTCAAACTTTCTTGAGCGTCAAACCTGAGCCCAAATCTAAGCTTTTGTAAAGCAAAGAGCTCGGCCAGCAAAATTTGAAGCTACGTAAAAAGACTTCAGATATTACTAAGGCTACCAGATATAGAACCTCTCCAAACCTGTAAAATGGCGACTATGAAGCGATTATCTCTACCTTTTGTAATAGAAAAAGTAAGAAAGTGGACTCGCTGTGCCCAGGTTTGTACACAAAAATGTGAAAATGAAGGTGTATAAAGAAGTGTAACTATTCCTCAAACTTTGAGGCAAGCGACGTGGCCTAATTACTTCAGGTGCGCTCAGCAACAGTGCGGCAAAAAACAGGTGAGACATAGCTCATGGTCAATATTAAGTTTGTTAAAGAAAATAAGGAGATCGATGCGTCTTTCGGTGCGAACCTGAGATTCAAGGCGCAAGAAAACAACATTGATATTTACACCTTCATGGGTAAGCTCACTCAGTGCGGTGGCTACGGGCAGTGCGGCACCTGCGTAGTAGACGTTATCGAGGGTGGCCACAATCTATCTCCTCGCACGGCAGTCGAGGACCGCATGCTCAAGAAGCGTCCGTCTACTTGCCGACTAGCCTGTCAGGTCAGTGTGAACGGTCCGATAAGCGTCGTCACAAAGCCTGACAAAAAGGAAAGCCTAAAAAAGCTGAAAGCAGAACAAGCGGCTGCTAAAAGAACTAACTCGGCTGCGACCAAGCAGGCAGATGCAGTTGATGAGTCTAAAACAGATGAACCCGGTCGGACGGCTGCTTCTGTTGATTGAGCTGTCCGATGATTGAGACGTCTAAGATTGAGACATCTAAGATTGAGACATCTAACGATGACAGGTCTACAACGGCAGAGCCAGCGAAGACATTCTGACGATGAAAGCCTAGAGACGGACCGCTGGTGATACGGAAGACGTGCCGATACAGCTTGGAATGCTATGCTGAAATTATCGGCTTAATAGATAGTTAGGAGTAGGTGGAGTCTTATGGAAACCAACAAACTGGGCTTTGTGGCCAGCGTTTTGTTTGTCCTTGTGCCAACGGTGTTTTTGTTGATTCTGTACATTCAAACCGCTAGTAAAAACACTGGTACGTAAGAATCTGATGTGTGACGCCAGCAGGTAATGCTGGTAAGTAGGAAAACGAGTATTGAGAAGGTATCTGGGATGTTTCGCATCATATCCTAGATGCCTTTTTATTCGTTCATGTTCTTGTAAGTAGCAACGGCGGAAGGTGAGATACGGTTGAGGTATCGGAAGATCCAGTATTTGAAGACAGTATCGAGAATGACTGGAAAGGTAGCAATAAATAGAAAGATAAAGTTGCGGCTAGCGGGCAGTCCTAGGTGATCGGCCATGCCCTCTAGCAGGATCTCCCACCCATGCGGAGAGTGGAAGCCGACAAAGATGTCGGTAAAAAGGATAATGATAAACGCTTTGGCACTGTCGCTTAGACCGTAGATAATTTCGTCAATGAAGGATTTGAGCGTAGCGACCTGCTCGCGGCAGTTAGTTAGCAGTAGAGAGAAGCAAAAGACCGCGATGACGTCGGCAAAGACATTCTCTACTGCGTCGGCGCTGCGTTGACGATAATCTTCTTCTATTTGGAAAGCTTTTTCTCTAACGCGCTCTTCGATCTCTAGTTCGTTAAGTTCGGGAGCCTTGCCGATCAAGACTTCAAATCGAAAGCGCTCCTCGTACTGTTGAAGTTCGTGCAGTGCCTTCTCTTCCATCTCTACGTTGAGAAAGACATCTGCTTGGGTGGTGTCGCGGGTGTATTCGACGATGGGGGCGACGAGAAAGTTCTTGCTGAGATACTGGGCCAGCAGCGGTACGATAATTAGCTGCAAGACGAAGGTAACAGCGATGGTGGTCTGAGTTTTGGAGCTGCGGAAGTTGCGGACCACTTCGACTTCAGCGTCGGGATCGAGATCTTGTTTGATGCGGTCAACCGTGCGCAGGATGGAGCGGGGTAGGACACTGTTGCTACGGCTAAGCGCTTCATTCTGAGAATCTTCTTGAGGCATTGAAGGGCCGAAGGTCTTTTTGAAAGATCCGTTGGCAGACCCGTTAGCAGGCCCATTAGAAGATTGGCTAGAAGCACGCGAAGAGAGGGCGTTTGAGGTGGTGGCCTGAAGCTGGTTGAGTGAAAATCTAGAGGATTTTTCGTATCGCTCTAGTGTTTCATCAATTAGCTGGAGTTTTTTGAAGGAGATGGCGGGACCGTTGATCTGATCGAGGGGAAGATCGTCGGGTAGGGGCGCAGAGGGCGGGCTAATGCTAGATAGCTGAAGCGCGTCGCTGCTGGTGCGAAATTCTGCCATCCGACGGCGAATGATGGAGAGGTATTTGCGGCGATCTTTTTGGAGGATGCGATAGGAACTCGCGCTGTAGGTGCCGTTATCAGGGGAGATTGGTTTACCACCGAAGAAATTCTCTTCGATTTGGCGAATTTTTAGAGCCGCTTCGTAGGCTTGGTCTAGGGATCTATCAGGCGTACCAAAGAACCACTGTCGAAGCTGGCTGATCAGTCCTAGTCGCTGCGAAGAGTTTGTCATTGCCAGCTAGAGCCGAAACTCGTAAGTGCTCGGTGATTCTATATTACGGGGATGGCAAACTATCTTAGTTTATTGTGGACAAAATTAGCATTCTAGTGACTGCTTTGTATGAGTGAGGCTGTTCAGGTTTGGTGCGTGCCGCTGTTGATATCAGAGAGACTAGTGGCGACGTATGCGCAGTGCCTATCCGAAGATGAGCGTAGCCGAGCGGCTCGCTTTCGGTTTGAAGCAGACCGCCAAAAGTTTGTAGTGGCAAGGGGAGTACTGCGGCATCTGCTAGCTGAGCGATTGGGTGGCAAGGCGATCACACTCACCTTCAAATACGGCGAATACGGTAAACCCACAACAACCGCATCACCCACCGAAGCCTGCGACTTTCATTTCAACCTATCCCATTCTGGAGAACTGGCGCTGTGCGCGTTGGGAGGCGATCGCACAGTAGGTGTCGATATCGAACAAGTCAGACCTATTCAAAGACTAGGCAGCATGATGGAACGCTGCTTGGTCGATAGAGAAAAAGCAAAGGTAACCGCCCAGCCAACAGACCAGCAGGCTCAGGCTTTCTTGCAATACTGGACCTGCAAAGAAGCCTACCTAAAAGCGATTGGCCTTGGCCTCGCCCAATCAATGAAGACGGTAGAGGTGGATTTGACCTCATCGCGCCTAGTCAATGTGCCAAAGGACTGCCTAGAAGGATGGCAGCTGCACAGACTGGAGCTGCCCGAGACCTATGTAGGAGCCCTAGTAGTTAGCGGAGAATCTACGATAGAGATGAAGTGCTGGCAACACCCTAATCTTTGAGAAAGATGACGGATTTGACTGCTCTTCGGATCGGATTGCCGTCAGCGTCCGAACGGCCAAAGTAAGTCTGCGAACTAGTGGCGCCATCTCTGGTAACAACATCGCTAGCGACAAATAGAGACGATGAGCTGCCGCCGTCTAGATTTAATAATTTGGTGATACCCAGAGAAGCCGCAAAGTCAGCGAGTTCAGAAAAGGTTAGTCCCGTAGAATTAGGTCCCTTTTCAACCATGATTAGTGCGATCGCCCCTTCTGGATACAGCCCAATCGCACTGCGAGCATTTGGCTGAAGGCTACCGACTGCATCACGAATAACGGCGCCATCATCGTAATCTACGAAAGCTTCAGTCAAAGAAGTATCGTCAGGTAAAAGCTGTGGACCCGCCCCGATTGCCGTCTTGAGCTCGCAACCGTTCGGTGGCAAAGCGTCACGGAAGGTGATGTCGTGAACGAGGGCATCTGTTTCTGGGCAGCAATAGACCCGAAACTCTGAGCGATTGAGAATTTGTGGCATGTACTGGCTCAAGGCTGGATTCTCAATCAATCTCTCATTACTCTCTGGGTCTCCAATGATTTGGCCTTGCGCGACTAGGTGAGAGGTTGTCTTTCCGTTGTTGGGATCGAAGAAACCACCGTTAATGATGTAGTTTGCATCTGTTTGTTTAGCGAAGTCTTCTACGGTCGAAAGGTCGGCGGCAACTGCGATAGAGAGTGTGGTGTCTGCTGGCTGAGTAACAACGTGGGCGATACTCCGTTGGAGTGGCATAGCCATCGCACCTTCTACAAAGTGCTGCTCATACCCGTACTCTCTAGAGATTGCCTTAGCTTCAGCAGACGACTCAATCGGCACCTCACCTTGCACAGTCACGGCCCCCGAAGTAGAAGATTGCCTGAACAAAAAGGCGATGCCTATGCCAACACTCACCATCAGTCCGAGCAGTATCAGGGAACCAAGCGGTAGCTTACGTGGTGGCATTTCTCACTTTCTCGCTGTAGTCTTTAGCGCGAATCTGACGAAAGCCCGTAAAGATAATTTGTCTCACCCAGGCTGGTAAGTACGATAGCACTTGGCCTGCTTTCGCTCGATTAGAAAGTGTGCCTGCCTGTTTAAGTTCGGCAATTAGGCTGCGGCCTCTTTCCGTTTCTCCCTTTTCAATCAGACGCATGGCGAGTACTTGCTTCAGATTTTGTAGGCTGCTGAGTCTGAACTGTTCTAGCTCCGGGCGTTCTGGGAAGCGGTAGCTAGCTAGGCAGAAAGATTTGGCGCTGAGGAAATGAATGTCTTGTTTAAGGCTGGTTTGCCCCCCGTGAAAGCGATATTCCATCAGGCGTTCGGGAATGAAGTAGGCGGTTTGGTGGGCGATCGCACAGCGCACCAGCAGATCAAAATCCTCACAGCCATCCGCCTCAAATCGCATAAAGTCCACAGCCTCTAGGCTAGATCTGCGAAACAGCGAAGAGCCTACCTGCAGGCTCTGTTTGACAAAGGTTTCGTAGAGTAAGTCATCAATTACACCATCTAGCCGATCCTTCCCCCACTTGACTGAATTTGCTGCTGTCGCCGCCTGGTCTCGCTCGTTGCGCGCGTTGATTACCCAGTGATCCGAGCAGACAAAATCCACTTGAGAATTGGCATCCAGTACAGCTACGGCCTGCTCTAGAAATGTTGGCGTCAGCGCGTCGTCGTCATCGAATTTGATGAAATACTCACCTCTAGCAGTCTCATAGCCAGACCTCATGTTGCGACTGCGCCGAATATTTTGCGGGTGCTGAATGTAGCGAATCCGCGAGTCAGACCACTGGCTAATTACCTCAGCAGTGCAATCTTGTGAAGCGTCGTCACAAATAATCAGCTCAAAGTCTGAATACGTCTGATTAAGAACGCTGTTGATAGCGTAGGGCAAGATATCGGCGCGGTTGTAGGTAGGAATGCAGACGCTGACCTTTGGACTGGTGCTTAGACTGGCTTCTGGCTTAGTTCCTAAAAGAGAAGACGGGTTGGTTGATACAGGATTCATCACAAGATTTAGGAGAAAGGGTGGGAAGACTGGTAGGTATATCGACTGCTCTTGTTAGACACTTTCGGTAGGTTTATGACCCGCTTACGTAGTGAGGATGCCCCTACATATTGCCCACGGGTCTCGGTTATCGTGCCTATCTACAACGGTGAGCAGGATTTAGCAGGGCTGCTGAACTGTTTGATATATCAGATCTATCCGGCAGATCGGGTGGAATTCTTACTAGTGGACAACGGTAGTAGTGATCGCACCCCACAACTCCTCGCCGCCGCCATTTCCCGCTTTACTACCAAAAATCTGACGCTCAAAATTCTCAACGAAACCAAAATTCAAAGCGCCTACGCGGCTCGCAATACTGGCATCCGGGCAGCTACAGGTGAAATTTTGGCTTTTACCGATGCCGACTGCTATCCCAGTTCTCGTTGGCTATCAGCGCTGGTAAAACCGTTCGAGAAACCTCAGATCGGTCTAGTCGCAGGCGGAATTTCAGCGCTACCGGGCAAGAACTGGTTAGAGCTTTACGCTGAGCGCAAAGCATTTATGAGTCAAGATCACACGCTGAACCATCCTTTTTGCCCGTATGGCCAGACAGCAAATCTGGGAATTCGCATGCGATCACTTCACACCGTCGGTTTATTTCGCCCCTACCTAACGACCGGAGGCGACGCCGACATCTGCTGGCGGATTCAAAAGGAAGGGGGCTGGGCCATTCAATCGGCACCCAAAGCGCTGGTTCAGCACCGACATCGGCAAACGCTAAAAGAGCTTCGTGCTCAGTGGTATCGGTACGGCACATCCAATCGCTACCTGCACGAGCTACATGGCATCAAGCTGACCCATCCGCTACAGAGCAAAGAACGCAACCGCGCTCTGCTGCGCTGGCTGTTAAAAGAGCTGCCAGCTTCACTAGCGCAAGTCAGCGCTAGGAAAGAGACCTTAAAAGAAGCTGTCACTGAAGCAGTCATTACGCCGCTAGATATCTACTGCGCCCATGCTCGCGACCTGGGTCAAGCAGAAACCAAGCTACCCGAAACTGCTCGCCAGATTGTCCCGTTTGAACTTTCCCCTGTAGCTGTCGAATGAACATTTTGATGCTGTCGGCGACGTTTCCCTATCCACCTACACGGGGCGGAACGTCAGTTAGAACCTTTAATTTACTGAAATATCTTAAGAAGCAAGGCCACCGGATTGCTCTAGGAACGCTGCGGACGGCCGATATAACAGCGGATGAGGTCGCTGCGCTAACTGACTGGGTGGATCAGCTAGCCGTGTTCGAGCGTCCTACCGAGGTGTCTCAAAGCACAGTTAAAAAGATCCAGCGGCTAGCAGAATTTGCTATTAGCGGCGTGCCGCCGAGCGTGAATGCAAGTCATTCCAAACAGCTTCAGGCTTGGGTAAATCATCAAATCGACAGCGGACAGTTCGACGCGATCACCTGCGAGCACTGCGTCAACGAGGCGTATGTGCCAGCGGATATTTTGCAGCGGATTCCGGTGGCGGTAGTGAATATTCACAGCTCCGTGTATGGCACCTGTGCGCATCAGCTAGCGGGGGGAATAGCCGAAAAGCCTTGGCGCGATCGCATCAACCTTCCCCTGCTAAAGCGCTACGAGCACCGCTACTGTCAGAAGTTCTCTCATTTGGTTGTGACAACAGTTGAGGACCAGCGGCAGATGCGATCGCTCAGTAGCAAAGACAATATCGAAGTCATTCCCAACGGCGTAGATTTAGAAGCGTTTCGCTATCGGGCCAAAGATCCCGGTGGTCAGCGGTTGGTATTCATTGGCGCAATGGACAATCTACCCAACATTGACGCTGTTACCTTTCTTGCTAGAGAAATTTTTCCGCTAGTTTTTGCGCAGTATCCTGACGCCAGCCTCTCTCTAGTCGGTGCCCGTCCGGCACCAGCCGTTCAAGCTTTAGGCGATCTACCCAATGTGATAGTGACTGGTAAGGTGCCGGAGATGACGCCTTATTTACACGAGTCTGCGGTATGCGTGATTCCGATGCGTACGGGCTACGGTATCAAGAATAAGACGCTAGAGGCGATGGCGGCGGGAATTCCGGTTGTGGCGAGCGATCGCGGGTTAGAAGGCTTGGAAGTGGATGGCGATCAGGTGCCGATGCGATCGCTAAGGGCAAACACCGCAGAAGCGTTCGCCGAAGCAATTGCACAACTGTTCGAGTCCACAGAGCTTAGGCAAACCCTCTCAAAGAATGGAAGAAGGCTGATCGAAGAGAAGTTTACCTGGACAATTGCAGGGCGACGGTATGAGAAGGTCCTGCATAAGGCTGTAGACGTTTACTGAAACTTAATACAAGCACTCTGCGTCATTTTTTCGCAAGAGCAGGTATTAGTCATGACCTTCGGTGATTTCTTAAAGGATCAAGAGCAGGCATTCCACCAACCCTGCCAATTCATCGGAATTGAAAAAACGCCCACTATGCTCTTGTCCACTAGAAACAAGGGAGGCGTTCCAAAATCGAGTGCTTTTAATATATTGAAAAATCGTGCTTTGGTTAAGGCAACCAGAAAGGTGCTGCCAGGTTCAATGCACGCTCAGCTCGACAACTTTGTAAAAAGCAACTTCTTCAAGAAAGCAAGCCTAAAGCCATCTCAGAAAGACGTGCTCTCAGAAGTCTTTTACCGCGACATCGAGAAGACTAGTACCCTCATCGGCCGCGACCTGTGCGAAGAGTGGCAGCTCAACGATAGTTTCGAGAAAGTCAACGCATAGGAAAGCTGCACGAATCACGTGTACCGGACACTTACCCGTATAGCGTAGGCCGGGGTGGGCCCGCAACCTACGCTATACAGGGACCCAAATACATCCGATACTTGCTATACAGAAGCTAATCTAGCCGTAGCAGCGCTCTAGTAAGCGTCCTGAAGTTCGTAGAAGTCAGGGGAAATATAGTCCTTGCGCAAAGGCCAACCTTCCCAGTCTTCCGGCATCAGTAGGCGCTTGAGATTTGGATGTCCTTCGTAGACAATGCCAAACAGGTCGTAGCACTCACGCTCTTGCCAGTCAGCCGCCTTCCAAATCCAGTAAACCGAAGGAAGGCGTGGATTTTCTCTAGGCAAGAAGCACTTTATTCGAACTTCAGCTGGAGCGTCCGCGTCATCACTCAGCTTAGTCAGGTCATAGACGCTGACCAAATCTTGACCGGGACCAGAGTCGTACGCACACTGACAGCGCAGATAGTTGAAACCGTACGCGTAGAGCGCAGTCGCAAAAGGCAGCAAAAACTGAGGGTCGACTTTCAGAACTTCGATACCTAAATGATCTCGCTCCATGACCTCGTGGCTGAACCCCTGCTCGCTCAACCAGGTAGAGACCTCTCCCGCCTCGACAATAGCCGCGTCTTCTGATTCTGTAGCCGCGCTTTTCTTTTCTGTATCAGCCATCTACCTCACGCCTTTTCCTGTTGAACGTCTGAATCTTGAACTTCTGCACCTTCTAGTTCAGCCGCTGATTTCTCAACCGGCATTCCCATCGCTTCCATCAGCTCTTTCGGCGGCGTCTCACGCGTACCAGACGCTAGATACTCACCCGTCAAGATAGGTGCAACCACCTTCATCTCATGAGAACGAGTGTAGAAACGATGGGTCTCTTGAAACTCTCCTCGCTCTTGCATAGACTCGTTAGCAATCTTCTTGCGCAGCTTGATTACCGCATCAAAAATCGCTTCCGGCCTAGGCGGACAGCCCGGAATGTACACGTCAACTGGAATAATCTTATCCACACCCCGTAGCGCTGTTGGCGAATCGGAGCTAAACATGCCACCGGTAATAGTACATGCGCCCATTGCCATCACATAGGCAGGCTTAGGCATCTGCTCGTATAGTCGCACTAGTGCCGGGGCCATCTTCATAGTGACTGTCCCGGCTACGATGATTAGATCGGCCTGTCGGGGGCTGGCCCGAGGAGCCAGACCAAAGCGGTCAAAATCGAACCGAGAACCCAGTAGCGCAGCGAACTCAATAAAGCAGCAGGCCGTACCATACAACAACGGAAATAGACTCGAAAGCCTAGTCCAGTTGTAGAGATCATCTACCGTTGTCAAGATGACATTCTCTGATAGATCTTGAGTAACCCCTGTCTTGGCAGCGGGGTTCATAATCCGCTCGCCTGGATCTACCAAGGGGTTTCGCATATCTGCTCGCATACCTTTTCCTATGACCATTCCAAAGCTCCCTTACGCCATGCGTAGACCAAACCGACTACCAAAATAGCGATAAAAACCAACGCTTCTACAAACGCTAGAAGTCCTAACGTGTGAAATGCAACTGCCCAAGGGTACAAAAAGACCGTTTCTACATCGAAAATCACAAAGACCAGCGCAAACATGTAGTAGCGAATGTTGAACTGAATCCATGCGCCGCCGATGGGTTCACAGCCTGACTCGTAGGTTGTCCGACTCGCTGGGCCAGCGCTTGCCGGTCTCAGCAGCTTGGCAGCGCTCAGGGCCACTACTGGTACGAGCGAGCTGATAATCAAGAAGCCTAGAAAGTACTCGTATCCACTTAAAACAAACACAGCGTATGCCTTGAACCGTTGACAAATCTTTCTTTATTGTAGCGGGCTAAGTCTACCGCAGCGGCGCACTTTGGCACTCTCACAAAAATTTCTATCTCAAAGCAGAATTGACAAATGTCTATATCAATTACCCTAGCGTCAACTTTTTCCGAGCGTATTTTCTCAGTCAACTTTCTTTGGCCACATCCCTCGCTGAGAGAAAACCACTCTATGCAATAATAGTTTACAAATATTTCATACTTTTTCAGTTCGCCGACCCAGGCAAGTGTTTTAATCCCATGACTACTGAGCCGACCGCTAATCCTGATTCGGAATCGCCTCCGGTTGAGGAAACGATCCCGCTGGTGAAGCCTGAAGGGTCCGAGGAAGAAAAGAGACCTCTTACTCCTGAGGAGATGGACCGCTTTGAGTGCCGCTCTTGCGGCTACACCTATGAACCGACTAAGGGAGATAGCCGTAGCGAAACTCCTCGAGGCGTTCCGTTCAGGAATCTTCCTCTAGACTGGCGCTGTAGCGTTTGTGGCTCTAGTAAGTCACAGTTCAGCAACATTGGACCGGCTGGTACGGCCTCTGGTTTCAAGGAAAATTTGAGCTACGGATTTGGTGTAAACACGCTGACCCCCGGACAGAAGAACGTGCTGATCTTTGGCGCTTTAGGGTTGGCTGTGCTGTTCTTTTTGAGCCTCTATGGTCTGCGATAGTGAACTGTGATGGTGAGCTGTGATGGCGAACTACGATGGTGAGCTGTGACAGTGAGCTGTGACGGTGGCTACGATGTTGATTGGGCGTGCGACTATGTTTTTTTGGATTGATTTTTTGCTGGAGTTGTCATGCAAACGGTTTTAATGTCCTTTTTTCTGCCTGCTGCGATCGCTTTGAAAAAAGCCTTCAGAAAGGGGATGGTGTTAGCTCTAGTTGCACTACTTGCAACTAGCTGTGGCAGAGTGTTTTTGCCAGGGATAGAGACTAACCCCTGGGATGTGATTGCTCTGCCGACTACGGCCTCTATCTCGGACGTGGCATTTGCCGGTGATGGAGAACACGGTTGGCTAGTGGGGAGTCGTACAACGCTGCTGGAATCAACCGATGCGGGCAAGACATGGGACCCTCGCACGCTCGAGCTAGGCGAGCAAAACTACACCTTTACCTCAATTGACTTTAAGGGTGATGAAGGCTGGCTAGTCGGACAGCCTAACATCATGCTGCATACAACTGACGGTGGCAATTCGTGGTCGAATATCCCGCTCGATCCGAAGCTACCGGGGCAACCTCTGCTGGTAACAGCGACTGACAAAGATTCAGCCGAACTGGCAACAGATATTGGCGCTATCTACACAACCGAAGATGGTGGAAAGCAATGGAAAGGCTTAGTGCAGTCCGCGGTGGGCGTTGTCAGGAACATGACTCGCAACCCAGACGGTCGCTACGTCGCGGTGTCTTCTAGGGGGAACTTTTATTCGACCTGGCTACCTGGCCAAGACTCTTGGCAGCCGCACAACCGCGAAAACTCAAAGCGCTTGCAGAACATGGGCTTCACTAAGGACGGCCTGCTGTGGCTAATTGCCAGGGGCGGTCAGCTTCAGTTCGGTACTGAGCAAGTTGAGTATGAAGAGTGGACCGATCCGATCAATCCCGAGTTTGCCGCTAGTTGGGGCCTGCTAGATGCGGCCTACCGGACGCCCAAAGAGCTTTGGGTGACAGGGGGTAGCGGTAACCTGATAGTTAGCACAGATGGCGGCGAGACTTGGGCTAAGGACAAGGCAGTCGAGAATGTACCAACAAACTTCTATCGAGTGAAGTTTCTAGGAGACAATCGCGGCTACGTTCTGGGTCAACGGGGCTATCTGCTGCGCTACGTTGGCACCGAGATAGCCAGCCAACTGGTAGAGACAGACGTTGCTTAGTAACAGAATTTGCCATTTCCTAGATAGTTGCTTGTAGGGATGGTTGAGAGTTTCGTATGATAAGTGTACATGTCGATTTTTTGAAGAGATTTAGTTAGGAGATTTAGATATGGCTGGCGTTACCGGCGAAAGACCTTTTGGTGACATTGTCACTAGTATCCGCTACTGGATTATCCATAGCATCACCATTCCAGCTTTGTTTATAGCTGGCTGGCTATTCGTTTCGACAGGACTGGCCTACGACGCATTTGGCACGCCTCGTCCTAATGAGTACTATCCCAGCAACCAGATGGAATTGCCCATCGTAGACGATCGCTACAACCCTGATCGCACGCTGAAGTATCAGAAGTAGTTTGTTGCGAGTTCTAGTTTGTTGATACTTCGCTAGAGCTCATTTGCTTAAATTACATTTTTGGCACATTTTTTTGGAGACTTTTTATGACCAGTGGTAACCCTAACGAACCCATTACCTATCCGATTTTCACCGTGCGCTGGCTGTCTGTACATGCCTTGGCTGTACCTTCAGTATTCTTTTTAGGCGCGATCGCCGCTATGCAGTTCATTCAACGCTAAGCCCAGGAACTAGCCCCAGAAGGAGCACACTATGGCAGATAGACCCCCAAATCCGAATAAACAGCCAGTAGAGCTAAACCGAACCTCTTTGTTCTTGGGTTTGCTCGTTGTTTTTGTGACTGGCTTACTGTTTTCTAGCTACTTCTTTAACTAGGTTCCAGTGTAGTCAGGTTCAAAAACCTGAGTGTCTAGTGAGTAGAGACTCTAAATTTTCCCTTTGTTGTGAGCAGGAGTAAGTCCCATGTTTCAAAACGGTAAGATTCCTCTGTGGATTGTAGCGACTGTCGCTGGTATCGGCGTTCTAGGCGTTGTTGGCATCTTTTTCTACGGTTCTTACGTAGGCACTGGCTCCGCTGTGTGATGCAGTAGCTTGAACGCCAGAAATCTAATCAACCTGAAAAGGTCACCTAGTCGAGCTTGGACTAGGTGACCTTTTTGTTTGCGACTTTTTGTTCGTGATTTTTAAAACAGATAGCGGCGCTACACCACGTCTGTCTGGCTGTCTTCAGCGACCTGACCCCAAGGCTTGGATTCGCCGCCCGTAGTCGCCTGACCGCGTTCAATGTAGAGGAAAAGAGCGGCCATTGCGATCGCCGGAAACACCAGACCAACCGTAGGAACCAAAATGGTGGGTAAAAAAGAAGCTGACATGTTCACTAATCCTTACTTTAAAGCTAACTGAACACCATCACCTTACTCCGAATAGGGACCACAGTGCTTTTTCCTTAGTCGAAGTTAAAAATTAATCTCTGACTTTACTGTTAGTCCAGTCACTGTTAGTCCAGTCACTGTTAGTCCAGTCACTGTTAGTCCAGTCACTGTTAGTCCAGTCACTGTTAGTCCAGTCACTGTTAGTCCAGATAGTTAGCTAGTCCAGATAGTTAGCTAGTCTAGATAGTTAGCTCGGCTACAATCAATGCAGCTTGATGTCAACACATCCGCTGAAAGATAGAGCCGATGTCCTCCCTATGAGGGGCGGGTTCTGGGGGTGAATAAAGCTAACGTTAGGTATACGAAGGGGAAATCACCATATCGGAAATTCCCCGTACTTACTTCACCGGAGATTTTTTATTATGGGCATTCTTGCTTGGGTTATTTTAGGCTTATTGGCTGGTGCGATCGCCCGCGCTATCTACCCTGGCCACCAGGGTCTCGGCATCTTAGGGACTATGGTTCTAGGTATTATCGGCGCGGTTGTCGGTGGCTTCATTGCTAATGCTGTAGTCGGTGTCGGGGCGGGCTTATCCATCCCTGGCGTGATTGTAGCTGTACTAGGTGCTATCCTCACCCTATTCATCTACTACGCTGTAACAAAGCAAGCTGCATAGGTTAGAAGTATTGACGAGAGTACGAAGGGTAGCACTACGAGGCGATTGCCTTGACGATTGCTTTCCTTTCGTGAAATAGATTTTAGAAAGAGTCAACTGGGCACCTGTCTAGTTGGCTCTTTCGGCTTTAGAATACCTTCGTATTCAAACAAAAACAGATTGCTGCCAGATGGTCAACCAGAATCAGTCCGTTACTCGCTCAGCCAGTGATCCGCAGCAGTGGGCAGACAACCTTCAGACCTATCGGGCAATCAAAGAACAGATTGTAGATTTTGTTTTTGATGCAGAAGGTGAGCTAGCCGTTGCGCTAGAGCGATTTTCCGCGAAGCAGCTTTCGCGCTGGGCTACACCGAAGCTAGTGGGTATCGATCGCACAGATTTAGCAACAGATATGTTCATTGCCGAAGGGCAAGTGCAAGGTCAGTCGGTTGTTCAGCTTTTCCTAGCAGATAGTTCTGACAACGCCATCGAGGCTAACACTTGGCTGAACCAGTGGCCGAACAGTTTTGTGGGTCTCTTCGAAGTCATTAACGTTGAAGAGTCGCCCGAAGAGAAGCCTGAAGAGTCGTCTGAGAAATTGAAAGCTGGGAACGTTTGCTATCAGCTAATGAACTGGCTGACCGAGAAGCGCTACAGCGTGCGCCCAAACAGCCTGCAATCAAGTGAAATGCTGAAGCGAATGAAGCCTCGCGAGATTGTGCTGGCTATGTTAGTCCCTTTGACAACGGATGAGTGGACATTCTCGGGTTCTATCACGCTACTAGGAAAGTTGGGAAAACCAAAGCTAGCAGTCGCTGTCGGCAACTTCAAAAAATGGTTTCCAGAACAGCTCTATGGCGACGCGCCCGAGCTAAAAGAAGCCGCCTGGGAATCGGTAAAGCAGCAATACGATGACCTAATTGATATTTTTGGGCCGACCCCAGTCACTGTATCGGGCAAAGAACTCAACGAGAAGCTACAAACTTATCAAAAAGCCGCTACAGAGAAGCAGCTAGCAGAAGCTGGCATTGATAGCGACAAATCTTTCTTAGAGATGGCGAAAGCGCAGGACTTGTCAGAAGAAGAAATTGAAGAGGCGATCGCATCCGTAGGCGAAGAAAACAAAGCAGCCAAAGCCATCTTAACCAGCAAGCAGTCGCTAAAAATGGTCATGCCAAAAGTAGAACTGCCCAACGAACTACGCACAGCCAAATCAGTAACCGTTTTCTCGCATCCGCGCTGGGGCCAGTCATTTCTACCAGACTATCAGCGGCTAGAGACCTTACTAACGATGGACGCGAGTGATCGCACCGAAGAAAACACTGCGGAATTGCGATCACTCATCAGCAAATACCTAGAAGACAATCAAGCAAACGCCCACGTCTGGAAACACATCCGAGATAACTTCGGCACCGCCCTCGACCCCATAATCCACGAGCTAACCAACTCCCCCAAACTAAGCATTCAAACAGACCTCGAACAAATCCTAGCTACCCACGACAAACCCTTAAACCCCACGCTACCAGAAAGCGCCAGCGTCCCAATTCACCTCCACAACCTATTCCAAGAAGCCCTAAAAAAAGTAGGCAAAACCGCCAGCGGCGACAAACCCACTAAAAAGAAATCAACCAAAAAGAAATCAGGGTTCGGCTAACCCCGCAGGTACTAGTCCAAAGGCAAAGTCTATAAAAACGAACAGCCACCCGAAGCGATCACATCAGAAACCCACCGAAAAACCCCTTTCGGGGGGTTTGGGGGAGCCTGGGCCCCCAAGCAGGATGTAAAGACTCCAAGCAAAGGAGGGGCATGGGGAGGAAATCCCCTAATCTTGCCGCCCTGCCTCTTATCGCCTTGCCTCTTATGCCTTCAATCGAAAAGACGCCAACCCCAAACCTAACCCTTCTGAGCCTTGTACCGCTCCTTAAAAATAGCCTGTTTCTCCTTATGATTAACAATCTTCTCAGGATAGCCCGTGCCTTCTAGCACCTTCGGATCGATCTCCCCAGTAACCAGTGCCCCAGTATCAAGATGCCGAATCTCCGGCAACCATTCACGGATGTATTCAGCCTCCGGGTCATACTTCTTCGCCTGACTAGCCGGATTAAAAATCCTTAGTGGCTTTGGGTCCATCCCACTAGAAGCACTCCACTGCCAGCCGCCATTATTAGCAGACAAATCCCCATCAAACAAACGCTGCATAAAATACTTCTCCCCCCAACGCCAGTCGATAATCAAATCCTTCGTCAAAAAACTAGCCACAATCATCCGACAGCGATTGTGCATCCAGCCTGTCTGATTGAGCTGACGCATCGCCGCATCCACAATCGGATAGCCCGTCTTACCCTCACACCAAGCCTGAAAAAGATCTTCATCATTGTCCCAGGGGAAATCCTTCAGCGGCTCACGGTACGGCCCCTCAGCCAGCTTCGGAAAAGTATACATAACGCTCTGATAAAACTCCCTCCAAGCCAGCTCCTGCTGCCAAGTACGAATATTGCTGTGAGTCTCCTCGCTACGAGCACGGCTGTAGGCATCGCTAGCCGCCTCCCAAACCGTACGAATACCCAAAGTCCCAAACTTGAGCGCAGCGCTAAGCGTAGAAGTTCCCGCCACGCCAGGATAGTCACGCTGTTCGTCATATTCCGCGATCGCCCGCCTGTCATCACAAAAAGTCTCTAGCTGTGCCAATGCAGCGGCTTCTCCAGGCGCCAGCAGTAGCTCATTGTCCCACTGGTACCCAAGCTCTTTAGCAGTAGGTAGATCAATATTTCCAGCCCTATTAGCGGTCGATTTCTCTTTTGAACTAAGCCCTGTTGCATCAGATAGAGCCGGAACAGGCGGCTGCTTCTCCTGCTTTATCCACTTTCGCCAAAAGGGCGTGTACACCTTATAAGGATCGCCTGCTCCAGTTTTAAGCGCATCGGGCGCCAGCAGTAGCTGATCCCAGTATTGAGTTGATCTTTCAATGTCCTTTTCTTTAAGAGCCTCTGCGACTTTGCGATCGCGCTCCCTAGAATAAGGCTCCACATCACGGTTCCAGTAGACAGCCGCTGCACCCAACGCACTAGCCAGCTTAGGTATCGCCTGCTCTGGCTGACCCTGAAGGATCAGTAGCTCACTCCCCGCATCTTTGTAACTGTCTTGCAGCTCAGCCAGAGAACCAATCATGTAGGTGACCCTAGCAGGCGCAATATCGTCACCGTCCAAGATACCTGGGTCTAGACAGAACACACCAATGACCTTGGCGGTACGCTGCCGCGCTGCCGCTAGTCCTAGGTTGTCTCGAATTCGCAAGTCGCGCCGATGCCAAAACAGCACCAAATCATCCGCCATAGCCCGTTCTCTCAAGAGAGTGTAGGGACTTAGTATAACGAGATTGGGCTACTCTGCGAGAAGAGCAAAGCGCTACGGCTCCGCTCAGCCCACAGGTTGGAGTTAGGATTTTATGCAGCGAAGTCTGATAGGCCTCTCAATGCTAATTTCGCAGTTCCATAAGCGGCTTCGCTCTGTTGAGCTTCGACAACCCTGACACCTAGCTTTCTCTGTCGGATAGTCTGCCACGTCTGGTTCTGAGCGCCGCCGCCTGCGGTATAGACTTGACAAACTTTGGGTGCGCCTAGCCTTCGTAGCTTTTGATAGCCTTCAGATTCGATGCGGGCGATCGCATCAAAAATCCCATACAAAAAGTCAGCATCCTCATCTGGTCTAGGCGCTAGTCGAGGCAGATAGTCTGGGTCGTTAATTGGAAAGCGTTCCCCCGGCTGAGTCAGCGGATAGTAGGCCAGCTCACAAGGTTTGGATAGATCAATCTGAGCGCTGAGTTCGGCTATCTGTTCAACAGAAAAATATTGCTTTAACACCGCGCCACCTGTATTGGAAGCACCACCTACCAGCCACAGGTCACCTAACCGATGGCTGTAGATACCAAACGACTGGTCCGAGACCGCAACCGGACTAAGTAACTTGAGCACAAGCGTAGAGCCGAGCGAAGTCACGGCATCGCCAATCTGTCTGGCCCCGCTAGCGAGAAAGGCGGCGATACTGTCCGTGGTACCCGCGCAGATTTGGCAGGCGAGTGGCAAGTCAAAGCGATTGGCGAGCTCTGGGCGGATAGGAGCGATCACACTTCCCGGCTCCAATACTTCGGGTAGCCAGCCGACAATCGGCAAGCCCAGTAACCAGTCAGGATAGGTCAACGATTCTACGTCGTAGCCTAGCTTTAGGGCGTTGTGGTAGTCGCTAACTGGCAGCTGTCCATGTAGCCTAGAAGCGATCCAGTCTGACTGATGGGCGATATGGACCTGTCTTGAATAAGTCTCGTTGTGATGTAGCCACATCGCTTTGGCTAGCGTGGAAGTGGCACTAAGCGCGGGGCTATTCGATGGAGCAACGGTCGAGAGAATCGGGAGGATAGGGCGGGTGATCGCATCGTTGTACATCAGTGCCTTGGTTATCGGCTGGCCGCTGCCGTCGCACAGGAGCATGGTGGCAGAAGTGCCGTTGATAGCAATGCGGTTGATGTGAGTGCGGATTTGGGGTGCGATCGCCTCGACCAATCGCCACAGCACCTGCTCCCAAACTATAGGAGAAGCAGTTTCCTTCGCATCCGAGAATCGATAGCTAGTGCAAGCTACAGTCGACGCATGTTCGCAGCTACCGTCTATCACAATGGCTCTAGCCCCAGACGTCCCGAAATCGATGCCCAATGAATACATAGCCCAGCTCGTCAAAAAGAAAGCCCAAAAGAAAAAGCCGCACTGAAACTAGGGCGGCTTTATTCTAGAGAATTGGAAATGTTAAACAACCAAGTCAGTGTCAATGGGCTCTAAACACTAACCTCGCTGACTTCTCTAGAGATAAAGTCAAACGGCTGGTCAATAAAGGAAGTGTCTTCCACGCCCATATCAGAAGCCCGGTCCTTGACCATCTCCTTCATGATCTGGATGCCCTTCACTGTAGGTGCGATCGGCACACCCAAAGAATTGTAGGTCTCACGCAGACCCTGCAGCACCCGCTCCATTAGGACGTCATTATTACCAGCAACCAGGGCATAGCTGCTGTAGCGCAGGTAGTAGTCCATATCACGCAGACAGGCAGCATAGCGACGAGTCGTGTAGGCATTGCCACCGGGACGAATCAGTTCAGGGACAACCTCAAATAGCTTCTTACCTGCTTCCCTAGAAATTTCAGCCGCGTTCGCGCTAATCATGGCTGCAACCTTGACTCGATTAGCGCCCGTGTTGAAATAGGACTGCAAAGAATCAATAGCATCGCGATCCAGGTAGCGACCTGTCGTGTCGTAGTTGCTAATTAAACTAGTGACCGTATCCCGCATAAAAATCTCCCAACGCCCTTTGACTACGCGTTTTTTAGTCTATCACGAGAGTTAATTTAGCTCCCTAATTTGCCCGCTTAGATGAGAGTGATCGAAGGAAAAATTTACAATTCAACCCGTTTGGGCACCTTCGTTCAGCTTTGCGGTCAGCCCCGTATAAATAACTTCATATGGCTGATCGGATGTAGGCAGCTTTACCTACGCAGCGTTCATAAAAGAATAGGAAAGATCGAGCAGAGCTACTCAAACTTGTTGGGATTCCGTATACGTGAATACAAAATCTATTAATGGCTATTCATAGGATCGTTAGCAATCTAGATGGCCTTTTGAAATTTCACGCCTCCATCTAAATAGGTCCAGAAATAGAGCAAGTTCGAAAAACTTAGGAAAGACGATATGACTGGAAACGAGTCGCGCACACAAGCAATCTATGAGATCACTAACAGAGAGCCGATCGAGATCAAAACCCCGGAAAAGCTAGAAGATATCTGGGCTTCGCAGGTCTTTAGTCTGAGCAAAATGCAGGCTAGCTTGCCAAAGGATGTCTTCAAGTCGCTAAAGAAGACCATAAAAACCGGCGAAAAGCTAGATCCCACGGTCGCTGATACCGTTGCAGGTGCAATGCGTGACTGGGCGATGTCAAAAGGCGCGATGTACTACGCGCACGTATTTTATCCGCTGACAGGCGGAACCGCAGAGAAGCACGACGGCTTTATCTCTCCTCAAGGTGACGGCGGTGTCATTTCCGAATTTTCTGGCAAGCTGCTGATTCAAGGTGAGCCCGACGGCTCTTCTTTCCCGAACGGCGGCATTCGCGATACGTTCGAGGCGCGTGGCTACACTGGCTGGGATGTAACTAGCCCTGCCTATATTCTAGAAAATGAGATGGGCGCAACGCTTTGCATTCCCACTGTTTTTGTCTCATGGACAGGCGAAGCACTCGATAAGAAAACGCCGCTGCTACGCTCTATCGCCGTCGTCGATAAAGCTGCCAACCGCGTACTGAAGCTATTGGGCAGTACCGATGTCGCCCCGGTAAGCTCTAGCTGCGGTGCAGAGCAAGAGTACTTCCTAGTGGATGCCAACTTTGCCAACACTCGCCCCGATCTGCTGCTAGCAGGCCGCACGCTGTTTGGGAAGGCACCTGCTAAAGGTCAGCAGTTTGACGACCACTACTTTGGTGCGATTCCACCGCGCGTGCAGGCATACATGCACGATATTGAAACTCGGCTGTACAAGCTTGGTATCCCGGCCAAGACCAGCCACAACGAGGTAGCACCTGGGCAGTTTGAGATTGCGCCTGTCTACGAATCTGCTAACGTCGCTAGCGACCACCAACAGCAGATTATGACTACGCTGCGTGATGCAGCTGCCGATCATGGGTTTATCTGCCTACTGCACGAGAAGCCTTTTGCCGGTATCAACGGCTCTGGTAAGCACGTTAACTGGTCAATTGGTAACTCTACTCAAGGCAACTTGCTAGACCCTGGTGATACACCCGAAGAGAACCTACAGTTCCTAGCGTTCTGCGGCGCGGTAATTCGCGGCGTTCATCTCTACGGCCCGCTGATGAGGGCAGTAATTGCGACTGCTAGTAATGACCACCGTCTAGGTGCGAACGAAGCACCTCCGGCGATCATGTCGGTTTACCTAGGTAGCCAGTTAGAGGATATCTTCAACCAGATTAAAGATGGCAAGCTGGTTGGCTCTAGCCATAAGGGCGTGATGAATCTGGGTGTGGATGTACTGCCGCCGCTGTCGAAAGATCCGGGCGATCGCAATCGCACCTCTCCGTTTGCTTTCACCGGCAACCGCTTCGAGTTCCGTGCAGTCGGCTCTAGCCAGTCCGTCTCTGGCCCGTTGATTGCCCTCAATACGATGATGGCAGACTCCCTTACCTGGATCGCTGACCAGCTAGAATCAAAAATTGGCAGTGGCTCTAGCCCCGAAGAAGCCGGTAATGCGGTTCAAGCCGTGCTCAAAGACATCATGGACAAGCACGGCGCGGCTGTATTTGGCGGCAATGGCTATTCTGATGAGTGGCACAAAGAAGCCGTTGAGCAGCGCGGCCTATTGAACATTCCGACCACAGCCGATGCGCTTCCGTATTTAAAGGATGACAGTATCGTCGAACTGTTCAAGAGCACAGGCGTCTTGTCGCCGACTGAGCTGGAGAGCCGTTTTGAAGTCTACGCTGAGCAATACGTTCTCTCGATTGAAGTAGAGGCTAAGCTGGTTGTAGATATGGCAAAGACGCTGATTTATCCAGCGGCGATGCGTCATCTGAGCGAAGCGGCCGGCGCGGTTGCTAACCTCAGCGACATCGGCATTGATGCTGACAAAGCCCCGGTTGAGAAGGTGGCGGGTCTGGCAAAGTCTTTGCTAGATGGTGCGAATGAATTGGAAGGTGCGATCACCAAGCATGACTTTGGCTCTACCGAAGAGCATATGGAGTACTGTGCAGGTACCATTCGCGGCATGATGGACTCCATTCGCGAAGCTGCCGACACCCTCGAAGGCGAAATCGCTGACGACCTATGGCCACTGCCTACTTATGAAGAGATGCTCTTTATCAAGTAGTCATCTCTAATAGCCCGTTTCTCAAATAGACACGGGCAACAGCGTGAATATAAAGTACGAAAGCCGCTTCTCATGAGGCGGCTTTCGTACTTTATATTCGCTTACTCAATCCGTTTACTGGCCTTACTGTCACAAGCGCTCGCCGAAATTTCTCACCATAGAGACACACATGTTTCGTAACATTCTTTTACACTGTAAATAATTTACTCACAGAGCAATTCAGCTCAGCCAACGCAAGTTCTATGCCAGATACACTGACCAAGACCGCTTACCAAACCCTTCAAGAAGGTAAAAAGTACTTCGGCGTTGCTCATAAAACCTTGAGTACGCAGTTTCTCAACGTTATCTCCGGAAGAAAGCGAGAAGAGCCCAACCCGCCCGATCCAAAGCTGCTAATGCTGATGCAGAGCAGAATTGACGCGCTGCTAGAAGCTGACTGGCAAGATGCAGAAGACGGCATCTACCCTAAGCAGGCGCTATTTGAGAATCGGTGGGACGACTTCTTTCGCTACTATCCTGAAATGTGGCTGGACCTACCCAGCATTTGGGATAGAGCCAGCAATAAGCGTCACCAGGAGTTTAGCGACGGTATCGATACTACTGGCTACCCTAGCTACTACGTCCAAAACTTCCATCACCAGACAGACGGCTACTTCAGCGATACTTCGGCCAAAATGTACGACCTTCAAGTGGAAGTACTCTTCAACGGCACCGCCGCACCGATGCGCCGCCGGATTCTAGCCCCGCTCAAGCAGCATCTGGCCCAGATGGAGACAGCGGTTGGCACTACGCCCCAACCCGTCAAGATTCTCGATATCGCCTGCGGCACAGGCAACAGCCTCACCTGGATCAACCAGGCACTCCCCGAAGCTGCTCTATATGGCGTGGACCTCTCGCCTGCTTACATCCGTAAAGCAAGCGAGAACTTGGCCAATATCAAAGGCAGAACACCTGCGCAGTTGCTTCAGGCAAACGGCGAAGCGCTGCCCTTCGTGGACGAGTTCTTCGAGGCGACTACTAGCACGTTCCTCTTCCATGAGCTGCCTGCTGAAGCGCGTCAGAACGTAATTAATGAAGCCTTTCGGGTCACTAAGCCCGGCGGCGTATTCGTAATCTGCGACTCCATCCAGAAGACGGACACCCCTGAGTTTGAGCCACTTATGGAAAACTTCCCAGCGATGTTCCATGAGCCTTATTATCGCCATTACATTGGGGACGATCTAGTTGCGCGACTAGAGTCAGCAGGGTTCACAGATGTAACGACAACCAACCACTTCATGAGTAAGTATTGGGTCGCAACCAAGCCTGCTGCTTAGAACAAAATCGGTAGATTCGTAGCGTACATAATGAAAGGATTGCTTCGCTTTTGCAGAGGCAATCCTTTTGTCTTAGAAAGCTTCAACGCTGTAGCCTCCCGCCCTCAGCTCAAACCATTGTCAAGAGCGGTAACCCTTGTTATGTAGAGAGCTAAGGGCATAGCAAGCCACTAATGCATCAGCGGCTTGCTACACATGCGACCTGCTCATATCTGAGATGAAAGCTGGTTTTTGTAGTGACTATTGCAGTTTATTAAACTTAATTTAATCGCGAAATTAAGGAATCAACCGCAATGAAATCTGTATCTACTTATCCACTTTCAAACCGTTCTCTATCGAACAATCAGGCTTACTGGCCGCTGCGCTCTAGCAGTCCTCTCTCGGCCAGTCCTCAGCGGTCCTGGCAGAAGGGTTTATCGCACCGAATCAATAATCTGCTTCGGATGCTGCTCTCTCAGATGAGCGGTGGGAACGGCCCCTTTGTCTGGCAGACTCATAATGCTGATGGACAAGCAGTTTGGAATGCTGAGGACCGTGTGTCTGGTAAGAGCATTCACAATGTAACGGAATCAGAGCTACGGGTTTGGCTAGAGACTCGCTACCAGTTCTAACTGGCCGATCCTAACTGGCCGATTCTAACTGGCCGATTCTAGCCGATCGAATAACTGACGGACCTTTGATAGGTCTTTGTCTCCTGGCGACCTCTCTACCCCACTAGAGAGGTCGATTCCGTTTGGGGACAGCTGCCTTATTGCATCAAGCACATTATCCGAATTAAGCCCACCTGCCAAGAACCAAGGCCGACTAGGCAGAAAGTCTCGAATAGAATGCCAATCTAGTGTTCTACCCGTACCGCCAAGCTGATCCGGGTGATAGGCATCCAACAGTAGGTAGTCGACGAAAGCCTCGTAGCTAAGAGCAATTTTTAGATCTTCACCAGTCCGAACGCGAATGGCTTTGACTAGCTTCACACCAGCGAGGTTGGCATGCTCCAAAGCACCGCGCAGTAGTCGACAGGCAGCTGGCGTTTCATCCCCGTGAAGCTGAATTACGCTCAAACCTGCTGTTTTGGTAGTATTGAGTATCTTTGATAGCGATGCGTTTGCGAATACGCCGAAGTGCTCGATATCTGGAGCGGACTGGGCAACAGCCGAGACTATGAGGGCGATGTTCTGAGGAGTGATGTAGCGGGGCGATCGCGTCACGCAAATATAGCCCAACGCGCTTGCTCCCATCTGGGCAATTGCGATCGCCTGCTCTACTTGGGTAATCCCACAAATCTTTACCAGCATCGTATCCCTTGGCTCTTGACTCTTACCGGCTAGGTCTTGAACTCAATGACTTGACCAATAGACGGTTATCCCCAACCGCGCAGCACCCGCTCAAACCACCCTGTTCAGTACAATAAAAGCACAGTAAGTAAAGCTTCATAGCTTTCCCAAAAAACTTTAGTCCATCACCGAAGGCAAACCCCCTCATGCAGACAGGCTGGCGAGTAGGCTCTCTTTTTAACATCCCGCTTTTTATTGATAACTCTTGGTTCTTCATTGTGCTCTTTATTGCCCTCTCTCGGGGGACTGACCCCCAGAGGGTCGAGCTACTGGGACAAGGTGGCGCATGGGCAGTGGGCCTGCTATACGCCCTGCTGCTCTTTGGTTCTGTGCTGCTGCATGAACTAGGTCATAGCCTAGCAGCACAGTCACAGGGAATTACGGTTAATTCAATTAAGCTATTCCTGTTCGGCGGCGTTGCCTCCATCGAGCGCGAGTCAAGGACACCGGGCGGCGCGTTTAAAGTAGCTGCTGCTGGACCTGCGGTTAGTGTTGCGCTGTTTGTGCTGTTAACCCTGTTGGGGGGTGCCGGCATTCTGCCACCAGTCGCTACTGGGCTAGTTAGAGAGGTGGCGCAGATCAATTTGATACTGGCGCTGTTCAATCTGCTGCCGGGTCTGCCGTTAGATGGCGGTCAAATTCTTAAAGCTGCTGTTTGGGAGATTACGAATAGTCGGACAAAGGGCGTGCGATGGGCTGCTAAGTCCGGTCAGTTCGTGGGCTATTCTGGACTGGCTTTGGGCGTGATCGCATTCCTCTCTACTGGTGAGTTGTTCGCTGCGCTTTGGCCCGTCCTCATCGGTCTGTTCATCCTACGCAATGCCGGCGCCTACAACCGGATGAACACCCTGCAAGAAGAGCTATCCAAGCTCAAGACAAGCAACGCTGCTGTTCGTGACTTCCGCGTACTCGATGCCAACATGTCACTGCGCCAGTTTGCCGACGAGTACCTCCTAGAAGACAAGACCTCAGCGCCTGTCTACTTTGCTTCTTCTGACGGTCGCTATCGCGGCTTGGTGACCATCGAAGACCTGCGTCAGGTAGAGCGGAGTGAGTGGGAATATCGCAATCTGCACAGTATCGCTCGCCCTCTACTAGAAATTCCTCATATCAGTGAAGGCGCGCCGCTAACTGATGCCATTCAGCTTCTAGAAGAAAAGGACGTTTCTCGTCTTACTGTCCTTACACCTGCGGATGCCGTAGCCGGTACACTCGACCGTGGCGATATCGTCAGAGCCGTCGCTAGAGCCCTAAAGCTGCCAATTACTGAACCCATCATCAAAAAAATTAAGCAAGATGGTGTTTATCCTGCTGGCCTACAGCTAGGAGCGATCGTTCAGTCGATCGAGAAAGCCTAGAATGGAGGCGAGCTTCTAGCACGCACATAGAGTCAAGAGAGGGCTGATATTGCTGTGACAGTCACCACGCAGAAACTTACCTTTGAAGAGTACCTTGTCTACGAAGATGGTACGGATACTCGGTATGAGCTGGTGAATGGAGAGTTGGTAGCGATAGGTGTGGGTAAGGGAATACATGCATTCGTTATCAACTTCTTAGCTGCTCAGCTCACGGCGATACTGGCCGATTCAGAAGAACCTTATGCGGTGTTTTCTGGTTCGATTGGGCTGCGATCGCCCAGAGGCGGGCGACTAAACACTTCCAGAATTCCTGACATCACCGTACTTCCACTAGAGCAAGCAAAGCTGCTCCTAGAACGAGAGGCTGTTATCGGCTTTGATGAGCCACCACCGCTATTAGTAGTCGAAGTGGTCAGTTCCTCGACAAAGAAAGAAGACTACAAAGCTAAATGGACAGAGTATAGCGTGCGCGACATTCCTGAATATTGGATAGTCGATCCGCTAGAAGACGTTGTTACTGTATGCGTTTTAGAAGATGGCATGTATACATCATACGAGTTTCGATCTGACCAAACGATTCAGTCTATAAGGCTTCCCAGCTTCAATCTAAGTGCTGCTATAGTGCTATCTGGTGGGTTGACATAGCGTCTTCGAGCACTGTACTGCTCAGTATTTCTGTCTCAAACTCAACCTGAAACTGCTCACTAGCTGATTTGACTAAGACATCTGCAATTTGACTCAGTCCGTAATCGCTACTCTCAAATTCTAAGGTTTTTGGCGGCAGTAGTTTCTCGCCAAAAACGATATTAAGCAGCTCACTATCCGGCTGCAATCGCATAGAGCCATGCTGCAATACGCAGCCTTCTCGATAAACCTGGGCGCTACCGATGAGTTTGTATCCGTCCTTCATTATCAAGTCGGCAGAAGTAGCGGTGCCAAAGCAATTTGGATTCTTGATATAGCCTCGTTCGGCTTTACCCAAGCCGAGTTCAATGCCTAAGTCCTGCCAGCCTTCGATGAGAAACTGACAGAGCCGCTGATAGATTTCTCGCCGTGCTCCTTTTAGGCCAGAGGTGACTATGGCATAGGTCAGATCGCCCTGATGTAGGACTGCTCTACCCCCGGTCGGCCTGCGCACAAGTTCTACAGGCTGACCTTTGTAGTGCAAATGATGCCAGTGATCTGGAAACTGATGCTGATGGTAGCCAAGGGAGATAGTGGGCGCTTCCCAGGTATAGAACCGTAAAGTCGGCGGCTGCGACCCTTTCACGTGCTGATCCAACAGCCAGCTATCGATTGCCATTTGCTCAGAGCCTGACGCTTCCATCAGCGGAATCAGTCGCCAAGTAGTCAAAGCCAAGACTCTACGCGGCTGGATAATTCTTCAAAAGCTCTTCATCATTATCGTCTGCAATTGAGGCCACAATCGTCATTAGCCGAGAGATCTCACTGGGATTAATATCCATCAGCGTCCTAGCAGAAAATACGACAATACTATCTTCCAGCAGGCCAAAGCAGGCTTCAAAGGTGTTGCCACAGTTCATCTCTAGCAGCTTTCGCATCATTGCGGGTTCGTTTTGAACAGGCAGCTTGTGTACTGGCGACCAAACGGTCAGCGTATCGTCGTCGGTCTCGCCCGAAAGCTGCACAAATACATCTACAGAGCCGTATTTAAACTTCCAGAGGTGGCCATCGTCAGAATGGTTTACCATTGCCGAACCTTCCTGCTCCAGGCTAGAAATGACTGTCTCGATCACGTCCAAAGGACTTGAGGTCATCGTGTCTTCTTCATCGCTATCCTGAAGGGCTGCAAACGATTCAACAGCAGGCGCAGTAGTCATATCAATAATTTCAAATACGAACGGCTATCACAACTCTATCGCTGCTCTTCCGAAAAGGAAAGCTATCTATCCCTGCATTGGTAAATAGCTCCGACAGTTGGCCCTGATATCAATACTCAAAAGAAGTTGATATCGCGTACGAGCACCATCTTTAAGGGGTCGGGCTAGTGCCGAGCACGCTCTCAATTGTCTATAAAGCGCCTACGCTCGGTGTGATTGTCAAATTAGGGATGATAGCGCTATCGGGTAGACGGGCGATGTGTAGGATAGTTTGAGCAACGGTTTCAGAAGTCAGCATGACGGAACGATCAAAGTCGGCTTGAACGGTAGCCGTGTCCCAAATCGGAGTATTGACAGCGCCGGGAGATAGGGTGACTACTCGAATACCGTTGGCAGATTCTTCGGCGGCGATCGCATCACCCAACCGCGCCAGTGCCGCCTTACTCACGCCATAAGCTCCCCAGTTTGGGAACGCCTGCTGCGCTGCAATCGAGGCAATGTTGATGATTAATCCGCTAGATTGAGTCCGCATGCTCGGCAGTACTGCCTGTATCACCTGAAATACGCTAGTCACATTTAGCGCCATTACCTGCTGCCAGTCGGCTAGTGGCATATCACAAATGGCTCCGGTATAGGCCATCCCTGCACTGTTGATCAGGATATTGACTGGACCGAAGTGCGCGATCACTGCTTCCATCTTCCCCTTCACCTGCTCACAATCAGCTAGATCAGTCACCGCTACCTCTGCCTGCACGCCCAAGGCAGTCAGCTCGCTTGCCAGCAGAGACAGCTTTGCCTGCGAGCGAGCTACTAATAACAGGTCAAACCCGGCCTGGGCAAACGCTCTGGCCGTCGCCTCACCAATTCCAGAGCTGGCTCCGGTAATTAGCGCTCTGCCTAACCTTCGATCTGTCGATCGATCGAGAAAGGAGACGTTTGCGTCAGATGACATATTTTATGGACCCAGCTAGCTACTTTCTCATTAATAGAGGGGATAGATGAGAAAAATTGATGTCACTATTAATAAATGTTAATGGGTATTCGACTCGAATGGGCATCACAGACGTTATCTAACTAGCCAGAAAACACGCCAATCTGACGAAACTTGTCGTAGCGCTGATTGCGCCGCTGCTCTGGGCCAATTTCTAACAGAGCGTTCAGATTCTGAGCTAGTGCCTGCTGTAAAGTATCGGCAGCTTCAACAGGTGCAGCGTGGGCTCCGCCGATCGGCTCGGGCAGTAGCTGGTCTAGGATACCGAGCTTCTTGAGATCCCAGGCGGTGACCTTAAGTGCATCAGCGGCCTGAGGCGATCGCGCTGCATCTTTCCACAAGATCGACGCGCAGGCTTCTGGGCTAGCCACGTAGTAAACCGAATGCTCGAACATCATCAGGCGATCACCCACGCCAATACCCAGCGCGCCGCCCGATCCGCCCTCGCCAATCACCGTGCAAATAATCGGGACGTCTAGGCGGAACATTTCGCGTAGATTGTATGCGATCGCCTCCCCCTGACCCATCTCTTCTGCCTCAAACCCTGGCCAGGCCCCCGGCGTATCAATAAAGCTAAAAATCGGCATGCCAAAGCGATCGGCATGTTCCATCAGCCGCATCGCTTTGCGGTAGCCACCGGGTACTGGCATGCCAAAGTTGCGCGCCACGTTGTCTTTGGTATCGCGTCCCTTCTGGTGGCCAATCATCATCACCGGGCGACCCTGGAACCGAGCTATGCCGCCAACTAGGGCAAGATCGTCTTTGCCGGATCTGCGATCCCCATGTAGCTCCATCCACTCATCGCTAATCGCCTGAATATAGTCCAGTGTGCTGGGCCTGCGCGGATGACGCGCCACCTGAATCCGCTGCGATGGCGACAGACTAGTAAAAATCTCCTGACGCAGTTGCTGAGCGCGAGACTCTAGCTGATGAATCTGATCGGACACATCGACATCGTTGTCCTCAGCCAGCTCACGAATTTGAATAATCCGCGACTCCAGCTCGGCCAACGGCTTCTCAAAGTCCAATAAGATAGGTCTGCGTTCAGTCGTTACCATGGGGGTTAAGAAATCGTTAAGTAGATCTAGCGTATCGCATTTGTAGCAATCACTACACTACGTCAGCAGCGGTTTGAACCCATGACGCCTAGAAGCCTCGCCAATCAGATCCATTTTCTCCAGCGTAATCTGATTGCGTCCCCAAGAGAAATTGGTATGTAGCTTTTCAAACTCCAGCAGCATTGACTCTGCAAAACAGGCAAATAGCTGACGGCCCGGCACGTCCATATTCACAATGTTCATAATGTGCCAGTCGATATCTAGCATGTGCTCGACGATGCCCCCTTTTAGCACCGTGATGCCAGGATGATCAAACGTCGCGTCCATGTTCTTGGGATAGCCGCCATCCACCATCAGGCAAGGCTGCTTTAGAGTGTCTAAATCCACCTCCACGCCCTTGGGCATGCTAGCCACCCAAACCACCACATCCGCCTGCGGCAGCGCTTCATCGAGCGTCTGCACTTGGCCAAACTTCAGCTCCGCCTGTAAGTTTTCTAATCGCTCTTGGTTGCGAGCAACCAGCAGCAGTTCCTTCACACCCGTACGCGCTGTCAACCAGCGACAGACCGCGCTGCCAATATCCCCGGTCGCCCCGCAAACCGCCACCGTTGCCTGTGTTAGATCAATTCCGAGCCCCGGTGCAGCGTCTTCCACCTGCTTGCAAATCACATAGGCGGTGTGCGTATTACCGGTAGTGAACTTACTAAAATCCAGGTCCAGATTGCGAACACGCTTGATCTGCTCTAGCTTGAAATTCTCAAAAATAATAGAGGAGAACCCGCCCAGCGCCGTAATGTTGATGCCCTCCTTCTGTGCGTGAGCCATCGCATTGAGAATCTTGCGAGTAGCTGCTTTGATCCGTCGATTCGCCAGCATTTCTGGCAAGAAACACGACTCGACGTACTTGCCCTCGATTGTCTGCCCGGTGGCGCTCACTACCTTAAAGTGGTCGACGATCTGCGGCGGGGCACTACACCAAAAATCCAAGTCTTGCTCTGCGTATTCAGGGTAGCCAAGCTTGTGAGCGACAGACTTAGCGTGTTCTAGGCTGGTGAGATGACCAATTAAACCAAACATTCAGGAGTTACTAACGCCTTGTGCGTTAAAAGGAAATGGATACTTTGATATGTGCATCCTACTGTGCTTCCATCCCCACTGGTTAGGAAGTCTTGGGGATAGGAAGCGCAGTTTTGGGAAGGGTTACCTGTTTAGCGCACCGAGGCCCACCCCGTCGCTGCGCTGACCAGGCACCACAACACCTATGTCCCTACGGAATGGCCACTGAATGGCCACCGAGGATCACCTAGACAGAAGCAAGCCCTTGAGCAGAAAGCCGCATCACGTCGCGAGGACCAAAGCCAATGTTGGAGAGTGCTTCACCGTAGGTGATCATGAAGTCCTCGACCAGGGCGTCTTTTTCCATGCCTAGGACAGCCGCATCGTCTTCTACCTGATTTAGCATTTTCCAGACTAGCGGTAGGTTGGCGCGGTTGGCAGCTTCTAGCTCTTCCTTGGCATCTTCAAAGTTTGCCTTTAGCCACTCTTCGCCAAAGTTCAGGTGCATGTACTCGTCTTTGACGACGCCTTCTGTAATTTTGCGAGCGAAGTCGTCTGCTACTGGGATGTAGATGTTGTAAGCAGAGATGGCGAAGGTTTCGATAATCAATGATTGGATCAGCAGGCAGGTGACAATTTTGCCTTCGGCTAGGGCTGTTTGGAAGTTCTCGTGTAGCTGGGAGAAGAACTCTCTAGCAAAGGGCATGTCTGGAGAGACGTCAAGGTTTCTGCCGCATGCTTGGAACCCTTTCATGTGGCGATTTTCCATGCGAGCGAGCTTGAGCAGCTCATCTTTGTGGTCACCAAGGTGCTCTGATAGATACTTGTAGTTACTGTTCGCTTCTAGCTCACCCTCGATTACGATCGCGTTGATACGACTGTAAGCGTCTTTATAGGTTTCACTTTGGAAATCTAATACCGGGCTAACTTCGAGGGTTTGCATAGCTGTACTATCCTGGGTTGCATTTAATCGGCTCTCCCTATTAGACCCAATTTCGAGACCACTCTGCTAGCGATCACTCAAGGGTTCTTAATAGTTCTTACCAATTTGTGTTTCTAATAGACTATCAGAATCATCCTAGATATTGAGTAGCCTAGGGTAGTAAATCTTGTATTAGAATTATTGATTGGTTTCGATAGTTGCGTATATGAAGCGCTATCTACACCTTTTTTTGTGCAGACGCTCCTCATCCTCATGCGCTGATTTCCTCTGGTGTCGTTTCCTCTGCTGTCATCTCATCTGAGAGCATCCGCAGCCTGATTTGCCTAGCCGTAGCGCTACTGGCCTCACCCAGCTGTATTTCGATCAGCTCACTGCACAAAGGACTCAATGCTGAAAGGAGCGATCGCAAGTTCGGCGTACTCTCGCCACTATCGACATACACCCGGTCCGATAGCTTATTCATTCGTTTCCAAGCGGTGTAGAGTCTGACGGCGGCCTGCTCTAGCTGAGTCGCCTGATTCACCAGATCGGCAGTAGAGTTTAGGCAGCCAACTCTGAGCGCTTCGTCTAGCGCCAGCTCCAGGTTTACCTGCTCAGGATCTAGCGACTGCACCTGGCTCGCCGCTTCTATGTAGCGAGATAGGTATTTGGCTTCGGCGGTGACTTGCTTGAGGGTGTCGACATCAGGACTCTCATCGACTTCGTTTTTCAGGGTTTGCTGATGGCTAGGCGGCAGCTTTTGCATTTCCCTAACCATCGGCGTCAGATAGCGAGTCGGAATGGTCTGGTCAGAGACCTTGGCGCGTACGGAGTCGGGGACCAGATCAGAAGTCATAGCAGTCCATTCGTCGGTCAGATTGCGGACCTCTTTACGAGTGATCTGATCGCCTCGGCGGGCGGCTTCGCTGACGATCTGCTGAACTTCTGGGGAAGCTCCGGCGGTCTCTATAAAAGCGCGTTTGCTAAATCGGTTGACATCTTGGGTTTCGATCAGGCCGTCTTCTAGCATCTGATCGGCGCTGTTGGCTAGATCAATTAATACATAGGCTTGACTCTTGCTGACATCTCTGTCTTTTAACCAGTTTAGAAAGCCGGAGCCGCTGCTTTTTGAGCTGGCGTTTTCGGTCAGGGCTTTGGTGTCATCAGCGCCACTAGCAGCGGTATTGGCGCTGTTGGGACCACCTCTTTTTTCGCGATCGCGCACCGCCCGCAAAATTCGTCCCCGCCAGATGTCGGTTTGCAGATCAAAGCGATCGCACACCTGCCAGGCGACCTCCACTCGCTGATGAAATTCGTAGTCAGAAAGATCGCTATCCGCCGCTGGTACCGCAATCCCCAAATCTACTGACTGGTCAGAGTCGGAGATGTCTACGGTGAACTGCTCGGCGGTCGTCATCGATGTACCTGGGGAGGTGGTAGGGAGTTGAGGGAGAAGGGGAGTGGGGGAGCCGGACTGATTGGAGGACGAATCATTATGGCATGGCGCTAGCGCTCTGGTGCTGGCAGTCCATTGGAAGGTGCTTATTGACCTATCTAGAGAGAGCTGTCCATAGCTGTGCGATCGCCCACACGGAGAGTGCAGCTACACCAATGATTAGCGCAATTAGCGCCGCGATTACCAAGAATGCAAATACCTTGTCTGCGGCTCGACTAGGCTCAGGGGCGGCTACATGTTTTTCGATTAGCGCTACGTTTTGGCTGTTTGCCTTCCAGCCCACGTCAAACAGATCGCCTAGTACGGGCACCATGCCGCTGAGTACGTCGAGCAAGATGTTGAAGCCCATTCGTCCTAGCGTAGAGGCAGGCAGGCCCATACGGGCACCTTCAAAGACGATGTAGACAGAAAGTAGCCCGGTGATGACGTCTCCGCCGCCTGGGAGCAGTCCTAAGATCGGATCGAGGCCCACTCGGATATTGGAGCCGGGAATGGCGATCGCCTTATCTAAAACGTGGCTCATTTGCTGTAGCCGTTTGAGTGAGGCGGGTGCTACGTCTGGTTGGTTGCGAGAGGAAGGCATAGGCAGTTTAGTACTTTCGTTCAATACTTTCTAAGGCCGCTGTTGACTGAGTGTTAGATTGAGCGAGGTACATTGAGCGAGGTACAAAGTTCTTAAATTACGCTTCCGCGTCCGTTTGCTACGCTAGACGACAAATTGTTCTAACCGCTCATTCTAAACGGACTATGGCAGACCCTACTACTCAAACGTGTCCTATCTGCAGTGTCAAAATCATGGTTGGCGCAGCAGGCGGCGATCGCGTCATCTTTTCCACCGGGCCACAAGGCAGCCGAGCCAAACTGTGGGCTAGAGTCTGTCAATACAATAAAAAGTCTGGATGCATCAACGAACAGGGGAAGAATGAAACTATTGGCGCAGACGACTATTATAAGGACGCACCTTCTACTTCTCTCTAGAGAGACTCAGCGCAACTTACTTAATCAAAGCCACCTGCTCAATCGTAGACTCATTCTCTAGTTTTCTGTCACCACAACGACTGCTCTCCCGTCGACTTAACGCTACCTAGCCGAATTCTATGAAACTCATCAAATCTCTAGCTCTCTCAGTTCCGGCCTTTCTACTAGCTACAAGTCTTGGCACGAGCAGGGCTGCTGCCGAGCTCTACAATCCGCCTACCTTAGATGGGCAGGAAGTCAACGATACTCTATCTGCTAGCGACATTCCTACAGGTCTTGGCGGCTTTGCCAAAGACTACGTTGTCGACTTAGAAGCAGGCGACCAAATCACTGTTGACGCCGTTTCAGAAGAGTTCGACACGCTCGTGATGCTGATGGACTCCAATGGCATCACCGTCAGTGAAAACGACGACGGCCCCGACGGCAGCACCAATTCATTACTGTTCGCTCGCATTAGCGAAGCTGGGAAGTATACTATTCGCGTGCGCGCCTACGCAGGAGAAGGTTCCGGCCCCTTCTCTATCAAAGTTGCTCGCTTGCGTCCGATTGAATTCTAGGTAAGTGCCACATCGCGCAGACAAAATCGCGCAGACAAAGTAGATAATTCAGAAGGCTTGACAACAGAGACATTTCGAGGGGTGTGCTACCAAAAAAGAACAACAGCGCACCCCAAAAAATGGCTTGCTACCGTCCCCCTATTTTGCTAACTTAGTTAGGCGCAAAAAGCGCAAGCCGGGATAGCTCAGCTGGTAGAGCAGTGGATTGAAAATCCTCGTGTCGGCGGTTCAAGTCCGCCTCCTGGCATTTGATGATTTGCCGTAACCCTGAACCTTCTGGTTTAGGGCTTTGTTTTCTCTGGTGAAAGGTACGACCGACATATCGACTACACACGCGAAGTAGCGCTACCTACTTTATCGCCAGAAGATAAGAATTGGGTGCAAAGCCTTTTGAACAGTTAGCAAATTTTGCGGAGACGGATTAAGGACCTTGAAGCCGTTAGCGACCTTCTGATGACTCAATGATCTGAACAATTGATACTCTGCTTTCGAATCAGTACAGTTATTCGAATCAGTACAGTTAACTGACCTATTGGTAAATGGGTCAAAGTGGGCAGTAGGCCGAATCAGCTACAGACCGTTACCGATCAAAATAAACGGTGCCCAATAGTAAGGATGATCGATAGAGCCTTTTACATCAATAGGTTCACCAGTGCCGGTATCGATAACATACAAACTAGCGCCGCGTGAGTCTCCTGTTGGCGACAAATCACCTTCGATTACCGCCTGCTGAGCCCGCTGCAGCGCTTCTGTTTTGGAATAGCCATTTTGCAGCGCTAGGTAAAACGCATTCATCAAAATCTGAGTGCCGCCGTCGTCGACTTGCCACAACGAAGAAATTACCGCCCGAGCCCCTGCCGCTTGAAATTGGTAGCCTAGTCCCAAAATTTGTTCGCCGTTGTTATCGAAGCCACCGAGTCCGGTTTCGCAAGCGCTTAGTACCACTAGGTCTACGTCTCGCAAAGACCAGCTTTTGATATCTCTGAGGGTGGGGCGATCGCCATTGCCAAACAAAATAAAGCTATCACCCGCATCATCAGGCACCAGCGCCGCATGAGTCGCAAAGTGAACGATATTGAAATTATTCAGCCTAGGCTCTATTGCTTTTAGGCTAAAGCTTTCGTCTGTGTAGGTAGACGTATTGGGCAGCGTATCTGCTAGCGCCGCGACCTCCACTCCGGCAAATGGAAGACCCGAGAAAGTTGCGGTTTGCTCACCCACTGGCACGCTATAAGAGAGCTGAGTATCGGCAAAAGCACCCGCCAGCACACGAGGTTCAGTAAAGGGCTGCGTGTCTAGTTCTTGGATAGAGGTCGCGGTAATGTTGTTGACTTGAAAACGCTCGGCTAGCCACTGACCCTCGTTCTGCTGTGAACTTGAAGGTGCGTCATAGAGAGCCGCAAGTGGAACGTAGCGTAGCGGTCCATCCGGTGCGTAGAGAATAGTATCTATGCCAGCATTTGCTAGATCGGCTTCGAGCGGTTCGATTAGCCAGCGATAGAGTTGATAGGCGGGCGTTTTGGCATCTGAGCTAGGGTCTTGTAGCGCGCTGCGAAAGGTCAAGATGGCGGCGTTGAGTTCGCTGCGGCTGACGTTTTCGACTGTTCGGCGCAGGGGAGGGGAGTCTGGCGTGGTGATGACTAGCTCGATTCGATCATCCAAGATTAGCGGATAGATTAGCGCTGCGTTGATGGTTTCGAGATTGTCGCGCAGGCTGTCTAAGCTATCGAGAGAGAGCGTGTCTTCTGTGTTAGCGATTTGGGAGAGAAATGTCTCGATTTCCGGGCTCTGCGCGAAGTCTACAAACTGCTGTCGAATCGACTTTTCAAGGCTATACAGTTCGGCTCGCTGCGCGTCTTCTTCGGCGGTGAGGCTGCTAGTGAGTTCTTTTTCGTTGAGCTGTGCGAGCTGCCTACCAATATCAATAGCGGAAGATTGAAGATTGTTGTATTGCTCTAGAATCAACTGTTCAGGCTGATAGAAATCTATACCGCTAGCGGTGGTTGCATTGCCACGTACAGTGCTCAAGTAGTCCTGAATCTCTTGTACTTTGAGTAAGTCAAGCACACGTTGCGCTTCGAGAATGCGGTTTTGCTGAAGCAACAGATCGGCCAGTGTGCGGTAGGTATTGGCGACAGTGTCTGTGTAAGTGCTTTGCAGCTCGTCGTCTAGTAGGCGGTTATCGGTGCGAACTAGCTCGTATTGGTTGATGGCTTGTTTTAGAAAGACGATGGCTAGCTCGGGCTGGTTTTGCTGAGCGAAAATGTCGCCGATGGTACTAAGAGCAAGGGCGCTGTTAGGGCGATCGCCTGTCTCTTTGGCAATGGCAAGTCCTTGCTGAGTATATTCTAAGGCGGCTGCGGTTTGCTGGCGATCACGCGCTAGTCCACCCAGCGAAATCAGCCCTCTACCCTCGCCCGTACGATTACCAATAGAGCGCATCAGCTCTAAACTTTCTGTTTGATAGACAAACGCCTGATCGTACTGACCTAGTTTATGCTCGATGCTACCCAGGCCATGCAGAGCGACTGCTTCTAGCTCTGTGCTGCCAATTTTACGAGAAATGACGAGACTTTGCTGATAGCTGCTAGCAGCCTTCTCGTAGCGACCTGTTTTCTCGTAGATACCGCCAGCTTCAGCCAGTAGTTCGCTTTCGGCCAGCTGGGTACCCGTACTACGCATGATGCTCAAGCTTTGTTCAAAATAGTCAAGCGCTTGGTCGTAGCTCCCCAGGCGACTATAGAACTGACCCATTTCCCCTAATGCGATCGCCTTAGCGAGATCTATCCCCGTATCGTAGGCAAATTCCAACATCTGTTCGCGATAGCCTAACGCCCGAGAATAGTCGCCCGCGACTAGGTGGACGTTGCTAATGGCGAGTAGGGCTTCGGCTTTGGTGAACTGACTACCCACCTGTTCAAGAATCGCTAAACTTTGTTCAAGAGAGTCTAGCGCAGCTCCATAGTCGCCTTCGCTCGCTAAGGCGGTGCCTAGATAGGTCAGTGCTTCAGCTTCTAACTGCTCACTACCCAGTTCTCGAGCAAGCTCCAAACTTTTCTCTTGATAACGTCGTGCTTGCGGATAGTCACTCAGATAAAGATAAACTTCTCCAATATCTCCGAGTATATTTGCCTCGCCGATACGATCACCAAGTTCTTGAGCTATGGCTAGTGCCCGATTGAAGTAGCCGAGTGCCTCTGGAAACTTTCCCTGTAGAAGGTGGATAGCGCCAATGCCTTCTAAGGTGCTAGCTCGTAGCGACATATCTTCAGTATTTTCGGCAGAGGTCAGTATTTGATAGTACCCAACTAATGCCTCCGAATAATTTCCTAGGAGACTTTGCACGATATTGCGTGCATTTTTGAGATTTGCTTCGATCTCCGAATTATTGAGTTCAGCAACAATAGGAATTGCTTGTTCAATCAAGAGAATACCTTCAGTTATTGAACCTTGCGAGGCATACGCGGAGCCAAGACCAACCAAGGTATAAGCCTGAAAACGCCGGGCGATAGGACTTGTAGAGGTCTGCGCGGTTGCTAATGCTTGTTTGTAATAGCTGAGCGCTTGAGGATAGTCCCCCATATATCTATGTAGGTTTGCAAGAGTCGTCAATGGCACAACTTGAGAGAGTGGTCTACCATCTTCGCGGGCTAGCGGTAGGATTTGTTCTGAGTAAACTATGGCTTCCTGGTAGTTACCGCGTGATTCGTATACGTTACTCAGACCGAGGAGGACATTGGCTTCTAGCTCTAGTTCTTCTAGTTCTTGTGCAATTAGCAGGCTTTGCTCGTAGGCAGCGATCGCCTCGGCAGAGTTACCTAGCGCTGACTGAGCACTGCCTATCAAATACAGCGCTTTGCTTTGGGACAGAGTATCTTCGGTTTGCCCGGCCATTGATAGCCCTTGCTGGGCATAGCGCAGCGCTTCGGTCGCATCACCTGAAGCTAGAGCCACTTGGCCAAGATTGATCAGTGCCGAGATTTCCCAAAATGGAATACCTAGTTCGCGGATGACCGCTAACGATTCCTCATAAGCATTGATCGCTTGAGGATAATCGCTCAGGCCAACGTAAGCGTCGCCCAAACCTGTCAGCGAGAGAAGCGTTGCTGAGCGGTCACCTTGCTGCTGACGAATGGCGAGCGCCTCTTGAAAGGATGCGATCGCCAGTTGAAACTCCTCTGCTAGCAGATAGGCTTTTCCCTCCTCCTCCAGCTGCCTAACTCGCGTCTCTAACTCACTGTCAGTCTGAGCGACCAACGTAGAAATCTGACCAGGGTCGATATTTGGCTGAGCGACACCGGGGAGTCCGCAGAGGAAACCACACAGCACTATGGCTCCGCTCAACAGGCTATGACACAAGCAAGCGCTAGATAAGCATGAGGCTGTCTTTTTCACTTTGAAACGCTTCTGCTGAGGGCACAGCAGACCAGATTACGAGCAGCCAGTCATTTATAACGCTGAGGTTCTACCGCAAACGCTGTTTGGGTGATGCAGCTACACAAATCTATAAATCTGTTTCAGGTCAGCCTATTCGTCTAGTGCCATTCAATACACTCGTCGCTAAAGCGTTCTGGCCTCCGAGTGCTTTAGCGGTAGCTCGACTGTAAAAGTTGTCTTGTTCATACCGCTATTGACGGTGATGCTGCCTTCTAGATGCGAAATTAGCTTCTGAGTCAAAGCTAATCCTAGACCAGTTCCCCCCTGCTTCCATGGGTCAGCGCTAGGGACTCGGTAAAATTTGTCAAAGATGCGATCGCGCTCTTCTTCGGCAATCTCTACGCCTGTATTGGTCACAGAGATCTGCATTAAACAAGATTTGCCAGCCACCTCCACTAAAATGGCATGCCCAGGCGGTGTGTACTTGCAGGCGTTATTGATCAGCTCTGACATGATTCGATCGATGCTAGCCAGGTCAGAGCTGAGCTGAGGCAGGTTATCATTAATTGTCAGCATCAGCTCTTGCTGACGATTGATAGCTCTTGGTCTAAAGCTATTGACCAAGCTGGGCAGCCAAGTGGAAATATCAATTGGCTGTATCATCATCGGATGATTGCCCACATCTAGTCGCTGTAGATCGAGCAGGTCATTAATCAGGCTAATCTCGCGCTCGCACTCCTCGTTCAAAATGCTGTAGTAGCGTGCTATCCTGCCCTTCTCAATCTGCGGCTCCTTCAATTCTTCTTCATCGATACCACAGTCTTGCTGCAAGGCAATGCCCATCATTTGCAAGGCGACTCGCATACTAGTTACCGGCGTACGCAGCTCATGAGAAACCGTACTGAGAAAATCATCTTTTAGCGTATTGACGCGCTCTAACTCGCGGACTTGAGACCGCGACTCCTGATAGAGACGAGCCTGCCGAATCGCAATGCCGCACTGGTTAGTCACCTGCTGCACCAGCCGAATTTCCGACTCAGTCAGACATCTTTCTTTGTCGTTGATCAGCCACAGGTCGCCCAGCACAATTCGATCGTCCTTGACTGGCGCGGCAAACATAGAGACTCGGCCCCGCTCCGGATTCGGAAAAATAGAGCAGAACTGTAGATACTGGCCAGCCAACAACAACTGATAGACCTCAGGATATGCCTCCAACGAAGACACCCGTCCCCGCATCGGTGCCAGTCCTGCCGCGCACTCATGCAACACCGTCGAAGTCCCTTGCTCTAGGTCATAGAGCGCTGTATTTGCAGCTTTTGCGTTCAGCACTTCCACTAGCTCGTCAACGGCTGTCTGTAGAATCTGCTGCTCGTCTAGACTGTCTCTAACTCGATCGGTAATCCGCTTTAGCGTAGACTCCAGATCTCGCGCCTTGTCCAGCTCAGCCCGGTTCTCCTTCAGCTGCTGATACAGAGCAAAATTCTCTTGATGTGCATGCGCTATGGCAGTGACGTCCTGCAACGTATTCACTAGCACCGCACCTACTCTATCAATCGCACCTGTTCTACCGAACCCGTTCTCACTGGCTACATCCTCACTGGCCACATTCTCACTAGGCACATTCTCTAGGTTGAACAGGCGGCGATGGCCAATCAGCCGCTGATCGCCGTGACTAGTCTGGAAAGTTAGCGGCGTGTCGCTTTGCTGCGCAGTCTCAAAAAACAGCCGGTCTTGTTGCACCAGTAGCGAGGCCAACTGCTCAGGCAAAAAATCGGCTTCGCTGCGACCGACAATTGCTTCAGCGCTCAGTCCTACTAGCGCCGCACCGGCTTCATTAACGTAGATCCATTCATGCTTAGCAGTCTTTACATAGACCGGCTGAGCGATCGCATCCAGCATTTTCCACATAGCAGTCAATTCAGAATCAATTCAAACGGACTGGTTGATAAGCTCATTACACAGCTGACAAAGATTGCGTATTGATAGGGTGCCCAATCTAGCCTTCAAAATATAAATCATCCTTGATTTAACCAGGACATCATCCACCAAATTTCAGTGTTATCACATAGAACTTACCCTCTCTAAGCTATGCCTCCCATTCCCTTTGCTCTCATCTCTCCCCTAGTCACTAGCCACCCAGCCACCCGCCCAGCAGCTAAGCGGCCACCAGTCAAGCTCGGCATTATGGCCTCAGGCAGCGGCAGCAACTTTGAGGCGATCGCATCTGCCATTACCGCCGGGACTCTCGACGCCAGCATCGAAGTGGTCATCTACAACAACCCAAAGGCGAAAGTCGTCGATAGAGCAAATCGTCTGGGTATTCCGGCCAAGCTTCTAAACCATCGCACTTTTGATAGCCGAGAGCAGCTAGACGAGGCCATCGTTAGCACATTTCAAGACTTTGGGGTGAACTGGGTGGTGATGGCGGGCTGGATGCGGCGAGTCACACAGCGCTTGATCTCTGCATTTCCAAATCAGATCTTGAATATTCACCCTAGTTTGCTGCCCAGCTTTCCAGGGACTCACGCCATAGAACAGGCTCTAGCGGCCAAAGTCAGAATCACGGGCTGTAGCGTTCACCATGTGGAGCTAATTGTCGATAGTGGCCCAATCATTATGCAGGCAGCGGTTCCGGTACTGGCAAACGACAGCGTGGAGACCTTGCAGGCCAGAATCCAGGTACAAGAGCATCTAATCTTTCCGCAGGCGATCGCACTAGCCACGGGACAGGCTAGCGAACGGATCACTTGAGCAGACAACTTGTCAACTAACAGTCAAACAGTAGCTACCACCAAAAGCAGTCTAATCTCAATAGCCAAGATTGACGAAAACATGAGCGAGAGACTCTACAAGTGTGCTCTCTAGCTAACACGCTTGCCAAAAAAAGTATATCTCTATCGCCTGTAAACGTGAGGCTTCTCAAGTTTTTGGCATAGAGTAGCCTCTGTAAAAGTGATACGGCAGGTGTCACGGTGTACTGAAAGCGTGTACTGAAGGTTCTGTCACTGATTGCTTATCTCTGTGCAGATTGCTTGGATATAGATTGCTTGGGTGTAGATTGCTAGGCTTTGTATTAATGACTTGGCTCTGTGTATAAAGCTTGACAAGGTGAGACTCGATACACAGAGCCTGAGAATATCACTCGCCTAGTGCTTCTACCTCTCAACTAGGCAGCCAGCACCGTAGTGTTTTTCGCAAAAAAGAAGACGCTTAGACAAAAAGTCTTTTGCTTCGCATCAGGCAGTGAGGCTGTCATTACCACTTTAAGTCAAGCTGTTCTTTTGCTCTCACGATTGCGAGAGCACGAAAGATACAACAGTAGATACAAATCTGTTGTTGTATTTGTTGTTGCTATACGGCTGTCATCTGTACTGCCGCAAGGTGTACGTCAGCATGTCTGACTCTGTTGGGCGACACTGTATTCTACAGATAGATTTCACTCTATGGCTTTACGTTGTGTTTCACAGATAGCTCATAAATAGACAATGATACGAGAAAGGAACTGAAGTATTGGCGTCCGCGCTCAGTAGCTTTGGGAATTATTTTCATATGCGTCGGCATATGTATTAAAAATTCGATTCTACAAACAAACTTTTCAAATGCTATTGAGCTTCTGTTAATAATAACTACCCAATATCAGTGTTTATGCCGCTGCGGATACTACATCATCTACGGATAACACCATGTCTATGTCTGAGAGTGATTTCTCTGAAAAGATTGATGAGAATGGATATGGTGATCGCACCGCTCAGCAGCAGCGTCTACTCAGGAAAACGATCCAAGCCATTCGTCAATCTACCGACATCGAGGCAGTCCT
>JBCCOH010000025.1:0-49116 GCA_039111275.1 Cyanobacteria bacterium P01_D01_bin.1 | reverse complement strand
GCTGAGCTGCCACTGATGTAGGCTCCGGTAAATTTGGCGATGCCGATAGCGACATTCGCTGCCATGGCTGCGTAGATGGAGACTTTTGATGAGCCAGTGGACATGGGCTTCGGCTGCGCTCAGCCGCCGGGGTAGGGGATGGGGAGTGAGAGATGGGGGTTGGGGAAGCGAGAGGATTGAGGATTATTGTCTGCGCCAGAGTTGGCTGACTACTTGGGCGATCGCTGGTACTGAGTCTACCTTCTCTGCGTCTGTTCTCAAAAAGCCCAGGTCTGGGGCGGGTTCATTGCGATTGCCTAGAATTAGCAGGGCAAGCTGGGCGATATCGACAATGCGGTCGTTGTCGTCACCGAGTAGGCCACGGAGATCAGGTAGTGCGGGACTGGCCTGGCGACCTAGGTAGGTAAGACCGAGGGCGGCGAGTTCGCGAGTTTCGACGGTGCCGTCAGAAAGGGTAGAGACTAAGGTCGGCAAGATTAGACTGCTATCTTCGGTTAGGGTCCACAGGGCGTCGGCTGCGTATAGCCGAGTAAGCGAATTGTCGTCGTTGAGGGCTTCGGTCAGACCGGGTACAGACTGCTGGCCAATCTTGGTGAGACTGGTGGCAATGGTTTTGCTGATGTCGGGTTCTTCGCCAGTTAGCGCTAGCGACAAGGCTGGAATGGCAACGTCTGCCAAGGGGCCAAAGTCTCCTAGGGCAGAGGCTGCCGCTTTACGGACTTCGCTATCGCCGTCGTTAAGGGTCTCAGCGAGGATAGGAATAGCGGACTGTAGAACGATGTCGTCGATTTGATCGACTTGGTTGATATCGCCAATTAGCGTAGCGGCTGTCTGCTTGGCAAGGTCGTTGACGGCTTCGTTTTGTAGCAGGTTGCCCAGTGCTGGTACGGCGTCGGAACCAATATTAACCAGGGCGTCAGCTGCGATGTCTTTGACTAGACCAGACTCGTTAGTGATAGAGGCTGTTAGTAGATTGATCAGGACGCTCTGCTCTAAGCCAACTTGGGCAAGGGTGCTGGTAGCTAGCGCGCGAACTAGTTCATCGTCATCGCGGATGACTTCTAGCAGGGTGGGTGTAGCAGCAGCGGCCTCGGGTCCGATTTCATTTAGTGCGTAGGCCGCGGCTTCTTGGGTCTCGGTATTGTCTGACTGGATCGCGATCGCCAGGTCGGGAACGGCTCTAGCTCCCTGCGCTGCTAGCTGATCGGCAGCGGCTCTGCGAATATCAGGATCGCTGCTGTCAAGTGAGGCAACTAGCTCAGAAAATTCGCTTTCTGTGGGGTTTTCTGCAGTAGGGTCTTCTGCAGTGGGGTCTTCTATGATTGCAACTGTGACGTCAGGTAGGTAGGGTGAGGCGATCGCGCTAGCCCTACCGCTGTTGACTAAAGCCTGATAGGCGATCGCCGAAATCTCCGCCCTAGTGGCATTACGCGAGGGGTTGAGCTGGCGCACGTTTGGATAGTTCACGACCAGATCGCTAGTGGTCGCAGCGGCTATCGCCTCTACTGCCCAGCCGGGAATTGCTTCGCTATCGGTAAACGACTGAAGCGTCGAAATGTCTGCGCTAGCTGTATCAATGCCTAGTCCACTAACTAGTGATAACAATACTTCTAGCCGGGTGATTGGCTGATCCAACCCAAACGTACCGTCTGGATAGCCGCTCAAAAATCCTCTTGAATAGGCAGATGCGATGGCGTTCGTGGCCCAGTGATCGGCTGGCACATCGCTAAATGCAACTGGGTCTCTGACGGCATCGATAGGAAAGCCACTGTTGAGAATCGCGGCGAACTGGGCTCTGGTCATCTGCTGGTCTGGGCGGAAGGTGCTATCTGGAAAGCCACTGATAATGTCAGCTTCGGTGAGTGCCTGCACGTAGGGGTTGGCCCAGTAATCGCTGCTGACGTCCATGAAGCGGGCCGCGGGGTTAGACTGGGCAGCGACTGGTAGCGTAATTGATGCGCCTAAAGCCAGCGTAGTGGCCAGCGTAGTGGAAAGAGCGATCACGCCGTTTACATAGTTATTTTGACCAAACATAAGTAAGACCCTTGATAGTTGCGAGAAATCTAGCTACGAGAAATCACTGAGCTGCTAGTCAGAGTATCCCATTAACATATTTAGTTGCTATCTTTTGGGTCCGGTTAGAAATTCGGCCATGCTATCAAGGAATTTTGGTATGACAATTGTGAAAAAGGAATATGCGAGAAGGGGAAATGGAAAAAAGGAACAATATGACCTGCTGTAAACGGATTTTGCGCGAGTAGCCGCCGGATTGAACCTCAGCCGCGTAGAAAAATCCTACTGTTGAGTTGGCTATTGAGCAGCGTGAGCCTTTAGATCGGCCAAGCTAACGTGCTTTAGCGCTGCTTCGTGAGTAGAGGCCAATACGACTGGCGGTGCAACACCATCATCCATCGCCTCTTTCCAGCGGGCTGCGCATAGGCACCATTTGTCTCCGGGCTTCAGTCCTGGAAAGTTGTATGCAGGCTGCGGTGTACTTAGATCGTTTCCCTGCGCTTTTGTATAGCTTAGGAAAGCTTCTGTAAGCTGGGCACAGACCACATGGACGCCTCGATCTTGAGCCCCAGTATGGCAGCTACCATCTCGATAGAAACCTGTCATCGGAGAAGTGCAACAACTTTCTAAAGGCTCTCCTAGTACGTTTTGGGCAGTGGATTTTACAGTGTTTATCATTGCTAAACAGTTCTCTTGCTCTTCGGTTTGCAGATGTTACTAGCGACAGCTACCAACGGCTACTTTATTAGCATATTGCAACGTACTTTCGCACACCTCCGAAGAGAGTAATTGTCTCCATCAATCCAATGAAAGCTGTCCTAAAAAGAATCTTAGCTGCTGCTGAGTTTGCCAGAGATAGTCTGTTGGACTCCACAGAGTTTGTAGGCCAAAGTCGATCAGCTGAGCGGGGACGAGGCGATCGCGTCTTTCGGCCAGCATCATCTGCTCTAGTACCCACGGATCGCGGGAGTACTCTGGATGCCCGGAGAACACCAAAATATGACCGCCTAGCATCCAGCCCAAATGTTCAGTTACGCCGCTAGTCCCCAAAGAGACCGCACCAGCCGGTAGCTGAGTGACCCCGTCATTGTGATGCACCTGAATACGATAAGACATCCGCTCCGTGCCAAAATAGCGCCTCGCTATCGGCGTTAGGTTGATCGTCACCACAGAAAGCTCCGTTCCTGGCGGATTGGGTTCTACCTTTCCACCTAGCGCCTCGGCGACAATCTGAGGCGCAAAAGAAAACCCTGAAAGCTTGATCCGTCGCTGATGATAGTCTCGAATAACTTCGCACAGCCGCACGATCCAATCATCCTGGTCATAAGCGCCGCTGGCAGAGCCAGAGATGACGACTCCATCTAGACTAGCGAGCGCTTCATCGGTTGGATAGTGAGCCTTTCGAGGTTCAAATTTGATCAGTTCGACGCCGTCTATCGCCACATCCCCCAAGTCTGTTGAGGTGCTACGAGCACACACTTCATCAAAAAGCTGCTGGTGCATCTCATAAAAACCTCCTGGATAGCGCTCCAATAGCTCAGGCGCCCACCAGCGCAGATCGTCGGTGCCTACATCAAAGCTGGCAAGGCGTAGCGTTTTAGAAAAAGTCATAAGATTGCTTTGTTCAAAAAGCTGAGGCATCCTGGCAATAGTCTGCTAAAAAAGGCGTTCTATAGTTTTGCTCGCTCCACAGAACAGGATAGAAGCTCTCATGGAGTTCTAAAGAATTCATCAATCGATAGCGCTCAAAGATATAGCCGTTACTGCAGCCGGATGGCTGGTATTTTGCCTGTCCTTGCAAACTGGTGATAGACAGGCTCTGACGATTCTTCGTATCGCTCGGATTGCGACTGGAGCCGTGCCAAAGATCGCCGTGAAGGAAAACGGCGCTACCTGGAGACAGCTCTATAGGGATGATCTCCGCTTTTTGTAAACCAGCAGCAGCGGTAGCATTCCAAAGTGGCGTGCGATAGTCTTCTTTGGGATTGTGGAGGAAGCGAATTTCATCCTCTGTTGCACTAGCACCAGAAGAATTTGGCCACTGATGAGAGTAGGGGACAATCTCTAGAGTGCCAGCATCAGCAGTGCAGTGGCTGAGCGCAATCCAACATGTCGGTGCGCTCGGCGGGTCGATAGCGCTGACGTAGGTGTTGTTCTGGTGGAAGTATAGTTCGGGGGCATGGGGTGGCTTAGCCCAGAAGGTGTCTAGGCCATAGCGGGCGCTAGTCCAGCCCATGAGGCTGGCGTTGAGCTGGGCGATCGCACTCGAAAGCGTAATACTCGCGAGCGTGCGATCACACCGCCATAGCCCTGTCATCTGCCGAGTAGCATTCGGCTGACTAGGGCCCGGTCGACCGTACCATTCGTCAGGATAGATGCCAGTTTCAAACTGGGTCCGGAAGAGGCGATCGCACCGTTCGATTACTGTCGATACCTGCGTTTCATCCAGCAAATCATTGACTATCAGATAGCCCTGCTTGTGAAATAGCGTCTTCTGCTCGGCTGATATTTTGACTGAGGTCTTCATTGGGATCTTTTCACCGGAATTTCTTCACCGATATCTCATCACTGGTAGCCTTTCAAGAACGGCGTTCGATAGCCATCTTCTCGCCAGACAATCGGAAAGAAACTCTCATCCATTCTGTTGTCTCCATGCCGACGATACTTAGCCGCAATGTAGCCGCCCGGAATGTATGAATCTGCCTCTTGAAATTCTGAATTTGCCGGAACGTGAATAATCACTAGACTGCGGCGGGTGACCTCTACCGTGTTTTTACCTGAGCCGTGCCAGATATTACCGTGATGAAAAACGCAGCTGCCTGGCTTGAGATCCATTTGCACTACCTGGGGATTTTGCTCTCCAGCCTGGGCGGCGGCGGCTTCCATTTGGGATAGATAGCTTTTGTCTTTGTTATGAAATTCTGGCACTGCCTCTGATCTGGGCCAGGTGTGGGAACCGGGGACATACTCGATGCTGCTGGCACTTGGAAATGCGTTGCTCAGCGCGACCCAGCAGGTTGTTGTCTCACCGACGGGGGTATGCGAATTGATGTACATCGAGTCTTGGTGCAGGGTGGTCTCTTTGGCGTTGGGCGGCTTTTGCCAGAGGCCATCGGTCAGCAGCCTAGTACCTGACCAACCTTCCAAGAGGGCGGCAATCTGTCCTGCTTTTTCGGACATGACGAGTTTGGCTAGGGTGCGATCGCATCGCCATACCCCAGTCATTTGTCCTGCTACCTCCGAGCGACCTAGATGAGGATTCCAGTGCCATTCATCTGGATAGATCCCCGTTTCAAACTCTCCAGCATAGAGCGAATCAAACCGCTGCAAGAGCTGTTCTACCTGCTCTAACGGAAAAAGATTTTCAATCACTAGAAAGCCCTCTTTTCGGAACTGTTCTATTTGTTTGGGGGTAACGAGTGGAGTTTGCTGTGTCTGTAATGCAACCATAGTTTCGGATCGTAGCCTTCCCGTAGGGACATAGCATGCTGTGCCTCTATGCTATTCCCATACGGCGTATTGATACATAGTCAGCATGTTGTTTAGACGCACGCTTCTTGGCTTTAACAGAGAAAAGAAAAAAACTGCGCTTCTTAAAGTATCAAAGAAACGCAGAGTAGGACTTGGGAGTAAAAAAGATCGGCAGTAAAAGCGCTAGCGTAGGTAGTTGCGTGATCGCGATCCTCGCTTTTTCCGACGCTTTGCTTGCTTATTGTTTACACTTCCGCCAGGATGCGCTTTGGATCGACGTCGGCTAGGTAGTCCGATTCCAACCATACCCAGCAGGGCCAGCGGCGCGGCCCTGCTCGTAGATTGAGCGGCCCTAGCTGGAGTAGAGGCTGTAGTTGTCTGATCAGAATGAATAGACCTAGAATAATCAGCAGCTACCAAAGACAGCAAGCCAATCACAATGAATGAACTCAACCGCTCAAGTGATTTATCAACAGAAGGCGGCTCGGCGTGAGTTGTATAGGAGGCAACAATGAACCAGACAAATATCCCAACCGCAACGATGAGTGCGATCATGTTGATGGCAGGCGCATTGGCAAAGGTGTAGATTGCCCCTTCCGTAGGCCCATCAATGGCAGCGTTAAACTCCTCTATCGTCGAAAATGGACTAGACATAATAGATTGACCTCTTCAGCATTTTGAAACGTCTTCCTTTGGAGTTTTACCTCCTAGATCTATCTCCTGGATTCTGTCCGCTAGACTTGGGGACTGGTCTGCGAAGATGACATAACCGGAGGCAAAGGCGCCGTCCCGTTCTGTTCTACTACAATCGGGTACTCTGGATAGCCCTTTAGTCCGTACTCTGCTAGGTCTAGTCCGCTGATTTCTTCCTCTTGCGAGACTCGTAGCATTCCTAGCTTGCTCAGCACAAAGCTCACGCCATATCCTGGAATGAACCCTAAGATAATAGTGCAAACAAGCGTACCGACTAGCTGACCGATGAAGCCAGTCAGCGGAATCCCATCACCCTGCGGATAGCCAATAGCCATCACGCCTACCGCCATCGCGCCAATCACACCACAATAGCCATGGACCGCAAAGGCTCCGACCGCATCGTCGATTCCTGCTTTCTCGACTGCACGACCCACAAATGGCATTGTATAAGCGCCGATAAAGGCGATCAAAATTACAACCGCAGGGCTGTACAGATCTAGTCCTGCGCCGACAGAAATGATGCCTGCTAGTCCACCCGATATGGTGTAGAAAGGATCGGCCTTGGAAGAAATGTAGGCACCGACAATGCCAGAGCACAAGGCTAGCGTCGTATTGACGCCGATAGAAGCCAGTGTCATTGGCGTGCCATAGATAGTGATCTCGCTAGTCTGACCTGGTACGAAGATGACGCAGGCGGCTAGGAAGGCATAGAATCCAACAAAAATTAGCATCAAACCCACCATAGTCAGCGGTAGGTTGTGGGGCAAAATCGCTCTGGGTCTACCTTCGGTATCGAATTTGCCAATACGTGGGCCCAGATTGATCAAAACGCCCAAAGCAAAGAATCCAGCAACACCGTGTAGCACGGCCGAACAGCCAAAGTCGTGGTAGCCAAACTGAGTAAAGAACCAACCGTAGGGATTCCAGCCCCAGGCTGCGGCGACCACCCAGGTAAAAGACCCTAAGACAACGGCTAAAATTGCGTATGCGCCGACCTTAATTCTCTCGATTACTGCGCCAGAAAGAATTGAAGCGGTAGTCATCGAGAATAGGGCAAACGCAAACCAGAAGACACCTGTGAGGTTATCGGCGATGTTGGGTCCCATAGACGGAGACCATGGATACGAGGCTTGCACAAGACCGAGTACTTCCCCGGCTACGCCTTCAATATTCGGATCGGTCCAGGGGCCGACGATACCACCCGTAAGCGGAAACAGCGGGAAGGCGTTGTATACCCACCAGCCAAAGTAGAAGAAGGTCAGACCGACTATGGAAAGGGTAAGTAAGTTCTTGACCATCGTGGCTAGAACATTCTTCGCACGGGAGGCTCCTCCCTCGTAGGCCAAAAAGCCAACGTGAATGAGCAGCATGAAAACGGAAGCCCAGTAGTAATAGGATTCCGATACGAAAGTTGCGAGAAACTCTTGCGATTCAGGAGTCATAGCGAGCTCCGGTAGTGGACATTTAAAAGTAGGAGATGGAGAAAGTGCAATCAGCTGATGCAGAAACGATTTGCTGGCAAGAATTCTACCCTTTTGAGTAGATGTGTAGGATCGTCAAAGCGCTGATCGGCGTTGTGTAATAAGTTCACTAAAACTGGTTACTACACCGAGAGTATGCAATGCACCGTAGGTCCGAGTTGTATTCGTCAATACTGAAATGGGAAGAGATACTTACAATTTTAGCTGAGCAGTTCGGTTAGGTAAAAGCAAGAGATGAACCGAGACTGACGCTGCTACAAATGGTTTGCCATAAACCTACGGCCTGCGTCGGTTAAATTTGTTCTTTAGATCCTCTGGGTTAAAAGCAGGACGGTTAGACTTTGCCTGCTGATTGGAGTTGAGCTTGCTATGGCTTTGTTTCTTTTTGAGAGAAGGTTTTCTAGACGAGGCACTGCTGGACTGATCGACTTGATTAGAGGCTAGCTTGGTAGCGTCTGCTGGGTGAGTTTGAGCAGCTTGATCTGTATGCCTGTTTGCCTCTAGTCGCATGCTTAGACTAATACGCTTTAGCTTCTCTTGAATTTCCATTACCTGTACCTTCACTACCTGTCCGACCTGTACAATCTCCTTAGGATCGCTCACATAGCGGTTGGCCATCTGAGATACGTGCACTAGCCCATCTTGATGAACGCCAATATCTACGAACGCACCGAAGTTAGCCACGTTGGTCACGACGCCTTCTAGCACCATGCCAGGGCGAAGGTCTTTGATCTCGTTGATACCACTGGCGAATTTTGCGTAGGTAAATTGTGCTCTAGGATCTCTTCCTGGCTTTTCTAGTTCGCTGAGGATATCTCTGAGCGTAGGCTCGCCTACTTTGTCGTTGATATATTTCTCTAGCGATAGCTGTTTTAGCTGTTCACCTGCCTGAGGTATTTTTTCTAAGGGCAGGTGCAAATCTTTGGCCATTGCTTTGACCAGGCCGTAGCTCTCAGGATGGACAGCAGTATTGTCTAGTGGGTTGTCACCGCCTCTAATCCGCAAAAAACCAGCGGCTTGCTCATAAGCTTTGGGACCAAGTTTGCTGACTTCTAGCAGCGTTTTGCGATCGCAAAACCGCCCCACGTCATCTCTAAAGCTAACGATATTATTCGCCACTGCCGAACTCACTCCTGACACATACGCTAACAGCTCTCTAGAGGCGGTGTTTAAGTCAACGCCTACATAGTTCACGCAGCTTTCAACGGTGTCATCTAGCTTTTGCTTTAGTCTTTTTTGATCGACATCGTGCTGATACTGACCCACACCGATTGATTTGGGGTCGAGCTTAACGAGTTCTGCTAGCGGATCTTGCAGCCGCCGACCGATGCTGATCGCGCCGCGTACGGTGATGTCTAGGTTTGGAAATTCGGCGATCGCACTTTCACTCGCTGAATAAATCGACGCTCCCGATTCACTTACCATAATTTTGACAGGTGGCTGGTCTAGCGGTGCGATCACCTCTGCTACAAACTCATCCGTTTCTCGGCTAGCTGTCCCGTTGCCGATTGCAATTAGCTGAATATTATGCTTTTTGATTAGGCGCGTTAGGGTTGTGGTCGCCTCTGCTCTACGCCCTTCACCTGTATGTGGATAAACCGCTTCGTATTCTAGAAACTGTCCGGTTTCGCTAATCGCTGCGACCTTGCATCCCGTCCGAAAGCCTGGGTCTACGCCTAGCGTTGGCTTCATTCCCGCAGGCGCAGCTAGCAGCAAATGGCGCAGATTGTCAGCGAATGTCTGAATTGACTCTTCGTCAGCTGCTGCCTTCTTTTCAGCAATCACTTCATTAGTCAGCGCTGTTTTCATCAGGCGGTTGAAGCCATCTTTTACCCAGTCGGTGTAGAAGCTGCGTAGCTTCTGATTGGGCGATCGCAGCTGAGTGGTCAGTAGATACTCCAAGATTTCGACTTCATTAAAGCTCAGTGATAGCTTCAGCACGCCTTCTTTATCCCCTCGCAGCAGCGCCAGTAAATTGTGCGAGGCGATTTTGTTCACAGGCGCTTGATAGCTGCGGTACATCTCGTACTTGGTTGTGCCTTCTGGGTAGTCTGATTTGATCTTGGAGGTGAATATTCCCTTACGCACAAGAAACTGGCGAACGTAGGCTCTGAGCGCGGCTTGATCGGCCATGGATTCTGCCAGAATGTCGGCAGCGCCCTGAAGGGCAGCTTCGGCAGTAGGGACTTTGTCTTTCGTGTATGGCTGGGCGATCGCCGCTAAATCTGGCACAGACTGGCCGCTTCGATTCAGCCGATCGATCTCTGCCGCTAGGGGAGCTAGTCCCTGCTCTTTTGCCGATGTTGCCCTAGTGCGGCGCTTCGGCTTGTAAGGCAGATAAAGATCTTCTAGCTCTGTTTTGCTTTGACAGCGCTCAATTTTGTCTTTTAGTCCTGGTGTCAGCGCACCTTGCTTTGCTATCACCTGAAGAATGGTCTCTTTTCTGGCCGCTAGCCCCGTCAGATAGTCACATCTTTCTGCAATCTGCCGCAGCTGCACTTCGTCTAACTCGCCCGTTTTCTCTTTGCGATAGCGAGCAATAAACGGAACCGTTGCCCCTTCTGCCAGCAGAGTCAACGCAGACTCTACCTGTGCTAGCTGAACTGAGAGTTCTGTGGCAATTATTTGAGCAGCGTTCATAGTGTCATTTAAGATGTTGAATCGAATTTTACCATTTGCAATACGCTCACCTTCCGTGTCAGAAGCCGTCTCAGGAGAAACACCCTTGAGGCTGAAATAAGTGAGAGAAAACAAAAGAGAACTTGCGTAATGCTCGCAAACCAGATCATTAAGTATCGGTAAGATTACCAGGAGAATTCACGCTTAGCTTTGTTGTTTTGCCTGGAGCATACGTAAACATACCGAAAGCATCAAACGTATTTCTTGCTTTGTTGGACTAATGCTGCTGTAGTTGCTCGACGCTTTAATTTAGGCCATCCCATCGTAAGGTTTTGGAATAGATGAAAGCAGACTAGCGCCATCTTTTGTATGTAGTTGCTTGAATACAGAGGTAGCAAATGCAACTCATCGCTATTTCGCTCTCCAAAAACATTTCGACCTTAAACCCATGAATATTTCAACCACCACGAACAAAAGCAGGCTATTTGCCCTGACGGCTAGCCTTACTCTAGCGACAACTGGCACCATGGCTACGTCTGCTCAGGCTGCAACTTACAACCTCGACTTTAATAGCGGCGCAGACGGCGGCAGCATCCTCTACAACGAAGATGGCACCCTAGACACTACTCAGTGGGAAAGTTGGGGACTCTTGGACATTACAGGTACCAATAGACACAAAGTAAGAAAGGGCATAGACAACGGTCAGGCTAAGTTCAACATATATGATACAAACGGATTTACTGGAAGACGAAACGCTGGTCGAGATATTGACCTGACAACTGGCGTATTTACCGGAAAAAGCAAAACGCGCAGAGGAATTACTAAAACAGTTAAATCGAACGATCAAATCTTTGACACTGGTGTCGAAAATCAGGGCGGCGCTTTGATTATCCAGGAAGAATCCAACAAGGGTAGCTTCAAAAATGGCTTCTACACCGCTGACGACGAGGCAAAAGGCGGTGATGTCTTCTTTAATTTCAAGGAAGCGGTTGATTTTAGAAGCTTCTCTCTGCTAGACATTGACGACAATGGCGGCGGTATTACGTTTGAAGGCACGAGAGCAGACGGCAGCATCCTCAATATCGACATTGATGAGATGATGGCCCAGCACCACGCTACTAACGGAACGACAGAAGGGGATGCAACTAGAGGAACATCTGTCACCATGAACGGTGTAACGATGACTCAGGTTGGCTACATGCAGGGTGACAATTCTATGTTTAGGTTCGATTTAGATGACGCTCACCTGACAAATGTTCAACTTAGCTATCCTGGCAGCGGTGCTATCTCTGGTCTGGAGTGGGGTGTAGAGTCTCGCGATATTCCCGAACCCTCTGCGATTGGCGGACTGTTGATGCTGGGCTTCGTTGGTAAGCGTTTGAAGGGTAAGCGCGATGAGGCAGCGAATGCATAGATTCAGATAGTTGAGATAGCGGGTGCAAGTTTACAGATAGCTTTAGATGCTGAGAACAGCCACAAAGCTAAGAGGTCCTACAAATACAGCCCTCACTGACAGAGTGTTCAATGAGGGCTGTTTTCTTCTGTAGTGCTTCTTTTACAACGCTTCTTTGACGTAGCTGAGAAAGCTCTAGCGGAAGTTGTCAGGATTGAGGGAGCGACTAGGCGCTGCAGGTGCGTTCAATGCCGTGCCTGTCCCACCATCTGCGGGTGAGAGAAACGGCTTGAGGTTAATGCCATTGCTCGTGGGGTTGGGCGATTGCGAGCCGATGGGAAAGTCGCCGATGATGCTGCCTAGCTCGCTAAGCAAATCGTTGTTTTCTGTTCCGGTGAAGGTAGTGACGACGGTGGTTTCAGTGCCTGCGTCAGCGATAGTGAGATTATCGAAAACGCGATCGCGGGTGATTACCGGGTTTTGACCCCTGGGTACGGTAAAGACAATCTTGCATGCTCCAGGAGATTGCTCGGTGGTCGCACAGACAATGTCGTAGCCGTTTTCCATACCAACTTGTAGCTCGGCGAGCCCTTCGGGTCGGTAGGATTCTAGTCGATCACTAATGGCAAAGCAGCGCCTTTCAGCTGTCCAGCCGCCGCCCATGCGGGTGGGAGTCGCCCATTTGTAAGCTCGACCAGGCTGATTTTCGGGGAGGTACATTACTGTATATTCGCCGTCTATGAACTGACACTCAAATCGAGGATCGCTAGTGGGCGTAGGGGTTTCTTGGCTTTCAGGCTCGACATCCGGGAGCGGGGGCGGGGACGTCTGGGCGAAGGTGGGAGAGGCGACTGTGGCGATCGCACCTAGAAGCATCCCCGCAGTCAAAAGGGGACGACGCAGGTAGTTGCGACTATTAGATTTGTGGGTATTAGACATAGCTAAAGCTCTTTTGGGGTTCGATTCTTTGTTTAGTTTTTAGACTTATGTTCTTAGACTCAAAGCTTTGCTCAGCCTACCGCAGCGAGCCTTTCTTATAATTGTGCGGTGGACAGTCTATATCAACTTTCGCAATTGGTTTTGGCTATTCGCTAGCCCACAGCGCTAAGCTCAAAGACGTTGAGTGAAAAGTACCTATGGTTCAAACGACGCCCCACGGCTCCTGGAAGTCACCGATCACGTCGGATCTAATCGTCTCTAGCTCTATTCGGCTAGGCGCAGCCAGATTAGACGGCGCAGATATCTACTGGAGCGAGCTACGGCCAACCGAAGGCGGCGTGCAGCGGTTGGTGCGCTACGGCCCGGAAGATCCGCTTGGTAGCGTTACTGAGATCACACCTGAGACGGTGAACGTGCGCACACGGGTACATGAGTACGGTGGCGGCGCCTATGTAGTCCATCAGGGGACGACCTATTTTTCTAACTTTGCAGACCAGAGGCTCTACTGCCAAAAGGCTGGTGAGGAGCCAGTTGCTCTGACTCCGTCAGTCACGCCCGCAGCGGGGCTACGCTATGCCGATATGGTGGTAGATGCTAGCAGGGAGCGACTGATCTGTGTAGTGGAAGATCATCGTCAGTCTGGGGAGGCTGTGAATGCGATCGCCGCCGTTCCGCTTTTTGGTGGCCTGCCTCAAATCTTGGTCAGCGGCAATGACTTCTACGCCTCGCCTCGAATTAGCCCAGACGGCAGCGAGCTAGCGTGGATTACCTGGAATCATCCGCAGATGCCCTGGGACGGCACTGAGCTATGGCTTGCAGATATCACCGAAGACGGTGGCCTTAGCCGTCCGCACCGACTGGTCGGCAATGAGAAAGAATCCGTTTGCCAGCCTAGATGGTCGCCAGCCGGAACGCTGCACTTTATCAGCGATGCCACTGGCTGGTGGAATCTGTATCGATGGGAAGGTGAACGCGGCGAGCCACTTTTCCCGATGGAGGCAGAATTTGCCGGACCGCAGTGGGCCTTTGGCCAGAGTAGCTATGGCTTTGTCGATAACGGCCATATTCTCTGTACCTATCAGTATCAAGGTGAAACCAGGCTGGCCGAACTCGATACACTGGCGCGTTCAATGGATGAACTAGATGTACCCTACTCTAGAATCGGCAGCCTACAGGTAGGCAGAGGATTTGCCATCTTCATGGCGGCTAGCAAAGATAAACCGAGTGCGCTGGTGAAACTGAATCTCGAAACCGGGCAGGCGACAGAGATTCGCAAGTCTAGCAACCTGGAGATCGATCCGGGCTACCTATCTGAGCCAACGGTTATCTCTTTTCCGACGACGGGCGGCTTCAATGCCTATGGCATCTACTATCGACCGCAGAATAAAGACTTCGAAGCGGCAGTAACCGAACGCCCCCCGCTGCTAGTCAAAACGCATGGCGGACCGACAGCTTCTGCTTCTAGCGCGCTGAATCTTACTATTCAGTACTGGACGAGTCGCGGGTTTGCGGTGCTAGATGTGAACTATGGCGGCAGCTCTGGCTATGGTAGAGCCTATCGTAATCGTCTACAGAAGAAGTGGGGCATCGTCGATATTGACGATGCGGTGAACGGAGCGCTGTATTTGGTAGAGCAGGGAAAGGCGGATCGCGATCGCCTAGCAATCGATGGTGGCAGCGCAGGCGGCTACACTACACTCGCCGCACTCACCTTCCGCGATGTATTCAAGGCAGGCGCTAGCTACTACGGGGTCAGCGATATGACTAGCCTGGCCGCAGAGACTCATAAGTTTGAATCTCGCTATCTGGACAGTCTGGTTGGTTCCTTCCCGGAAGAGAAATCTGTGTATGAAGCCAGATCGCCGATCAACGCTGTCGACCAGCTCTCTTGCCCGATCATTTTCTTTCAGGGTAGTGAAGATAAGATCGTACCGCCGAATCAAGCAGAGACAATGGTCGACGCCTTAAAAGAGAAAGGCATCCCGGTGGCTTATCTTTTGTTTGAAGGAGAACAGCATGGATTTAGAAAAGCAGAAAATATTAAGCGAGCCTTAGATTCAGAACTCTCTTTCTATGCTCAGATCTTCGGCTTTGAGCTGGCAGACGACGTTGAGCTAGTAGAGATTGTTGGATTGAGCAAATAGTGTTTAAAAGCACTGAAAATATTATTGAAGACTGAGAATATTAAAGGAGAACCTGGTTTGCCTCAAATAACGTCTGAATCAACGCCCACATCGATGTGGCAGGTGAAACCGTGGTGGTGTCAGCCTTGGTCGATTGTGCTGACTGGAGTAGCGATTCCTACGGGGTCTTGGCTGCTGCTGCATCGGCTGTGGATTACGCTGCCTGTGATGGGGGCGATCGCACTCTGGTGGCTACTGTTTCTGGTGCTGGTCCCGGCTCAGTATGTTACCGAGATGAAGGCACAGTCCAAAGGTATAGGTACTCAGCTCTAAACTCACGGTTCGCTCAAGTTTAGGCAGGGTTGAACAAACTACCCGATCAGAAAGAGATAGATGTCGTCCAAAGCCCTCAACAACTACAAAATGCGCTGCCCCTTGACGCCCTAGTCAGAGGCTAGAAAGACGGGTGTCAAGCCGAGCGTTTTACCTTTGTAGCGGTCAAAGCATCGCTCAATCAGATACTCGCTGCGATAGCCATAGACTGCTGCGGATAGCGACAGCGCCAAGTCATTAGAGACATAGACCCGCCATCCGAGACGCATCTAGGCAGGTTTTTACAGGTGACTGGGCTCTATGGCCCAGACTTTCGCTTGATTAAGTCCATGATCTCCTTGCGAGAGAATATACGACAACCAACCCATCACCACCTTGCCCAGGCTCAGCCTTTCCAGTTTTTATGCGTCTCAAAGTGCTCATCGCTGTCCAATTCAAATATCGAAGCAGAGGACAATATATCTTGACGGATTGTCAGAGTTCGGAACCTGGCTTAGCTGTCTAACTTAGCGATGTGACAGTATCGCGAATGTTGTTCAACCGGTCCAGCAAGTTCACCAGTGTGCGATCTCCCTTACTCATGATCACCGTCACACATCAGTTCTTATTGATTGAAGAGATTGTTAAAGTTTGACCTAATTGATTTTTCAATCATCTACAGTCCCCATCACGAGCTCGATGACAATGTTTAATCGTTTAGGATTTAATCTTTTAGGAAAATCTCTTAAATCTGCCCATTGGGTTTGGATAGCCGCTCTAATTTTAATCAGCTTGTTTTGGTATGCCAGTCCAGATGCGGTTGCCGCTAGAGAGCTGCCGCTTTCGCCAGCGGCAACCGCAGATGTTGTCGTCGATGGCCGCCCTCTCTTTCAGGTGCAGGCCGCCGGAGAGTATACCGCCCGACAACGGGCTGCCGAAGCGAATCGCCTGCTGGCGATGCTGGCTGAAAGCCCACAGCCACCAAAAGTTAAAGTAACCGAACACAATCAGCAGCCGATTCTACTGGCCGACGAGCACTACCTGCTGACAGTAACGACTCCCGATGCAGAAAACTTGAACAAGCCCCCTTTAGAACAGGCTCGAACATGGTCAGATCAGATAGAGCGATCGCTCTACGGAGCCAGACTAGAGCGATCGCCCAGCCACATCCGAGAGATGTCGCTACTCACCAGCTTGATTCTTTTGATGGCGATCGCACTACACATCAGCTTTGGCTACATCTGGCGATGCTCTCCTCAATACGCCGCCAATGACTCAACACCCACCCCGTCAGCAGAGCCTGCTGCGCACAACTTTCATCTCTCCACTAGTCTCAAGCTGTGGCTAGTACGATTGAGCATTTGGGCGATCGCCCTCAATCACATTTCATCTCTCTTCCCCATCCTAAGACAGCGACGCTACAGCCTATTTAACGATTTCACGACTAGCATCCGCTCACCCATCCTCAGCCTAGGCGCTCAAACCTACACAGTGATGGATGTTCTCGTACTTATCATGCTGATGGGCGGCCTATTCATCATCGTGCGGACATCCACCAGGCTGCTTTCAACCCATGTACTGAAGCGAACGCCACTAGCTAGAGGTTCCAGAGAAGTTATTACTCAATCTTTTCGCTACGGCGCATTTTCTCTAGGCATGCTCATACTGTTAAAAGTGTGGGGCGTAGACTTACAGTCTGTTGCACTTTTAGGCAGCGCCCTAGGCATCGGTATTGGCTTCGGCTTGCAAGATATAGCCAAAAACTTTGGCAGTGGATTGGTCCTGTTATTTGAACGCTCTGTTCAAGTAGGAGACTTTATTGAAATCGATACCCATGCAGGCGTAGTCGAACGCATTGGCGCTAGAAGCATCACCCTACGAACACTAGACAACATCTCCGTACTAGTCCCCAATGCCCACCTGCTAGATTCTCAAGTAATCAACTGGAATCACGATCACCCCGTTTCCCGGCTTCATCTTACTATTGGTACCGCCTACGAAGCAGACTCTCAGCTCGTCAAATCACTGCTACTACAAGCAGCCAAAGAAAACGAAGAAGTTCTATCCGTACCCGCTCCCAGCGTCTTCCTCAAAAACTTTGGAGACAGCGCCATCGAATTCGACCTAATGGTGTGGATTCGCGATCCAGAGCGCCATGCCCCCATCCGCAGCGCCCTCAACTTCCGCATAGAAGAACTCTTGAACCAACAACAAATCTCAATCCCATTCCCCCAGCGAGACGTAAACCTAAAAGTAGAGTCAATGCCAGTAGACTTTCCCACCGACATTAAAGAAGCCCTAATAGAAGTACTCGGCACCCTTAGAAAACCCAACAGAATTCCGCTCAACCGGGTTCCAACCTCCATCAGATCTTACTAATCAGCTAGTGCTCGAACACACTACCAAACTGCATCAAATCCAGTTCTACGAACGTAGGCAAACAGATCAAGCACTGTTCCAACAGCTGCCAGCGCCCCTCCCTTTTCAACATGTCCGTCAGCGCATTGCGCAAACCATGCAAATATCGAACATCATTCGCCGCATAGCTCAGCTGTTCATCACTCAGCGCCGCCGCATTCCCCCAGTCAGAGCTTTGCTGAGACTTATCAAGCTCAACCCCCGCCAACTCCTTCACCAGAGACTTCAATCCGTGGCTAGGACTGTAAGTCCGAACCAACTTACTAGCAATTTTCGTACAAAACACTGGCGCAGTCACAATTCCCAGATGATGCTGCAAAGTCGCCAGATCAAAACGAGCAAAGTGAAAAATCTTAGTGATAGTTTCAGTTTCTAACAGCTGCTTTAGGTTTGGGGCTGAAGTTTGACCCCGTTCGATGCGAATGGCGCTGACATAGCCACCGGGATCTGAGAGCTGGATTAAACAAAGGCGATCGCGCAAAGGATTCAGCCCCATTGTCTCAGTATCCACCGCGATCACCTCCGCCTGCATATAACGCTCCAACAACTGCGACGTTATATCGCGATCACAAACCTCAAAATTCTCCACTCAACTCTCCCAACAAATTATCACCCACAATATACCTATTAAATCAAGGTGCAAGAACTAAGATAAGAGATTGCCTAGTCAAAACGACCTCTCCAAAACCTCGCCGAAGTTCCCTTTCGGGGGGTTTGGGGGAGGCCGTGCGGCCCCCAAGCGGGATGTAAAGTCTCCCAGCAAAGGAGGGGCTTGGGGAGGAAATCCCCTAATCTTGCTGCCTTGTCTCTTGCCGCTTTACCTCTTACCGCCTCACCTCCAACCGCACAACCCTACTCAAACTTCAACACCTTCGCCACCGTCTGCACATCCTTATCCCCCCGCCCAGAACAATTAATCACCACCCTCTCATCCGTCAGCATCGGACACAACATCTCCAAATACGCAAACGCATGCGCCGTCTCCAACGCCGGAATAATCCCCTCCAACCGAGACACCCGCTGAAACGCCTCCAGCGCCTCCGCATCCGTCACACTGTAATACTCCGCCCGCCCCAAATCCTTAAAATAGCTATGCTCCGGCCCCACACCCGGATAATCCAACCCCGCACTAATCGAATGCGCCTCCGTCACCTGACCCTCACCATCTTGCAACAGATAGCTCATCGCCCCATGCAACACCCCCGGACGCCCCTTCGTCAGCGTCGCCGCATGCTTCTTTGTTTCAGCCCCTTCACCCGCCGCCTCAATTCCAATCAAACGAATCTCAGTATCTTGCACAAACTCATGAAACAGACCCATTGCATTCGACCCACCCCCCACACAGGCCAGCAACACATCCGGCTTACCACCCCATTTCTCTAAACTCTGCGCTCTAGTCTCCTCACCAATCACCCCATGAAAGTCTCGCACCATCATCGGATACGGATGCGGCCCCGCCACAGAACCCAAGATATAATGCGTTGTCTCCACATTCGTCACCCAGTCACGAATTGCCTCAGAAGTCGCATCCTTTAACGTACCGCTACCCGCACTTACCGGGCGCACCGTTGTCCCCATCAACCGCATCCGAAAGACATTCAGCTCCTGCCGCTGCATATCTTCCACACCCATGTAGACGATGCACTCTAGACCAAAGCGAGCGCAAACCGTCGCCGTTGCCACTCCATGCTGCCCCGCCCCCGTCTCAGCAATTACCCGCTTTTTACCCATTCGCTTAGCCAGCAAAACCTGCCCAAGCGCGTTATTAATCTTGTGCGCACCCGTGTGATTTAGATCCTCACGCTTCAGATAGATCTGCGGACCGCTACTATCTGCTTTTGCATAGTACTCAGTCAAACGCTCAGCAAAATACAAAGGATTCGCCCTACCCACATAGTCCTTGAGCAGTCCCGCTAGTTCTGCTTGAAAATCAGCTTCTTTTCTATGCTGGTAGTACGCTTCCTCTAGCTCCTTGAGCGCAGGCATCAAAGTCTCAGGCACATACTTTCCACCAAATCGGCCAAAGCGACCAAAGGAATCAGGACGCGCCGCCAATGAGAGTGATTTGTCGTCAATAGGCGCAGCAGTAGGTTTAGAAAGAGGCGTTACAGTCACGAGCAATTACCTAGAGTGATTAGCAGGTTTTATTTAGCAAATTTTAGAAGTCCCCCATTATAGATATATTGCCGCAATCGGCAACAGACTTCAATTTCTACCTTGCGATGTTTGTGAATAGTTTTTGCATGAGATAGCGTTCTTTTGAAGCATTTGCTTACTTTTGAAGTGGCTTCAAAGACATTTAATAAAACATCTAAACCCATGGCACAACTGCTAGCTGGAGACATTGGCGGCACCAAGACAATTCTGCGCCTCGCACAGGCAAAGAACGAGGATATTCAGCACTACGCAACTCACGAGCTAAAGATGGAGACGCTCTACGAGGAGCGCTATCCCAGTCAGGAGTACTCTGAGTTTGTACCGATGGTAAGAGAATTTTTGGCAGCGGCAGCGCAGAAAGTGCCGACAGTAAAGCCGGATGCGGCTTGTTTTGCGATCGCAGGCCCAATCGTAGACAACACCTGCCAGCTTACCAACCTATCCTGGTTCCTACGCAGCGAATTTCTTAGCGGCGCACTCGACATCAAAAGCGTCCAGCTCATTAACGACTTTGAAGCCATCGGCTACGGTGTATTGGGGCTAGCGTCCGAAGATATTTACGAACTGCAAGCAGGCGAACCCTCGGAGGCTTCTCCCAAGGCAGTACTAGGCGCTGGCACCGGGCTAGGTCAGGGCTTTTTACTGCCCTGCGACGGTGAGTACATGGTGTTTCCTTCTGAAGGCGGCCATGTTGATTTTGCGCCGCAATCAGAGCTAGAGTTCCAACTGCGGAAGTACCTACTAGAAAAGCATGGCATTTCGCGAGTGTCTGAAGAGCGGGTGGTCTCCGGGATGGGGATTATCTCCATCTATCAGTTCTTACGCGATCGCCAATATGCCAGCGAGTCCAATGAAATTGGTCAGGCAATGGACGCCTGGGAAAGAGGGGCTGGCCAACGTAGCAAGCTAACCGATCCCGCCTCAATTATTTCTAAAGCAGCCACCGAAAAGACCGACCTACTCGCCCAAAAGACAATGGAAATCTTCATCCGGGCCTACGGCTCAGAAGCAGGCAATATCTCCCTAAAATTCCTACCTAGAGGCGGACTCTACATCGCCGGAGGCGTCACCGCCAAAAATCTAGACCTGATCAAGACCGGCGAGTTCATGTACGCCTTCACCAGCAAAGGCCGAGTCAGCCACCTCCTAGACAAAATTCCAGTTCGAGTCGTACTCAACCAGTCAGTTGGACTAATCGGCGCAGCGCTAAAAGCCTCACGCAACTTCAAGCAGCGCATTTGGGAGAGTGGCACTGAGTTTTCTGATACGGCTTCTAAAGCGGATTATATTTGAGTCTAACCAAGTCTGATAGCTGCTCAGTTGTGTAGGTAGATGCGGTAACAAATTCGGTATTATCGTCGAGTTGATCACTACACGACAGCGTTCATGGCCGGACATAGTAAATGGGCAAATATTAAGCGTCAAAAGGCACGGGTAGATGCCGTGAAGGGGAAAGTGTTTGCCAAGCTTTCTAGGGAAATTATCGTGGCAGCGAAGTTGGGCGGTGGCGACCCAGAGGGTAATTTTCAGCTGCGCACGGCGATTGATAAGGCAAAGGCAGCAAGCTTTCCAAAAGAGAATATCGACCGGGCGATCGCGAAAGGATGCGGTTCGGCGGATGGGTCAGACAACTTTGAATCCATTCGATACGAAGGCTATGGACCCGGCGGCGTTGCGGTGCTGATAGAGGCGCTGACAGATAACCGCAACCGGGCAGCAGCAGATCTGCGCACAGCCTTTGGGAAGAACGGCGGCAATCTTGGCGAAACAGGCTGCGTCGGCTGGATGTTTGATCAAAGAGGGGTCATTACCTTACTCGGTGATATCGATGAGGAAGCGCTGCTAGAGGACGCCTTAGAAGCAGGTGCGCAGTCCTATGAGATGGTCGAGGATATTGATGAAGGTGAGCCGGGGGCGGAAGTCTTTTGCGAAGTAGGTGAGCTAGAAGCAGTCAGCAGCGCGCTCAAAGAGAAATACACCGTACAGGAAGTAGACATGCGGTGGATTCCATCTAATACTGTGCAGATAGAAGAGCCTGATACGGCGCTCTCTTTGATCAAGATGATGGATGCGCTAGAAGACTCTGACGATGTCCAGTCGGTGACTGCTAACTTCGATATGTCTGAAGCGGTGATGTCCGAGGCGATGCAATAGCAAAAAGGAACAACCGCAAGGTTGATGGATTCTGGTTCGCGCGCGACAATGTAAAGGCATGTAACTTCAGCTCGCTCTATGCCGTTACTTTCTACAGATCAGACGCTTCTACCCTCAGAGACAATCTCTGCGGCTGACTACTCTGCGGTTGGCTACGAGGTCAGGACCTATGACGTTGTGATAGTGGGCGGCGGCGTTGTCGGTTTGGTACTAGCCTGCGGTCTGCGCAATACGGGTTTGCGAGTCGCGGTGATTGAGGCGCAGAGCGCGCAGCAGGCAGCGGGTAGACAAAGGGCCTATGCCTTTTCCCCGGTGTCAGCCAAGATTCTGGAAGGCTTGGGACTATGGGAAACCGTTGGCCCGCAGCTGATTCCTTTCCAACGGGTTAAGCTGTCGGACGCTGACTACCGCAAATCTATCACCTTCCGTCCGGAGCATGGGGCTAGTCGCGGTAAGCGCGAGGCGGTGTACTATTCTGCTGAGCATACGGTGCTGATGAGCGCACTACAGGCGGCAGTTGAAGCGGCAGTTGATATTGACTATTGGTGTGAAACTCGGGTGTTGGTAGAGCAGTCCGAGGGAGCTTCGGATACTAAGCTAAGCACTGGCTCTGGCGCTGGTGCTGGCTCTGGCGCTGACTCTGGCGCTGACCTGGTTGTAGAGAGAGCCGAACGGCGCTACCAGCTTCGGACACAACTAGTGGTGGGAGCAGACGGGGCTAAGTCAGGGGTACGCGATCGCGCCCAAATCAAAACCTTCGGCTGGAAATACTGGCAGTCCTGCATCACCGCCGTCCTTGAACCCGAGCAATCCCACTGCAACACGGCCTATGAAAAGTTTTGGCCGAGCGGACCTTTCGCAATCTTGCCCTTGCCTCACAATCGCTGCCAGATCGTCTGGACTGCACCCCATGCCGAAGCCAAAGCCATGCTCGCACTGCCGAAAGAACAGTTTCTACAAGAGCTAAAAGCTCGCTACGGCAATCAGATGGGTGAGCTGCGACTAGTGAACCAGCCGATGATCTTTCCAGTTCAGCTGATGCAGAGCAAGCAATATGTGCGACCTGGCACAGCGTTGATCGGCGATGCGGCCCATAGCTGCCATCCGGTCGGCGGACAGGGTCTGAATATGGGCATTCGCGATGCCACAGTCCTCGCCGAAATCATCCAGCAGGCAGCTCTCGCAGGTGAAAATCTCGGTAGCCTAAAAGTGCTCAAACGCTATGAGCGCTGGCGTAGAACAGAGAACTGGTTTACGCTGAGCCTGACCGATTTTCTCAATCGCGCTTTCTCCAACCGCTTTGTCCCCCTGGTAATTGCCCGCAGAGCAGGAATCTGGGTGCTAGATACTATCACACCGCTAAAGCGCCTGATATTGAGACTGATGACAGGCTTTTTTGGCAGGCTCCCAGCTAAGGCGAAATAGACAATGCCAACGACCCTCGCTCTAATTGCCGAAGACAGCAATAAAGATGATTTGGTTCGCTTTGTGACTGAGTATTCAGCGTTGCTCACCCGCTACCAGATCATTGCAACTGAAACGACGGGTGGCCGCATTATTCGAGATACCCCGCTGGTTGCCGAGATTCTGCTGCCCGGCAGGCTTGGCGGCGACGTTCAGATCGCAGCGCGGATCGCTGAAGGGCAGGTCGCAGCGGTGATCTTTTTGACCGACTCGCTCAATACCAGCTATTGCAGCGCCGATATCAATCTGATGCTGCGAATTTGTCAGCTACATGATGTGCCGCTAGCGACTAATCTCTCTACGGCCCGCGCGGTTATCCTAGCACTCGCCAAAAGCCGAGTGGCTCACCTGATTTTCAATCCAATTTCTGGACAGGGCAATCCCGACCAGGACCTAAAGCTGATTCGTCAAATCCTAGAGCCGCAGATCCAGGTAAACGTGATCTGCACAGAACCCGATGTAACGCCAGGCCAGCAGGCAAGAGAGGCGATCGCATCAGGCGCAGATCTAGTAATTGCCTCCGGTGGCGATGGCACAGTCTCGGCTGTTGCCGAAGCGGTCATGCAGACTGATATTCCACTGGGCGTAATCCCGCGCGGCACTGCTAATGCCTTCTCGGTAGCGCTTGGCATTCCCACCAACCTTAGGGCCGCTTGTGAAACTATTTTGGCAGGAACCACTAAGCAGGTTGACGGCGCTACTTGCAACGGGCTGCCGATGGTTTTGCTCGGTGGCATCGGCTTTGAAGCTGAAACGGTCGAACGGGCTAATCGGGAGATGAAAAATCGCTTTGGTGTACTGGCTTACTTAGTTGCAGGAATGCAACAGATTGCGGACCAAGAAGCGTTTGAAGCGGAAATTGAGATCAATGGTGAGGTGAATAAGTTTGAGTGCAGCGCGATTACTGTTGCGAATGCCGCGCCGCCAACTTCGGTGCTAGCCCAAGGATTTGGCGAAGTGATCAGCAATGATGGTCTACTAGATGTAACCATCGGGCTGTCGCCAGTTGAGGCTCAAGGAATTGTCGGTAGGCTACAAGGGGTGGGTGCGATCGCCGAACTTTTCACCGCTGCGCTAGTCAAACGACCCACGCAGAACGAAGATATCCTCAGCCTGCGTGTACCTAGAGTAAAAGTCACCACCACGCCACCGCAAAAAGTTGTTGTAGATGGCGAAATTATTGGCACTACTCCAGTTGAATTTGACTGTATTGCCCAAGGGTTAACGATCCTAGCGCCAATCGTCACTGATTGAAGAACAGACGGTCCCCAATTCTGTATAGCCGACAACACCTTGAGCTAAATAACTTGTTGTAGCTTAGAACGAATCCCACTGGCGTAGTTCTATGGATGTCGCACTTTTAGAAAAGTCTTTTAGACAGATCTCTCCCCAGGCAATAGAATTTTCCGCTAGTTTCTATCGAAATCTTTTTCGTTTCTATCCCGAACTCAAGGCTTTGTTTACAAAAACTAGCCAAGAAGCGCAAGAAAGAAAGCTAATCTTCTCACTTGCTATCATCGTCGACAATTTGCGTAATCTCGATAGATTGCAATCTGCGCTCAGGAGCTTAGGGGCTAGGCATGTTCAAGTCGGCACGCTCAAAAGTCACTACCCCCTATTAGGAAAAGCCTTGCTAGAAACCTTGGCTGAGTATCTAGGAGCCGACTGGACACAGACCCTGGCGATCGCATGGACCGAAGCCTATGACGCGATCACCACCACCATGATTGAAGGCGCTAACGATCCAGAGACTTATCTTGAACCAGAATTCACCTTCTACGACTGGATTAATGCATACAGAGCAGAAAGCCCAAGAGTAAGAAATACAGCCGACACCCTCAATAACGTTCATCACGCTCAGCCTGCAAGGTCTATCTCTTAGACGCTATTTCTCAGACAATATTTTACTAGCGCTACGCTGCCGCTAAATTTTAGTCACCTTCATTCCGCGCACCGAAGCAGATCGACCAGAACAGCGATTGTACCAGTCCATCACAGCCGGAAAGCTGCTTAGCTCCAAAGTTTCAGCCGCTTCATATCCCCAGTCCAGACAGCCGACCCAAGGAAAAGTCGCTATATCAGCAATCGTATACTCAGTCCCTACCAAAAAATCTCTTTCCTGTAAGCGCTTCTCTAGCACACCTAGCAGGCGTTTTGTCTCTTTTTGATATCGCTCGATACCATAGGGAATTTTCTCCTTAGCATACTTATAGAAGTGGCCAAACTGCCCAAACATCGGGCCGACGCCCCCAACCTGAAAGAATAACCACTGCAGACATTGACTGCGCGCTGCTGGGTCATTTGGCAAACATTTACCTGATTTTTCTGCTAAATAAATCAAAATCGCGCCTGATTCAAAAACAGATAGCGACTCTCCCCCCGGCCCATTAGGATCTACAATCGCCGGAATTTTAGAGTTAGGATTAATTGCCACAAACTCATCTGCGAATTGATCGCCTTCCATAATGTCTACTTTATGAGCTTCGTAAGGCAGCTCCATTTCTTCTAAAGCCACAGAGACCTTTTGACCATTTGGAGTTCCAAGAGAGTAAAGCTGAATTCGGCCTGGATACTGTATGGGCCACTGCTTAGACATAGATTAAATCCTCTTTAGACTAGATAGAATGCTCCGCCAGCCGGCTCTGTAGTTCAGCGACCTCCGAAAAATCGAGTAGCGCTTCACCTAACTCTTCTAATATTGGCACTGACAGCGCCGAAACCGAAGACTGGATATCTTCCGATAGCTCACCAAAGCGCTTCCTAAGTAGGCGCACGATCAAGCTAGCAGCCTCTTCCTGTCTCCTTCTCGCATGGCGTCTTCTCTGACTCCTTGATAGACTCTGGTCTCTTCAAAGGTAATGTCTAGCATCCTTTCCACCTCCTGTCGGGTAATTTGCCCAAAACGATACGAAATGATGGTCACCACTACGTCTATGATGACACGACTCTCAGCTACCGGCACCGCCTGCGCTCGACTTAGTAAGACTTTCGCTTCCTCAGCAGCTTGCGCTTTATCCACGGTAGTGAGCACCATCAATCTTACCCATAGCGGTAGCTGCTGAATGTCGCCTAGTTCATCTAGGTAAATGCGATGAAACTATCCACTCTCAACTTGGCAAGATTGCTCGGACAACAGCCAAGACAATTCCATTGATAAATACAATTCCCAAAGCTCCTAGAAAAGCACTCAGTATTCCTTTTCTGAGCCGGAATCCTTGAACAAAGAAGGCAGAAAGCGCGAATAAAATGGTATTGCCGACTAGCGCAACGATTCCGAGTGTTAACACGTTGACAACTGTATTGTTGATAAACCAGCTGCTGAGCGCATTGAGTAGTCCAAATACTAGTGCTGCGATGCCTGCTTTTCCGATATTGTCTGCTTCGATGCCGGTAGGTAGCTTTGTCAGGATAATGAAGGTGATTGTTGTCGCAATCCAGGCGGTGATAAATGAAGACATGAGAGCATCTCCTTTTTTCGGGAGTGTATCACGGGTGGTGACCGATCAATCTAAACGATTTGTGGTGGCCAATAGGCCGGGATTAGCGTAGCTGTCGATAGTATTGCCTGAGGCGCTGCTGGAAGTTTCGCCAGTGATGGAACAGTTCGTCTGGACCGAGGGTGAAGATCTGGGCGGGGTGATCTTCTAGCGCGATCGCAATCATTCCTTTCTCTATCTTTATCCCCGTATCCTGGTACACCCAGTTCACCGCGTAGCAATAGGCCGCTACTTGCATGCAATAGTCCCCAATCCATTCCATCTGCTTTGGTCGACGCGCTGTCTTCCAATCGCACACGCACAGCTCGCCCTCGTAGACCATCACCGCGTCCGGGTAGCCTGCGAACTTCAGCGGGTGCCAGACCGCCCCCTCGACTAGCAAGACTTCGTCAATTTCTGTCAGCACCGGTTCAATCGAATTCCAAAAGCCATCGAGTCCTTCCGGTAATTCGTAAGGTTCTTGCTTTAAATGAGACTTGATAATTTTGTGGATACGTGTCCCGGACCTAGAAGATTGTGTTGTAATTTTTCGTGCGGCTGCTTTACCGATCCGGTCCTGCCAGTCCCAAAGTCTCCTTTTTTCTTCATAGGGTTTAGTCGCCGATAGGATACTCGTAATACCGGGATAGCAATGGCCTTCTATCTCATAATGCCGTTTGCGATTAACAGAAACCTGTTTAGCTTTGTAGTAAGGTAGCTTCAGCATAAGCGGTTATTTTCTAATCCGAATGCTGTGTTAGAGATTGAATCCATCTACGCACATCGCGGATAGTTTGGTTCTCACTTTGATTTTGTCGCTGAGTCAAAAACTCATTAAGCTTGTCCGCACTTAGCTGAGGGACCGCTTTGCTATTAGCTGACTCAACATAGCTACCCATCTGATCGTTCATTTGATCATCCATCTTTAAATGGTAAATAACGACGCTGTTGCGCTTCGTGTATCGCCATACCTCAGGCACACCCAATGCTTTATAAATCACCATCCGCTGAGTAGAAGGGCTAGTAATATCAACTTCGATCACAAGATCAGGTGGTAGGTTTGGTGGAAGATCAGGATTGAGTCCTGCTAGCCTATCAGCGTTTTGAATATATAAACCTGTATCGGGTTCTGCACCCTTTTGAAGGTCGCTGCGGTTGAGTGTAGTCGAACCAATGCTAACGACTTCGAGTTCCAGTTCCTCTGTTAGAGTTGTCAAGATACGTGCTAACAACCTATTGACAATCTCATGCAGCTTGGAAGGCATCTTTATTGTCAGTACTCCCTGGTCGTAGGCAATACGAGTAGAGCGGTGATTCCCCATTTCGCTCAGCATCAGCTTGTAGGTCTGCCAACTGATGTTGAACAAGCGGATAGTTTGTGTGAGCTCTCCCTCAAAATCGTCGAGTTTGAGTTCATCGACCCTTTTAAGACTCGTCACCATGTCATATCGGCTCTAATCGCGTTAACTTCATTCTACTGGTTTATTCTATTGGCTTTTGAATTGGCTTTACCTCGCTGCGGTGATAGGCTGCATTAGTAAACCTGTACCTGTTGATGATGCAACTTCTTCTTGGCTTTTTGGGTGGTAGTGTTTTGGGGGGTGGCGTTGCTTGGCTTCTGCTCGGAGCTAAGATGCAGGCCGTACGAGAGAAGACAAAGAATGACCTAGTCGCTGATCGTGCCAGCATGGTAGAGCAGCTGCGAGGAAAAGATCAGCGACTAGAGGAACTACGGAAAGAGATTGGGACGCGTGATCGCACCCTTACCACCTACCAAACTCAACTCACCCAAGCAGCCGCAAAAGCAGCTCGAATGGAGGCTCAGCTTCAAGAAGTCCAACAGCATAGTGCTGAAAAAGTGGCTTTAATCACCACCGCTCAACAACAGTTTAGCGATACATTCAAAGCGCTATCATCAGAAGCCTTGCAGGCAAACAATCAGTCTTTTCTAAAGCTGGCAGAGGCAAATCTGGGTCGATTCCAGACTGCCGCGCAAGGAGAGCTAGCGCTAAAGCAACAGGCTATAGAAGAAGTGGTACAGCCGCTCAAATCTTCTTTGACCAAGGTCGAAACGTATCTACAAACCTTAGAAGGGCAGAGAGTCACGGCGTATTCTCAACTAACTGAACAGATTGGGGCGCTGGCCACTAGTCAAGGTCAGTTGCAAAAGGAAACGGCGAATCTGGCGAAGGCATTGCGATCACCTACTGTACGCGGTCGCTGGGGCGAAATTCAGCTAAAGCGAGTAGTCGAAATTGCTGGCATGTCGGAACACTGCGACTTCACTCAGCAAGTTACTCAGGTGAGTGGATTACGCCCTGACATGCTGGTTCAACTTCCTGGCTCACGGCGGATTGTGGTCGATGCCAAAGCGCCGCTTTCCTCCTATCTTGCTTCGTTAGAGGCTAGTGACGAATCTGATCGAACCAGTAAACTCAGAGAACACGCCAAGCAAGTTCGCCGTCACCTCAGTCAGCTGAGCCAAAAATCCTACTGGGAACAGTTTCAACCTACGCCAGAGTTTGTTGTGTTGTTCTTGCCAGGAGAAATCTTTTTCAGCGCAGCATTAGAACAAGATCCAAGTTTGATAGAAGCCGGAATAGAACAGCGGGTCATTTTAGCTACGCCAACTACTCTAATTGCTTTGCTAAAGGCTGTTTCCTATGGATGGCAGCAGGAGAAAGTGACCGAGAACGCGCAGGCAATTAGTGATTTGGGTAGAGAGCTATATGACCGGGTGCGAACCTTTGCAAAGCATATGCAGAAGATGAGCAAAGGGCTAGATTCAACAGTAGATCACTTCAATAAGGCGGTGGGCTCTTTGGAAGGGCGGGTGCTAGTGAGTGCGCGGCGGTTGCAGGAGCTAGGTGCGGGGGGTGGCGATGAGATTGAGCAGGTGGAGGGAAGTGTGCGATCGCCTCGCCATGTGCAGGTCGATATCTCCTGAGTAGAGACATCGCGTTATCAGTTTGGTTCACTGAAGGGAATACTGCTGATACACAAACACATAACTTGATAAGTACCTGCTGATGAAGCGCAGAGATATTGCAAAGCAGGCCGCCACTGCTTCCGCTATAGGACTCGCTGCTGGGGCTTGTGGTCGCGCACCCCAGCCTGAGCGGCTAGCACTCCAAACAGATTCAGACACGGTTCGGTGGCGAATGGCGACGAGCTGGCCAAAATCCTTAGATATTACCTTTGGGACAGTAGAGGTCTTTTGTCGAACGCTCAGCAATCTAACCCAGGGAAAGTTTGTCATTATCCCTTATGAAAGCGGTGAAATTTCTCCTGGGCTAGAGGTGCTAGATGCGGTCATGGCTGGGACGGCTGAATGTGGTCACACGAGCAGTCACTACTATCTTGCAAAACAGCCAGCTCTCGCGTTTTCAGCAGTTCTACCCTTTGGCCTAAATGCTCAGCAGCGGAATGCCTGGCTGCTGACGGGGGGCGGCTTAGCCTTGATTCGGCAGGTCTTTGACAAGCTAGGTGTGATCAACTTTCCAGCGGGCAATACCGGCCCACAGATGGGCGGTTGGTTTAAGCGTGCGATCGCTTCAACTGACGATCTAAAAGGAGTCAGAATGCGGATTCCTGGGCTCGGCGGAGAGATCATGTCTCGCCTAGGCGTCGAGGTCAAAAATTTGGCAGCGGATGCGATTGTCGGCGCGCTAGTCGCCGACGAATTAGACGCGGTGGAGTGGATCGGTCCTCACGATGACGAGAAGCTCGGGCTCGACCAGGTTGCTTCCTACTACTACTATCCCGGCTGGTGGAGTCCTGCTGAAACCATGGATTTGATTGTCAGCTTGGACTTATGGAATCAGCTACCTAGCCGCTATCAAGCGGCCTTCCAAGCGGCGGCGGCGCTGGTTAATCAATCGATGCTAGCCCGCTACAATGCCGCTAATAGCAAGGCAATAGAGCGCATCAAGTCGAAAGGAGTTCAGGTAGAATCCTACACCGCAGACATCTTGCAAACGGCTCAGCAAGTAGCCACCGAACTCTATGCCGAAATGGCCGACGACAGCGCAGATTTCGCTCAGATCTATACCTCCTGGCAGGATTTTCGACAGCGGATCCAGCAGTGGCACGCTGTCAACAAAGCTAGCTTTGCTAACTTTGTCTATGCCAACAGCCCTCTCGAAACAGCCAAGATACCTACCTAGCCATAGAACCTAGCCATAGATAAGACATTAGTAACCGATATGAAACGACGTCTCTTACTTGGAGCGGCTGCAATCGGCGCAGCGAACTCTATGAGCCTTCAGTCTCATGCTCAGTCCAAGTCCGAAGCGGTAGCCTCAAACGACTCGCCCATCATTCGCTGGCGACTAGCGACTAGCTGGCCGAAGAGTCTGGACATTGTCTTTGGCAACGTTGATTTTCTCTGCCGCCGAGTTAGCGCAATTACAGACGGGCGATTTACGATTACACCCTACGAGGCCAACGAAATTGCACCGGGCCTAGAAGTGATGGATTCGGTATCTAGCGGAGCGGTAGAATGCGGACACACCGCCAGCTATTACTACATTAGCAAGCAGGCTGCGCTCGGCTTTGGAACCACAGTTCCCTTCGGGCTGAACACGCAACAACAGCTCGCTTGGCTACTGAACGACGGACTAGAGGCAATACAGCAAATATATAGCGATTTTAACATCATCAATTTTCCATCTGGCAGCACAGGCGCTCAGATGGGCGGCTGGTTTAAGCAAGAAATCATATCTATTAGCGACCTGCAAGGCTTAAAGATGCGCATTCCAGGCCTAGGCGGTGAAGTGATGAAGCGACTGGGCGTTGATGTCCAAGCTTTGGCAGGCGATAAAATCTATGAACAGCTAGAGCAAGGAAAGATTGACGCTGCCGAGTGGGTTGGCCCTTACGAAGATGAAAAACTAGGGCTCAATCGCGTTGCCAGATTCTACTACTATCCAGGATGGTGGGAACCAGGTACAACCTACGAGCTACAGGTCAACCTAGACCATTGGAACGAGCTGCCCACCGCCTACCAGGAAGCCATTCGAGTCGCTTCGATTGAAACTCACGGCAAAATGCTAGGAGAATACGATGTGGCTAATGGAGAAGCACTGCAGCGCCTGCTGGTAACGGGCACTCGCCTGAGTCCTTTTAGTCCAGAAATTCTACAGGCTGCGCAAACAGCTGCCTTCGAGCTGTATGAAGAGATCGCTGCAAAAAACAGTACTTTTCGTCAAATCTATCAGCAGTGGCAGGTATTTCGCACGGAGATCTACAGCTGGAACCGGGTGAATGAGCTTAGCTTCAATCAGCTCCACACGGCCGCTCTGCCCTCATAACGCATCTCGTCATGGTTGTTATACTTCCCCAAGCGATCCGTAAAATTCAGCGCAGCGGCTTGACATACTTTATCCAGCGAGTGCGTCGGCTGAGTCAGCTGTCTTACAGATATCAGAACTTAAGAATCGGGCAAAAGCTGAACTTCAGCTTTGGACTGCTAGTGGCACTGACGTTCATCCTTGTCGGACTGTTCTTCTTTTCTGGCGCTCAGGCTAGAGTCCATATCTATAGCGCTGGTCGGGTAGATTTTCCACTTGCTTTGGAATCGGCCCACGCCCAGGTGAATCTACTCAAAATGCTGTCCCACGTGCGGGGGTATCTAGCGACAGCAGAATCTGATTCTCGCAATCAGTATCAGGCCGCTCGCCAAGATTTCGAGGCTGAGTTAGAACGGCTCTTCCTTCTAACTCAAAAGGATAACCAACAGCTATCGTCATCAGCGCAACCCTTACAACAAGACGATTTAGCGCTGCTCAATAGTCTCTACCAGTCATGGATGCCTCTACCTGATCAGCTGTTTATGCTGCGAGATAACACGATTGAAAATCAACCTGCCCTAGCGCTACTTCGAGATCAAGGAGAGATTCCGATCGCGTCTATCGCCAATCATTCCAACCGAATCATCGAGATCCAGCTACAGCGGGCGGCAACGGCTGAAAATGCTGAGCTATCCGAAACGCTCTCTAGCTTTAAGAGTTCGTTTGTGCTGATGGTGGCCGCACTCAGAAGCTATCTGACTACCCAGAGTCCTTCTTTTCGATTTGAGTATGGCGCACAAAGTCAGATAAATCAAAGCGCCTGGAAAAAGCTGCAAGCCGCTCAGCCGCAGCTGACAGCCGACCAGAACGCTGAGCTGATCGCAGCGGAGAAAGCGCGATCACAATTCATAGCACTACCGAATCAGCTCTTTGAACTCGTCGAAAGCGATCAGTATCGGCAGGATCTGTTCTTGTTTTCAACAGAAGCAGAACCGCTAGCAAACAGAATGCTAGTCGAGCTAGATCGCATCGTCACGAAGAGACAAGATGCACTCTCACAGGAGCTGCAGGTTAGCCTGAATATTTTATCTCGGGCTCAGTGGCAGACTTTTGCCATTGGCGTCGTTTCTTTAGCGCTAGGGGCGAGCTTGGCAATTCTGCTAAAGCACTCTATTGCGAGTCCCATCAATCGTCTGACGCAGGCTACTGCGCTGATTAGCGAAGGCGATTTGACGGTTAAGGCAAGGGTTGAATCGGGCGATGAGATTGGTAGGCTCGCTCAAGCCTTTAATCAAATGACGCATCATCTTAGGCGATCGCAGACAGCCTTAGAAGAATACAGCCAAGATCTAGAGCTGAAAGTCGCGCTTCGAACTCAAGAGCTACAGGCAAGTAACGCGCAAATTCATCAAACGCTAACCGATCTCAGAAGAACACAGGCTCAGCTGATTCAGACTGAGAAGATGTCTAGCCTGGGTCAGCTAGTGGCGGGCGTCGCTCACGAGATCAACAACCCGGTTAACTTTATCCACGGCAATCTAGAGCCAGTCCATAGCTATATGGAGGATCTGCTAGGGCTAATCGAGCGGCTAGAAGCCTTACACCCTTCACTGGCTCGCAGCATTCAAGCCGAGGCAGAAGAGATTGATTTAGATTTTTTGCGGGTCGATTTGCCCAAGGTTCTCTCTTCAATGGATATGGGGACTCGTCGAATCCGCGAAATCGTACTGTCGCTGCGCAACTTCTCGCGATTAGATGAGGCAGATGTTAAGGCTGTCGATTTACACGAAGGGTTTGAAAGCACGCTGCTAATTCTACAAAGTCGGCTCAAAGCGACGTCCAATCGCCCAAATATAGAAGTTATCAAACGCTATGGCAATTTGAGTGCGGTAGAGTGCCACGCTGGTCAAATTAATCAGGTCTTGATGAATATCCTGGCAAATGCGATCGATGCGCTTGAGGATGCCTGCGCTGATCCTGACTGGCAGGCAGTTCGTGATCGCCCAGAAATTACAATCGAAACCTCTATGCAGACCAATCAAACTGTTGAAATTGTGATCGCCGACAATGCTCTAGGCATGTCAGATACAGTCCACGCACGCTTATTTGAACCCTTTTTTACAACAAAGGATGTTGGCAAAGGAACGGGAATGGGACTTTCTATCAGCTATCAAATTATCACTGAGACCCACCGGGGAAATTTGCTTGTCGACTCTAGTTTTGAGCAGGGCACCAGGTTTACGATTCAACTCCCTATCAGCCAGACCTATCGGCCAGTCACCCCATAGCTAGCTGTCGACTCAACCTCTCTAGATCTGTCTGAGCAACGTGCAGTTCTACAGCTGGGTTTCCTTGAATACTGTGTCGCCAGATCAGAAGAGGAATGTCTCTAAAGCGAGCGGGCAGAGCCTGATGGTTGGGTAGGTTCTCGAATCGATGGGGCGCTCTTACAGTGGCGTCTTTAACGAGTATTGACAGCTGTTCGATCGGAAAGAGTAGTGAGCCTAGCCATTCATATTGTTTGATCCAAACGCAGCGTTCTAGGGAGACTCTTTGGTCCAGTGGGCCTGGGTAGCGGATGCGGAAGTTGCGATCGCACAGTCTCAGCACAGAACAATCTTCTCCATCTAGCCCCGTTTCAATCGACTGAAATGGGGCTAGATAGGTCACCTCTTCACCAAACAGTGACTGAGCAACTTCTAAACCATCTGCGCCGCACATATCCCAGAGGTTGTTCACTACTTTTTCTCTTCTTTTTCTGGCTGCACATCGGTTCTAGCTCGGCTCTTAGTCGGATCAAATGCCGCTAGCGGTCCAACTTTTGCCTGTACTCTGCGCTTGAACCCACCGATCAGATCGACTTCGACTAGCGTGCCTATCTGCGCGAATTCAGGCACAAGCTGGGCCATTGCAATACTGCGCCCTAAGATAGGAGAGAAGGTAGCGCTGGTGATATGACCCACTCGCCAGCGTTCGCCTTTGGCATACACATTCTGTCCATGCGCTGCGACTTCGTTGCCCTCTAGAACCAGCCCTACCGCTACTTTGGGCGGATGTTGACGAATCGATTCTAGGGCAGCTTTGCCAACGAGGTCTTTCTTCATCGCCACTGTCCAGCCAATACCTGCTTGAAAAGGGGAGATCAGATCATCAAACTCATAGCCCATAGCCAGCAATCCAGCCTCGATGCGGGCTCTGTCTAGTGCCTGCATACCTAGTGGCAACAGCCCTTTAGGTTGACCTGCTGCTATCAGAGCGTCCCATAGCGCAGAGCCATGGCGAGGATGCACAAACAGTTCGTAGCCTAGTTCGCCTGTGTAGCCAGTGCGAGATAGCAGAACAGGAATATCTTTGATTTCGACTGCCCTGAACCTGAAATAGCCTAGTTTATCCAGGTCAGTAGGAGAGTTCAGTAGCGGTCTGAGAATGTTGTAAGACTCTGGCCCCTGTAGCGCTAGATTGTGGATGTGATCGCTCACATCAGAGACATCCACGACCCAGCCCTGCTGCTGAGCAACCTGCCGCAGCCAATCTCCATCACTATCACAGTTGCCAACATAGCGATAGTGAGTCTCGCTAAAGCAAAAGACAATGCCATCATCAATAATGCCGCCATGCGGACTGAGCAAACAGCCATAGGCCGAACGTCCTGCGCTCACTTTCTCTAAATTGCGAGAGAAAGCATATTGCAAAAGTGCAAAGGCATCTGCGCCCACAACTTCAAATTTGCGCAAGGCAGAGAGATCCATCAACGCTGCTCGCTGTCGCAGCGCCCAGTATTCCGCCTGATCGCCCTGATGAGCAAAACTATTCGGCACCCAAAAGCTGTTGTATTCGATCAGATCGTCTGTGAGCTGGCGGATATTCAAGGTAAAGGCACTCTCCTGCGTCATTCGCAGCGGCAGGTCAGCGACTCGTCTGCCAGTGGCTCTTTCAAAGGGCTGGTTAGCCTCGTAGATACGGATATGAATCGGCGTGGGGTGCCAGCCGTTAGCCGGGTCAATATCGTCTGGGCAGGCTGAGCTAGCGCAAAGTAGATCCTGATGAGCCTTTAGTAGAACAAAATCACCGGGACGAGACCAGGATTCAGCGCTGACAACACCACCATCGCAGTCAATCTGCGTATTGAAGAAGAAGTTGATTGCTGGCCAGCCAGGTTTAGCCGGAATGCCGTAGTCGGCGAGAATGCGGTTGAAGTTGGCGGTGCAGCTGGGGTGGCCGGGATAGCCTGCGTCTTCGTAGTAGCGAGGCGTGCAGGCTAGCAGGAAACTATCGTGGCGATCACACGTCTGTTGAATTACCTCTACCAGCGGCTCCATGTCCCCAGAGAAGTACTTTCCATGTAGCCCCGCTTGAGCATTGGCCACGCCGTTGAGCGTCCTAGTCACCGTGCTATCGAGCGTCTGACTATAGCCCTCACCGGCAAAAGCGAGAAAATCCGAACACTGCGAACCTTCCACGTCAATGATTTGAATGTATTGCCCCTGGGTGACGGTGTAGGCGATGGCGCTGCCTGCCGCGATCCGATACTCGGCGACCACCTTGCCCGGAGCCGTAGGTACATCTAGGTAGGCTGAAGTCTCGCTGCAACCACCCTCCTTTTCACCGTTAGCACTACTGGCAACAGGCGTGTTTACTACCATGATTTTTGGGGGAGGGGGGCACGTCGTTGGCTGGATTTTCGTCGAAGAAGTTGAGCGGCTTGAGCATAAAGCCGATAGTCGCGACGGGCATAACGGGCCAGTCCTCAGCGCGAGGCGAGTGGCTATGGGCAAAAGTGTACCAAACGACAATGTCGGTGTCTTCTACGGATCTATCGTCTGCGGTCCAGTGCGGCAAACCTGCGCCACCGGGATTTTGATTAGGATAGTCACCAGCCGGATAGTTTTCTTCTGGATGATAGGGCGTTACCCACAGGTGCTCGGTCATGTATGTGGCTCTCTTGGTGACGCTGGCGTCTGGGCGAGCCATCGGCAGCGTATTCTCTCCAGGCATCAGCTTATAGGCCGTTGGGTAGCCCATGGCGTTCATCTTAGAAGGATTGACAATCTTCCAGTAGCGTCCCTTCATCGGGTCAATTTTTCGTTGGGCGGTTAGCTCAGTTGGCAGCAGCGTAGATCGAGCATAGAAGGCATTGCCATACGGATTATCTTCTTCTTTGGCTGGAACAATATCCACTTCATAAACAGAATTGTTGGTACCGTCAATGTTCATATCCATACGTACATTGAAGATGTGCTGATGGATTGGTGCGCTTAGCTGTGGGGCCACCAGAGTGCCGTACTTTGGCACCTCTCCAGGCATGACGGCGGCGGTGCTGACTACGCCAGTCAGCTTTACTTCGTACTGAATAGTACCGTCTTGATAAAAGTACCAGTAAAAGCCGTATTCGTAGTTGCCCACGGTGGCAATAAAAGAGATGACCAAGCGACGCGATCGCCTCACTTCAGTCTGCTCCGTGCGCCAGTCCATATGCTTCCACAAAATGCCATAGTCTTCTTCATGCAGACAGATCGCATTCTCGATTTTGGCTACGTCCCCTCTTGAATTGGTCATAAAGCCATCAAAATAGTGAATCACGCCCAGACAGTCGCAGCCCAAAGTCAAAGAGTTGGCCAAAGAGCCAATCCCGTATTCTCCCACGTCAAACGCATTTTTGCGGTAGTGGTGCGGCTGCGGGTCGCCGTAGGGCACGGTCATTTCAGCAAGCGATGCCCGGTAGAAAACTGGCCTTTCTTTCTCGCCATCTTGATAGGTGACGTTGTAGAGGACTAGCCCCTCTCTTGGATTGAACCCAACTCTGATCTTCCACTTTTGCCAGCGAATTTCATGATCGTTGACCTCAAAGCTCGGTCCTTCGGGTTGGACAACCTCTAGCGGCTTGAGATCAGTGCGGTAGTTTTTTATATACTCGGGTGTGTAGTTACCATCTTTTGGCGGTAGCGGCACCACGCCATAGTCTTCTACGCGAATCACCTCCATTTTGTTGAGATCAACAACCGGAATCACGCCCTCTATCGGACGCGCGTAGCCGTGGTCAGTCGGGTTTGCTCTCACCCAGCACAGCGCTCTAGAGATACGCACGCCGCGCTCTTCCTCAATACCGTAGTTACCCGCTGACCAGGGGTCGACCATGACCAGGTCAGTATCAGTGATGCCTCGTTTGGTGATCGCAGCCCTAAACTCTGGGCTAGCTTTCACCGCCGCCTCGCACTCAACAAACTCATCGAGCATAATCGGCGGCTGCACGTTGGGAATGTACTCCCACGACACGACCCTTTCCTGATTGAGAGAAACAACCGCTTCAAAAGTCTCCGCTGTAACATTGTTCAGCAGAACAATAAACGCCTTTCGAGCGATATAGTCTCCTGGTCGAAAACTCAGAACGGATGACTTATCCGGTTCTTTGAGCGTGACACTCGCAAAGCGAACGCTCGGACCCAGCGATTGCTGGTCTCGAACAATCGCGACTGCCGCTGCAATTTCTTCGGGCGTCAGCGGCTCTAGCGGATGGCTGACCTTTGTTGTTGTTACTGTTCTTTCCTTTGCGAGTGTCATAGATTGAGTCTCCTGATTCCTTCTTTGTTGTGATATCTCGGTTCTTATACTTCTATTCTCCTGAGGGCTATTCCTAGAGGGTTATTTCTTTTGTGAAAGATTCGCAATCAAACAGCATTTTGACTGCGAAGAAGCTACTGTTAGATAACCTGACATTCCGTAGTACCTGTTTATCGGATACACCGAGACCCACCCCGCCCTCTCGGACACCCCTCCTGAGAGGGCGAGGTGGGCCCGGCAACCTACGCCAAACGGGTTACCCTGTAGGGGCTCCGGACTAACCCCCCACCATTGCTGGCTTCTTCATCTGAACCTCTGACTGAATATCTGACTGGATATCGGACTGTGCGATCACACTCTCTCCAGCCTCCGCCATCAGCTTTTTAGCTAGCTTCAGCTTACTCTCGTCATCCATCTTCTTCAGCTCGTTGTGCAGCACCCGTTCATTCACAGACTGGTTCCAGTAGTCCAAACTCTCAAAGCCCAAGAGAGCAGACTTGCCAACAAACTGTCGTAGAATCTCGTTGGTTGGACCCATTACCCAGCCAGCTTTGCCATCCCGCAGATAGCGCTCTATCTCCATATCTTTCTTGAAGCCAGAGCCACCGCAGGCATGCAGCATCTTATCGCAGACGTGAGCAACATTCTTAGCCGCCGAAAACTTGATCTGCCAGTACCAGTGCAGATAAGCCGACCGAGGCAGCGCCGAGATATCCGCATGAACCGACCAGTCACAATCATCCGTCAGCTGATCCATGAGCTGACCCATTGAGAAGGTATACATCCGGCAGGCGCTAGTATCGATAATCGCTTCACCAAAATAGTCTTGGATCGTGGGGTAGTCGGCGACTCTCATGCCCACATCCACGTGCTTCTTGCGGGTGACGTGCTTTTTGGCTATGTCGATGGCACCCATCGCAATTCCGTTCCAACAGGCAGAAGAGCACAGTAAAAAGAATGGATCGACAATCTCATCGTTAGAGGCAGTGCCATCGCCGATAGGTCCGACCATTCTCTCAGAAGGAACAACAACTCCGTCTACTAGCAGCGTGCCTGACTGATTACCGCGCAGTCCGAGCGCATCCCACTTGTGAGGTTCAGCCTGAACTTCGTCGCCGTAGATCAAAAAGCAAGAGAGGTCGGAGTAATCGCCACTAAAGTCGGGGCTGGTCGTTTGGACGATGTACCAGTCAGCGAAACCTGCTGACGTTGTCCAAGAGGCTTTCTTATGGACTTGCCATCCGGCGGCTGTTCTTTCGGCTCTAGAGGAAACAGGATACCAAAAGTGAGAGCCCGTTTCTGGATCGGAATACGACAGAGTGCCAATAGAGACATCTGCGTCCAAACGTCTGAGCAGTGTCTCTAATTCTGGATTGCTGTGGGCCCTAAACAGGGCGGCGGCAACTGCGCCCAAGTGCATGGTGTAGCACATAGCCGTACTCGGACAGCCATAGCGAGCAATCGTTTCTACCACCATTGCAGCGCAGGTATGGTTCTCTCCTAGTCCGCCCCACGACTTGGGGACGAGCAGGCCCAGCAGGCCCAGTGAGGCTAGCGCTTCAAAGTTTTTTCTAGGGTAGATCAAGTTGCGGTCAGAGGCGATCGCATTCGGTCGTAGCACTTTTGCGCACAGTTCGATTAAGGCTGTCTGCAGCTCTTGTTGACTGGGCGTCAACATCCACTGTGGATCAAAGTCTTCGCTCAGACCGTTGGCGGGAAGGCTAGCGGGAATAGATAATGTCATTATTACGGGGGGTATGTTTTGAAAGATAAAAACAGAGTAGCGCTAGCTAGCAACTGTCGCTGATTCAACTGATACTGGCTCAACTGGTGCTGATTCGGCTAGCGGATCGGCGCAATATTCAGCCAGATGAGGACTGCGATAGCCGTCTTCTTGCCAGAGAATGGGAAAGAAGCTCTCGTCCATTTGGGTGCTGCCTACTGCTTTATAGCGCCCGTAGATGTACCCGGCCGGGTTGGTCGGGTGAAACTTAGCGTTTGCTGGAATGGTGTGTAGCCCGATGCTGTGGAAAATGCCCTCGGTGCGGGTTGTCTGGCACAGGCCGTGCCAGGTGCGCCCATGGTGAAAAGCGCAGCCGCCCGCCGGCACCTCGACAACGACTAGCTCTGGCTGTTCAACGCCCGCATTCTCTGCGGCCTGAAGCATTGCCCAGCGGTAATCCTTTGTCGGTGCATGAAATTCGCCATCGACACTTGCCAGTGGCCACTTGTGAGAGCCTTTAACATAGACCAAAGTCCCATCAGCCGCTGCCGCGTCATCTAGCGCTACCCAACAGGTCATCATCTGCGCAGGGTCGAGGTAGTCGATATACGCGCCGTCTTGATGCATGGCGATCGCCTTCGCACCAGGCGGCTTCATCCACAGACTGTCTTGGCCGATCCTAGCGCCCTCCCACCCGGCTAGAGTCGCGCTCAATCTGCCAATCTCCGCAGAGAGGACCAGGCTAGCAATTGTGCGATCACACTTCCAGGCATTGCACATCTCTCTAGTGACATCTGGCAAGCTCAAACCCGGTCGCCAGTACCACTCATCGGGGTAGATACCCGTTTCAAATTCTCCATGGAACAAGGGTTCCATCCGCTCGGCAAGCTGCGCCGCAAAGTCGGACGGCAGAAAGTTTTCAACAATTAAAAAGCCGTCCGTTTTGAATTTCTCTATCTGCTCTGGGGAGAGAGTAATGGGCTGGTAGGTCTGCTGACTCATGGGGCGAGAAGTGGGGGTTGACAGTAGAGAAGGAACAAACTCTACTTGTCATAATAAGTTTATTGAAAGAAGAAGCGGTATTGCCTGATACTTTCTTCTAGCTTTCAACACTATTTTTCACGCTGTCCACCACCCGTTTGCCGTACTGCTCGCCGCATATTCACAACCAGGACATAAGAAAAGAAAATGGAATCCAAAGCAGGCTTAACAAAGCAAGAAAACCATCTCAACATCGTAGCGAGCGGTTTTGATGCCAGGCCGATGAGCTATATCGATGAGTCTGGATATCGAACGGGATATGAGCCAGAACTGGCTCGGATTGTGTGCGATCGCCTTCAGCTCACACCCGTCTGGCACGACCTGCCGATGCAGAACTTCTACACCAGTCTCAGCGCTGGAAACAGTGCCAAAACCGAGACCTACGACGCGGTTTGGTTCAATCAAGCCATCACACCCGAAAGGCAACAGCAAGTCTCATTCACGCAGCCCTACGGACTATTTGATGAAGCGGTACTCGTGAAACAATCGAGTCTAGTCAACGCGCCCGATCAGCTAGCAGGACAGCGAGTCGGCGGCCTGGCCGACAGCACAAACATCGCGCTAGTAGAAGGCTTTGTGGGCGCAAAGGCGATCCCCTATCCCGGTAGCGACAAGGTGCTGCCGGAGATGCTCGCAGCCCTGCGCGCTGGTGAAATTGACGCACTCATCGACGATGAACTCGTCCTAGTCGTCGCTGCCGAAGAAGATCCTGACCTGCGTTTGGCCTTTACCCTCCCGACTAAGGCTCCATTTGCTATTGGCGTCTCAAAAACGCAGCCCTTACTGTTAGAAAAGCTTAACAATACCCTATCCGAGTTGATCGCCGATGGTACCTTAAAGACGCTGTGGGAAAAGTGGATTCCATGGAAACCCTTTCCCTTTACCCAGGAGTCTGCTTAATAATTCTCTTTATGCACTAATGATGCACTACTTTGATGTACTAATTTCTCTTCGTGTAGTACTTGATACAAACTTGTCATGACAGGTTCGTTTTACTAACGTTAACGCCCCCACCTCGGAGATCCAACGTGACTGCAGTTCTGATCAACGACCGTGCCTCAGCAGCTTCCAGCGCTTCCACTGCCTCTTCAACTAATATAGAAGCCTATGTCAATGCGCCCGGTCGTGCCGAACTAGTCAAGCAAGTACGCGCTAAAATCGACGAGCTTGGTGTTCAATATATCTACTACCAGTTCATCTCCATTACTGGAAAGATAACGGGCAAAGGCGTCCCGGCGGACCACTGGGAAACAACAGCTAAAGGCGGTATCCAACTGGTCTACGGAGCGACTGTAAATCTAGCCATCGACAGGCAGCAACAATATTTAGGGTACGGCCCTGAATCTGCAGAATTAGTTGCCATTCCCGATCCGGATACTTTCTGTCAGCTGCCGTGGGACAAGCGAGTAGCGAGAGTTTACTGCGTTTGCTTTCGCAACCGTGAAGAAGAAGAGAATCCCGGTGCGTTTCTGACCTCGGACTGTCGCGGCAATCTGATGCGGCTGCACGATGAATTCCAGGCAAAGCACGGCCTGCAGCTGCGCCACGGCTGCGAGCCCGAGATGATGTGGCTAAAGAAAGGGCCCGACGGCAAACCCGACGGCGGTGTAACCAAGCCAAACTGCTATCACATCGATCAGTTTGAAGAATTGCGTCCGGTCTTTCTTAGAGTGATTGAATACAGTCGGGCGATGGGTCTAGATATGATCCAGGGCGATCATGAAGATGCACCCGGTCAGCTAGAGCTGAACTTTATGTACGATGATGCGCTGCGGACGTGCGATCGTCTCACCACCTACCGACAAATCTGCGCCCAGGTCGCCCGCGAGTTCAATCTGATCGCTTGCTTTATGTCCAAGCCTTTCCTGGGCGTATCTGCATCCGGCTGTCACCACAATCTCTCGCTTTGGCGCGGCGGCGAGGAAAGTGTCAAGACATTTGGCATGGAAAGCCTGCCCGGACTAGATGGCAACTATACCTACAGCCAGGGCGGCGAAAATACTTTCATGCCCGTAGAAGGTGAATCAGTAAGAATTCCAGGCCCGATAGGGCTGAACTGTATTGGTGGTGTGATCGCTCACCTCGGCGCACTCACCGCGGTGGGCTGTTCTACGGTCAACTCCTATCGCCGCCTGTGGGATGCAGGTTTCTGGGCACCCGTCTACTCGGACTGGGGCTATCAGAATCGGACCTGCGGCCTGCGCGTGTCTGCGCCTGGTCGGTTTGAATATCGTGCCGTCGATTCGATGGTGAACCCGTATCTAATGGCAGGGGCAATGCTAAAAGCCTTTGATGATGGATTGAGTAATGATCTCGATCCAGGCAAGCCAGAACAGCGGAATATCTATGAGGCGATGGAAGAAGGTAAGCAGACGAAAAAGCTGCCGATGTCTCTGGGAGAAGCGCTAGATCGGTTGGCAGATGACGAAGTAATTAAATCAGCTATGCCAGGAGAGATGTACCGACTCTACGAAGAGTACAAGCGGGACGAATGGATTCGCTTTCTGGCAACAACCAGCAACTGGGATGCTGAAAACTACATGCACTGTTTACCGTAAAAGGAGAATCTATAGTATGAGAAAAATTTTGTTGCTTCTAGTCTTGTCGGTCAGCAAGTCTCTAGACTTTTTATACTCTGACCCTCTGGTTAGATCCGTCATGCCCAGCGAAGCGCACGAGTAACCATAAGGTCGGCTCACTTGTATTTGTCAAGATTCATAGTGGAGATGATTCTGAGTAGCTATCGAATTGCGAATTTGGGCGATAGCTACTAAATCATGTCGTTGATACTTACAGGACCGCGTTGGATCAAGCAATTGAAGATAATCGAAATCCTCTGCCAGCGGTTTAGCTGCTAGTAGTTTAGCTGCGAATAGTTCAACTACGAATAGTTCAGCTGTGAACGGAAAGAAGATAAATTAGCTATAGATATATCTGCCTTTGTAGTATTGATTCTTTCAATAGAGCGCTGAAGAAAAGCGCTAGATGTTACTAATAAAGAAACCTTATCTGCCTCGCAGACCATTGATATCCTGCTATCAGCGAGCTTTTGGGAGTCTTGAGGAAATTCTTAAATAAAGATTAGGCGTGTTCGCTTTTTAGACATATTGATTAGGATGTGAGCAATAGGCCCATGTGATAACACAGAATTTCCGACTGCTTGAGATTAGTCGAATTAAGCCTCTGGGTTTAGGAAAGTGGCAGGGTGGCTGGCGATGAACTGCGAAATATTCGCGAAACAAGCAAGGCAGCAATGGACGGCAAGCAGTCTGGTCTAGAGCTGATGGGTTCTTGCCAGAACGCAGTCGTCGTCGAACTTACTTTTCTTTAGCGGTCTTTTCTTTAGCGGTCTTTTCTTTAGTGGTCTTATAGTTCTCTTAACTATGTATATTTATGGTTTCACTTAGGCCGTACTAGGGCACTCGCTGCGTAGTGGCCTGAATCAGCTGATGCAGTGAAAGCAGTTATCGAATCACGCTACTCAACAATACCTGTAGGAGATAAATATGGTTCAGACTCCGATTAAGCCAAAAGCTGTATCAGCAGATGCATCCACTGCTGAAGAACTGACTGCTGACGAACTACGGAAGATAGATGCCTACTGGCGGGCGTGTCACTATCTGGCGGTTGGGATGATCTATCTAAGAGACAATCCTTTGTTGAAAGAGCCGTTAGTAAAAGCGCATGTGAAGCATCGGCTGCTAGGTCACTGGGGCGCGTCTCCGGCGTTGAGCTTTACCTACATTCACTGCAATCGGCTGATCAAGAAGTACGACCTGAACATGATATTTATGGCAGGTCCCGGACATGGCGCTCCGGGCGTGCTTGCACCTGTATATTTAGAAGGGACGTATACCGAGCTGTATCCGGATAAGAGTGAAGATGCAGAAGGAATGCAGAAGTTCTTTAAGCAGTTCTCTTTTCCTGGTGATATCGGTAGCCATGTGACACCAGAGACACCGGGTTCTATTCACGAAGGCGGCGAGCTGGGTTACAGCGTGGCGCATGCCTACGGCTCTGTGCTCGATAATCCTGACTTGATTACTTGTGTGGTAGTAGGCGATGGTGAAGCTGAAACTGGGCCGCTAGCAACTGCATGGCACTCTAACAAGTTTCTAAACCCTGCTCGCGATGGTGCGGTTTTGCCAGTCTTGAACTTGAATGGTTACAAGATTGCAAACCCGACGATCCTGGCACGCATCTCTCACGAAGAGCTGGAGTACCTGTTTAGGGGCTATGGATACGAGCCCTATTTTGTAGAGGGTAAAGATCCAGCCGAGATGCATCAGAAGATGGCCTCAGTGATGGAAGAGTGCGTGCTAAAGATTCGTGAGTACCAGCAGGAGGCGCGTTCGGGTGGTGAGCTGAAGCGCCCTAGGTGGCCGATGATTGTGTTGCGATCGCCCAAAGGCTGGACTGGGCCGAAGGAAGTAGATGGAAAGAAGGTGGAGGACTTTTGGCGATCGCACCAAGTCCCAATGGGCGGCATGCACAGCAACGACGACCATTTGCAAAAGCTGGAAGCGTGGATGCGCGGCTACAGGCCAGAAGAGCTGTTCGACGAGAATGGCACGTTGATTCCTGAGCTCAAAGCACTGGCGCCAGTGGGTAGTCGCCGCATGAGCGCGAACCCGATTGCCAACGGTGGCCTAGTCCGTAAAGCGCTAAAGATGCCTGATTTTCGTGACTTTGCCATTGAGATGGATGGACACGGCACCAAAGAGTTTGAAAATACGAAAGTTTTGGGCTTCTTGATGCGAGAGATTTTTCGCAAGAACCCGAACAACTTTCGCCTGATGGGGCCAGACGAAACGGCGTCGAACCGTTTGCAGGACGTATACGAAGTCACCAAGAAAGTCTGGATGGCTCAGATGTACCCTGAAGATGAGCAGGGCGGCGAACTTTCTCCGGATGGCCGAGTAATGGAGATGCTCAGTGAGCATACGCTGCAAGGCTGGTTAGAAGGCTATCTACTCAGCGGGCGTCACGGTCTGTTCCACACCTACGAAGCGTTCGCTCACGTAGTAGACTCTATGTTCAACCAGCATGCGAAATGGCTCGACATCTGCAAGAATCACGTGCCCTGGCGACGTTCGGTCTCTTCTCTCAATATTCTCCTTTCTTCGCTCGTTTGGCGACAGGACCACAACGGCTTTAGTCATCAGGATCCTGGCTACATAGACCTGATTACAAACAAGAGCCCTGATGTTGTCCGGGCCTATTTTCCACCTGATGCCAATTGTCTTCTCTCAGTTGCAGACCACTGTTTCCGCAGCGTTGACTACATCAACGTGATTATCTCCGACAAGCAGAAACATTTGCAGTATCTGCCAATGAATGAGGCGATACAGCACTGCACTAAGGGCATCGGCATTTGGGACTGGGCTAGCAACGATGACTGTGGCACCGAGCCGGATATTCCGGACGTAGTGATGGCCTGCTGCGGTGATATTCCGACGCAGGAATCGCTAGCGGCCACGGCAATCTTGCGCGAGGAATTTCCTGAGCTGAAGGTTCGCTTTATCAATGTGGTGGATCTGTTCAAACTGATGAGCGAAGGTGAGCATCCTCACGGACTCAGCGACTGGGATTTTGATTCTCTCTTTACACCCGATAGACCGGTTATCTTCAACTTCCACGGCTATCCGTGGCTGATTCACAAGCTGGTGTATCGTCGTTCTAATCAAGACCGGATTCACGTGCGCGGCTACAAAGAAGAAGGCAACATCAACACGCCGCTAGAGCTGGCAATCAACAACCAGATTGACCGCTTTAACCTGGTGATCGATGTGATCAACCGAGTGCCAAAGTTAGGCTCAGCAGCAGCGCATGTGAAGGAGAAGATGAAAAACAAGATCATCGAAAGCGTGACCTATGCCCATGAGCAGGGTAGGGACCAAGCTGAGGTAGTGAATTGGAAATGGCCTTACTCGTAGGCTATCGCACAGGCCCCCGATCAATCATCAACATTCAGTCATGAAAGTCCTCGTGCTAAACGCAGGTTCAAGCAGTCAAAAGAGCTGTCTTTACGGCATCGAAGAGACACTTCCCGACGATCCGCTTGAACCTTTGTGGGAGGCTCAAATCGACTGGATGGAGAAGGATCGGGCGGCTAGGCTCAGTGTATCTACACTCTTCGGCGAACAGCATACTGAAACGGGGTCTGTCCCAGAAAGGGAGAAAACACTCTCGTATTTGCTAAGTCTGCTCTATCAAGGATCTACTAAAGTGATTTCTTCTCTAGCAGACATCGACGTCGTGGGGCACCGGGTCGTGCATGGCGGCAAAGCATATCAGGAGAGCGTGCTGATCACACCAGAAGTGAAAGCTACCATTGAGCAGCTAAGCGTGCTGGCGCCCAGCCATAACCCAGCGAACCTGGAAGGAATTGAGCTGATGGAAGGACTGCTGAGCGATGTACCACAGATTGCGGTCTTCGATACGGCTTTTCATAGTCAGATGCCAGAGGCGGCAGCTGTATATCCGGGGCCATATGACTGGGTAGAGCAGGACATTCGCCGCTACGGGTTTCATGGAATCAGCCACCAATACTGCACTCAGCGGGCAGCGCAGATTCTAGAGCGTCCTGTTGACGAGCTACGGCTGATCATTTGCCATCTGGGAAACGGTGCTTCTCTATCTGCGGTAGAATATGGCCGCAGCATCGATACGACGATGGGATTTACGCCCCTAGACGGCTTGATGATGGGATCGCGCTCTGGCTCGGTCGATCCAGGAATTTTGATTCACCTAATGCGGCAGGGATGTTCGACAGATGATTTAGACAAGCTATTGAACCAGGCGTCTGGACTATTGGGAATTTCAGGTGTGTCGAATGATTTAAGAGAGATTGGAGAAGCGATCGCACAAGGAAACAAGCAGGCGCAGCTAGCCCAAGATATTTATATTCATCGGCTAAAAGCTTGCTTTGGCTCGATGTTGATGAGTCTAGGCGGCGTGGATGCGATTGTATTTACAGCTGGTGTGGGTGAACATGCGGCTGGAATAAGAGCAGCGGCTTGTGAGGGGATGGCGTTTTTGGGCATAGCGTTGGATTTGAAAAAGAATGAGAGTTCTCCGGTAGATCTAGATATTGCGACAGACGAATCTGAGGTGCGGGTGTTGGTGATTCATACTCAGGAAGACTGGGCGATCGCGCAGGAATGCTGGCACTATCTCGCAAGTAGCCTATGAGTAACTGTTCTCAGGCTGACTCAGCAGATAAAAACACTGCATCTGTTGTCATATTCGGCTATTGAACTCGTTTCATCTAGAGAAGACCTCTAGGCAAACGTCCAAAGCCATTTTCTCTTCTCCTAAGTCAACCGCCGCTGTGGTTCTGTCATACTGACCCAAATCGAGCATTTCGCCCGGTTGGTAGCTCCACGATGCGCCAGGCGTATAGGGTGGCTGAAGGCGAGTCGCCTCTACTATTTTGTTGCCTTCAATAAATCCCTTGAAGCAAACAGCATTGGAGCCAGGACGGGTATCAATACCGACGACAACATTTCCCCACTTGCGAAGCAAGACATAAGGCAGATCGAATGGCCCTGCTGAAGAAGGCCCTAAGAAATAATGTTCTCCGCTAGGAATATCTGACACTGACGTAGCGAAAGACGCTAACAAAGATGAAGGCTCACTATGAACCGTTAAAGCATTGTTCATCAGCAGCGCTACAGAACATCCTAGCGCCGCTAGAGTTCTTTTAGCCAAAACTCTTTTAGCCGAAACTCTTGTGTCAATAGTCATGAATATTTGTTGATAGTTCGTGTCAGATATAGACAACTTCG
>JBCCOH010000024.1:0-49611 GCA_039111275.1 Cyanobacteria bacterium P01_D01_bin.1 | reverse complement strand
GTATTGAAGCCGGTCAAGCTACGTAGTGTGCGTGGCTTCGTCTTCAACTCTGCATATCGCATTTTCATCGCAGACTTCCTTCGCCAGCCTGAGTCCTTCGGCGGCATTCTAACAGTTTTTTCAATTTCCGATTAAGTCTAAAGCCAACTGTTTCTCTCTTTTTGATGGATATGAACAATCTCTCGGCATCTTGAAAGAAGGACCCTCTCGCTAAGAAAAAGTCCAAGACGATGTTGGTATCAATTAGGACTCTCACTAGCTGAACTTTTCTAAGCGACGTTCTTCTAGCATGCTCGCTATCTCTTCGTCTGAGGGAGGAAGCGTATCCATTTTCAGCAGCCCTCTCATCCGGTTAAAGGCCGCATCCATCTCATCATCTGATTGCTGCGGGCTAACTTGAATAGAGTTGATGATGTCTTCCACCAGTTCTAGACGGGCAGTTACAGGCAGTTTTAGAACTTGTTCTCTTAATTCTTGTACAGACACAATTGCAATCCTATTTACTTGAAGGTAGCGTCACAGTACGACTAATCTCACCGCTGTAGGGCAGAAGAATTGTCTAATCTGGGCGATCTAGAGTTGTTGTTCTAGGGTCGATAATTTTCTTGCCGATGCCGGGGAAGTGAATGGCTAGGCAGATCTTGTTGCCCGCGCCGAAGATGTGGGTGACTTTGCCTTCGCCAAAGGCTTTGTGGATGACGGGCGCGCCGACGTTCCAGTCGTTTTCGTGGGTGCCGGGTTTGTTGAGGTTAGGTTGAGGGTTTTTGAGTTTGGCTTGGCGGGTAGTGGTGGTCCAGCGCTCGGGCAGGGCGCTGGGGACGGTGGTGAGGATGTAGTCGCGGGGCAGTTCGCTCAGGAAGATAGAAGGGGTGGAAACTTCGCGCATGTGGCCGTAGGTGCGGCGTTCGCGGGCGTGGGAGATGAAGAGGCGGTCTTGGGCGCGGGTGATGCCGACGTAGCAGAGACGGCGTTCTTCTTCGATGGCGGCGGCGTCTTCTAGTGAGCGGAAGCTGGGGAAGAGTCCTTGCTCTAGGCCGACGAGGAAGACGACTGGAAATTCCAGGCCCTTGGAGGCGTGGAGGGTCATGAGCGTTACCTGGTTGCCATCGTCGTTGTCGTCTCGATCGGTGCTCAACGAGGCGTTTGCCAGGAAAGTTAGCAGGGTGGCATCTTCGTTTTCTTCTTCAAACTGAACAACAGCGTTATAGAGTTCCTGAATGTTCTCAATGCGGGTCTCGTCTTCTTCCGTGCCTTTTGACTTCAGAGACTCGATGTAGCCAGTTTGCTCTAGCACGTCTTGCACTAGCTCGGATGGCCCAACTGATTCGACTCGCTCTTGCCACCCTTTAATCATTTCAGCAAAGCCGGTGACTTTCTTCCCAGCTCTACCTGCTAGCGTTTTGACAGAGGTTTCGTCCTGGATGATTTCCCAGAGGGATACGCCTAGCTCGCTGGCTGCCTTGTCTAGGTTATCGAGGGTTGTTTTGCCGATGCCGCGTCTGGGCGTGTTGATAATGCGCTTGAGGCTGACGCTGTCTGCGGGGTTCACCACTAGGCGCATATAAGCGAGCATGTCTTTGATTTCACGGCGATCGTAGAAACGCAGACCGCCAACAACTCGGTAGGGGATGCTGAAGCGAGTCAGGACTTCCTCCATTGCACGGGATTGGGCGTTGGTGCGGTAGAGGATAGCGAAGTCTTTCCACTGGAGTTCGGGATTTTTTAGCTCTAGGTTGCGAATCTGACCGACAACATATTCTGCTTCCATCGCTTCGTTATCGGCGCGGTGGCAGAGAATGGAATCGCCTTCGCCTCTGGTGGCACGAAGGATCTTATCGATGCGCTCGGTGTTGTTCTCAATCAGGTGGTTGGCAACGTCGAGAATGTTCGAGGTAGAGCGATAGTTTTCTTCTAGCTTGACGAGGGTTTGGGTCTCATCATCGGTGAGTCCATCACCGAATTCCTTCTGGAAGCCCATCAGGATGGTGAAGTCGGCAGCGCGGAAGGAGTAGATGCTTTGGTCGGCGTCGCCTACTACGAAGACGGAGCGGTTGTTCCAATCATCAAAGCCGCTGCCCTGGCCGTTTGTGGAAAGTAGCTGAATCAGGTCGTACTGAGTGCGGTTAGTATCTTGGTACTCATCAACTAGGATGTGGCGGAAGCGGCGATGCCAGTAGTCGAGAACCTGTTCGTTCTGTCGGAAAAGCTGGACGGGCATGCGGATGAGATCATCGAAGTCTAGAGCGTTGTTGGCGGATAGCCCTTTTTGATAGAGCCGATAGACCTCGGCAATGGTGCGCCCTTTGAAATGAGGATTCTCCTGCTCGTACTGGTCAGGGGTAAAGCCTTGGTTCTTGGCATTGCTGATAGCGAAGCGGACAGAGCGCGGGTTGAATTTGCGATCGTCTAGGTTCATGTCGCTGATGACAATGCTTTTGACTAGGCTTTGGGCGTCGGATTCGTCAAAAATAGAGAAGCTTCTAGTCCACTGCTGTCCGTCAGCGCTTTGGTATTTTTCGATGTCGTAGCGGAGGATGCGAGCGCAGAGGGCGTGAAAAGTACCGACCCAGAGACCTTTGATGAATGTTTTGTAGACGTAGGAGCGCAGCTGGATCTGCTCGCGCTCGGGCAGCATATGGAAGGGTTTGCCGTGGCGGGCGAGGGATTCTTGTTCGGCGAAGAGCTTTTCGATGCGCTCTTTCATCTCGCGGGCGGCTTTGTTTGTGAAGGTGACCGCGAGGATGTTTTCGGGATCTACCCGGTGGTTAAGGATGAGATTAGCGATGCGGTAGGTGAGGGCGCGGGTTTTGCCTGATCCGGCTCCGGCCACGACGAGTAGGGGGCCGCAAAAGTGCTCTACAGACTGACGCTGTGCTGGGTTGAGCTGATTGAGAAAATCTACGGTGGTGACCATACTATTGAGAAGGCGGCAGGTGAAACGAGGCATTTCGCTCTATTAAGTATGGCACTTGATACAAATACCGACGGGTTGAAATCCGTAAATAGTCGGGAATCTGAGGAGATACAGACACATGAGGAGATGCAGACACATGAGGAGTGGATGTGGCGATCGCACCATCTAGCCCAAGCCGCAGGCGCAGCCGGAGAGGTCCCGGTCGCCGCCATCATCGTCGGCCCAGACAATCAGCTAATCGCCTCAGCCACTAACCGCAAAGAGCGCGACCAAGACCCGACCGCCCACGCAGAAATCTTAGCAATTCGCGCCGCTGCCAAGCAGTTGGGCGACTGGCACCTGAACCGATGCACTTTGTATGTGACGCTAGAGCCCTGTCCGATGTGCGCAGGCGCAATCATTCATGGTCGTTTGGGCTTACTGGTATATGGCGCGAGCGATCCAAAAACGGGGGCGATTCGCTCTGTCTTGAATCTTCCAGATGGACCTGGATCTAATCACAAGCTAAACGTCATCGGTGGGGTCTTAGAGTCAGCCTGTCGGCAGCAGCTGCAGGAGTGGTTTAGGCAGCGGCGATCGCAGGCAAAACGAAGCAAAGCTAAAAAGCATCAATCCGAATGACGTCTTAGGTTTCAAGTTGGACTTCAAGCCAGCCTTAAAAGTGTCAGTGACGCTCCTGACCAACTGCGACTATGCGTCTACTGTTGATCACATCGCATTGGCAGAGCAAGCGCGTTGGTTCGTATGCGCGCCTCTAACCTATGGTGCTTTTTAATCACACATATGCTGATAGATTCTCCTTTAAGTGTGTCGTTACCTGCCGACCATTCGTGTCCGGCGCTCAGGTCTCGGCTCTCTCCATGGCTCGCTCCAATCATGTACGCCATTGGTAAATGGCTAGTATTACCACTCTATTTCAGCGATATCAAAATCATCGGGGAAGACAATATTCCGACTGATAGTCCTGTTGTCCTAGCGCCAACTCATCAGGCGCGCTGGGATTCGCTGCTAGTCGGCTTGGTAGGTCAAAGAGCGGGCCGCTATCTCAGATTCATGGTGACAGCCGATGAGTGTATGGGCATTCAGGGCTGGTTTATCCGGCGGCTAGGTGGATTTCCGGTGCATGTGCGCAAGCCTTCGGTCAAATCTTTACGACATGGTGTGCATCTACTGCAAGCCAAAGAAATGCTGGTGATCTATCCAGAGGGGAATATATTTCGCGATCGCATCAACCCCCTCAAACCCGGCCTCGCTCGCATCGCCCTACGCGCCGAACACAGCCGCCCCAACCTCAACGTCAAAATCGTTCCCATCACCTTGAAATACAGCGATCTGTGTCCAAAATGGCGCAGCAGCGTCACTGTTCACATTGGTAAGCCGCTAGCCGTTGCAGACTACAAAGGAGCGAGCAAAGAGCAGTCAAAACGACTGACTAGCGATTTGCAAGACAGGCTACAGGCACTGGCTTTGCAAAACCATCTGGCAGAGGCATAACAAGAGAGGCGTAGCACAAAAGGCATAACACGCTACGCCTCTCTTGTTACGTCCCTGTGCTGGCACGGATAATCTGATCGACAGAAAGCGATAGCTCTGGAAATCCAGCAGATTGAAGCAGGTTGCCTTCGACAAAAGATCGGCCCGTTTCATATTCGCTGCCGTTCAACCGATATATCCACACCGTCGGCATTTTGGGCGAGCCAATGAAGCGTACGCCGCCAAGTGCGCGATAATCGACTATCCAGTATTCAGGAACCCCGAGCTTTTCGTACTCCGCCAGCTTGATCAAGTAGTCGTCTTGCCAGTTAGTACTAACAACTTCAACGATTAGCTTGATAGGTGCGCCTGTGGAGAGACTAGACGACTTATTCCAGTAGGGGTCTTCATTCACCTTTGCTGTGTCTAAAATGACGATGTCCGGTAGATACCCTTCTGCATCCCGTTGGGGTTTGATTAGACAGGATTGTGGAATAAATAAGGAGAGGTCTAGTCTATCGATCTCCAGGTCCAGTTTTCTTCTAATCAGTGTGATCGCCTGCTCGTGTGGACCGATAGGTCTCATTTCCACTATCTCCCCATAGCGCAGCTCGTAGCGACCACCATCTTCTGGATACAGCGCTATAAAGTCATCGAACGTTAGCGATTGGGCTGTGGCCTGCACCATGTCATATACCTAATGTGAGTGACCATTTCTTTAACTGACCCACACTCCCAGGCACATGGTCAATCACCTGTAGTCGCCAGCTGCCCGCTGTCGGCGCGTTCAGCAACTGACGCAGAGCAGGCGTACTCACCAAAGAATATGTTCTTTGCAGACGAGTCTGACGCCCGAGCGTCCGACCTTGAATCAGCACCTTTTGGTCGTTGGGGGCAATCAGCGTAAAAGAAAGATCGCTCAAGAACTCATGTTCGGCCTGAATGTAGATCTTGATATCTTGCAGCGCGCCACTTTCGCGAATTGTAACCGGGCTAAACACACCTCTAGGATCGTCGTCTGGAATAGAAAAGGCGATCTCGTTTTGGGCATCGACAGTAGCCTGCAAGGCTCGTCTAGACGACGGCCCGCTCAGACCTTGCGCCTGGGCTTCTTTGACAGCTTCAAAGGCGTTGACTTTGCCATAGCCAAACCAGAGGGAATGTCCCCTACTGTTGTAGGTACCATGCTTTTGATTGAGCTGCGGATCGGGCTGCTTGTCGATAATCTTGTCGGCGGTCCGCTGCAAGATTTGCTTGACTTCCCTGGCGGTCAAGTCTGGATTGGCTGACAGCATTAGGCCGACGACTCCGGCAACTAGTGGACAGGCGCTAGAGGTGCCGCCAAAGCCAGTGAAGTCGTTGGGGGTATAGCCCTGATCGCCAGTGCGATCGCTCGTCAACACTACCCGCCCCGGCAGCGCCGACTTAATCAACGGCCCGGTGTCAAACCGCCCGATCGATAGAGACATAGACGGCGGTGCGTTATTACTCGGCGCAGCTACAGAGACATCTCGGCCCCAGTTACTGTAGGCAGATTTTCGATTCAAGCTGGTACAGGCCGATACGGTGATCACATCGGGATGTACCGCAAAGCCGCTCAGCCATTTGGTTAGGCCGCGCAGCACATTTTTTGGCCAGCCCATCTCTTCAATTTGACCATCTACAGGTCGATTGGCATTGCCCGCCGAAAATAGCACCACGCAGCCTTTGCCATTGCGCCCCTTGGTCGCCGCCTTCTTGATCGCCTGACTAATCCGCCTCGATAGGGCAAAGTAGGTCGAAGCAGGCGACCAGCTACAAGAAATCACATCTGCTCCCTGCTCGATTGCCCAGTCGAACAGCCTTTCGATAGAAACATCATCTAGATAGCCAGTCGTCTGAATCGGCATTAGGCTGCAGCCTGGCGCAATCCCCACAATGCCCTGACCAGTTTCTTCGGCAAGGGCGACGCCTGCAACTGCTGTGCCGTGGTTCTCGTTTTGTCCGATAGCAGGTGTCGGCAAACCGTCTCTGTTCTTAAAGTCTTTTGGTGCGACAATTTTGCCTGCGCCTTGCAAGTCAGGATGGGTGAGATCGAAGGCATCGTCGGCGATCGCAATCGTAATCGAACGGCTGCCTCGGGTAATATCCCAAGCTTTCTCGGCAGAGACATGGGAACCTGTCGCTAAGTTGCGGCCACCTCTGTGGTTGAGGTACCACTGCTCGGGATAGCGGTCGTCGGTTGGGCGATATAGGGGTGCGATCGCCATGATGATATTTGGCTCAGCCAGCAAAACCTGCTGGTGTCGCTTGAGCTGGTTAGCAATTTTTAGAGGGTTCTGACGAGCCTTCGGCCCAACCCTAAAGCTATGCGTGTTTCCCTCGCCCGGAATTGACTGCAGCCGAATGATGCCGACAGACTGAGCCATAGTCTCAATCTGTTCGATAGGCACCCCTGCCATAAACTGCACCGTTAGCTGATTCCCTAGATAGACGTACGATTTGGGACTCACAATCGGCTCGTACACATGACTGGCGTAGACGATTGCGTCTAAGGCTCGCAGGTCAGCTAGGGCATCTTCTAGCTGGTCAGCTTCTAGCTGCCATTCCAGCAGCCATTCTACCTGTCCGTCAGAATTAGCCTGACGAGAAGAAGCGCGCAACTCAGCGTCAGGCGTGATGTTTGTCACCCGCTGTGGCCGCCACCGGGCTGATAGCTCGCTGATTGCCCCGGTATCAGCCGTACCGTTGACCATTTCAAAAGACCAGCAGAACGTCAGCCGATCTATAACCTTGCGGACTAAAAGTTCTTCGCCACCACGCTGCAAAATTACGCCTTCTTGGCCGGGCAGTACCCCCGCTCCACCTACTGCCGCGTCATCGACGGTAGAATTGCCAACGGAGCGCTCAGCCAAGAAAGGTTCTGATGGACCCATAAATTCTGCGTATTTCCTTACGCGCTTAAACAGTGGTGCCCCAAGGGCGCTTCAAGCGTGCTGTCTGTAGTCTCTGCCGATTAAACACGAGCAAACACGCTGTGTACAGCTTCTATATGCAGCTTAGTACAGATTGATGATAGAGACTTCTTCGTCAAACTTTTATAATCCAATTAGTCAAGAGTCACATCAAATCGCGACAGCGAAGAACGCAATGCCCTAATCTAGGCTGAATCCTCTACAGTAAGCTGGACTTATACACCGCTTTCTCACACCATGATTTTTGAATTTAAAGCTTTTTTCCCTAGCGTTGTTCCTAAGGCGACCGCTACAGCCCTGTCGACACTTAGTTTGTTAATGGTCGGCGTGGTCGCACTCCCCGCGTCCCTCCTGCCCTCAGCACAAGCCCAGATGTCAGACGCTGTGAACCCAGACATTGACCCACAGCCGGCTACGGAGATGCCATCTGTTACTCGAGCTGTAGAGCAGGCGACTAGCCCAATTGGCATCGCGGCTGGTCAGTCATTAATGGACGAGGCTGAGGTGGCTATTAGCGCCCAGAACTATACGCTAGCAGCTACCAAGCTAATCGAAGCTCGTCAGGCGCTTAATGACGTTTCTACCCACTATCAGAGTCTGTCTAGCGTATTCGTGGGATTAGATAGTCGGGTGAATCAGGATCTGCGATCGCTCGCCCTAGAATCTGCTCAGGTCCGCGACCAGGCTAGCTACCAGCTTGCAGTCGTCTACCGTGCCCAAAACCGCCCAGATCTAGCTGTCCCCCTACTGGTAGAGGTCGTCAAGAGTCAGCAGCCCACCCGTGGTCTTGGTCAGCAAGCCTACCAGCAGCTATATGAACTAGGCTTTGTTGGAGTCTCTTTCAATTCGCCTAGCTAGTACCGCGTCAGCGCTAAAATTAGGGTCTATTACCTAGCACTCATAGGAGACGCAAATGATCAGCCCTAACCAAGTAGAAGAAATGATCAAAGCTGGCCTACCAGACGCCAGCGTTGCTGTACAAGATCTCACTGGCGGTGGCGACCATTATCAAGTGGCTGTTGTGTCTAGTGCGTTTGAAGGGCTTAGCCTAGTCAAGCGACATCAGCTTGTCTACCAAGCAGTTAATACAGCGATGGCTTCAGAAGCTATCCATGCACTTTCTCTAGACACCAAGACACCAGACGAAGTAGCTGCATGACCGAGTAGGCTTGTGATCAAGTAGGCTTGTGACCTAGTAGCTGCACGACCAAGTAGCAGCACGACTTAGTTAGACTAGCGACTATGATGGCTTTAAGTGCAATATCTATAGGGTTAGCCCATAGGCACAGTACACTCAACTAAAAGGTAGCGATGTCTCCAGAAACTAAAGCTAGAATCGACACCCTAGTCGAAGACAACAAGATTATGGTGTTCATGAAAGGCACCAAACTTATGCCTCAGTGCGGCTTTTCTAACAACGTCGTACAGATTCTAAACATGCTAGGCGCGCCCTATGAAACGAAGGACGTTCTAGCCGATCCAGAAATTCGTCAGGGCATCAAAGAGTATTCCAACTGGCCCACTATTCCGCAAGTCTACATCAATGGCGAATTCATTGGCGGTTCGGACATCTTGATCAAGATGTATGAAGAAGGCAATCTTCAAGAAACGGTAGAAGTTGCTCTAGCTTCATAGATCTGATTTCATAGATCCGATTTTGTCAGCAAAAGCGCACAATGACTGAGATCAAGCTCTCGGGAGTGCGCTTTTCTCCATCTATTAGCTAGATCTATTAGCCAGTACCTATCAGCTAGTAATAATCTGTTTCAACCTCTGGCTGCGCAACAACAAAGTTCGAGGTGTCATACAAAAAGCGAAGGCTTTCTTGTTCTAACTGGTTGATTAAATAGGACTCGATTGCACCTGAGTGACGTAAAGACGTGACGTAGCCTTCTAAATAGAGTCTGAGTTCGTCGGTGCGATATCCTTTGTTCCAGTAGTCTACGAGTGTGTCAGTAATCCGCTGGTAGTAACGGATTGTTCTGGCGTCTTGAAGCATTAGTTTGTTCGTCCTCGAGTACTCGACAAAAGCTTTGAAGGGATCGACATAAGGTCCTTGCGATTTAAAGACTACTTCTCTTTGCATTTTATCAGGTGGAATGTGCTTGAACCGATTCATAACGGCGGATATTGTGCTTCTGTAGAGGGATCTTGTTCCCGTAACCTCGATTACAGAACTGAGAAAATGGCTCTGATACTGTCTTGTCATAGGACCTGTAGCTAGCGGCATAGAGTTCGCTCTTTCTTTTGTGAACGACATCGTCAACCACACCGTTAAAACGAGTATTCAGGTTATAGAAAGCAATCCTAATCTGCGTTCTCTGCTCAGTTGGAACTTGCAGCAGGCAGGATATCAGGTTCAGCAGTGTACCGACATGGTTTCGGCGAGGGATAATTTTCAGTCTCATCAGCCAAATTTAGTCGTACTAGAGGCAGAGTTTGGCGGTGGACAAGGTGTACAGCTGTGCCAGTGGCTAAGAAATCAAAGCTACCCGCTGATTCTGATGCTATCGGCGCGGAGCACCGAGGCTGATGTCGTCAGTGGGCTGAGCGCGGGCGCAGACGACTATCTCAAAAAGCCTTTTGGCATGAAGGAATTTCTAGCGAGGGTAGAATCGCTGACTCGGCGCAGTCGCCATACTACGACACCTTTGGCAGTAGACTATGGCGATCTACATATCGACCTGGTACAAAGAAGGGTTCGATACAAGGGAGATTTTATCGATCTGACGCCACAGGAGTTTAGCTTACTCTACGTACTGACTCAGGCCGAGGGCGAGCCGCTAAGCCGGATCGATCTGCTGCGCCGCGCTTGGCCAGATGCCATAGACAATCCGCGTACGGTAGACACGCATGTCCTGTCTTTGCGTAAAAAGATTGAGGTAGACCCGCGCCATCCTGACCTGATTCAGACGGTTCGTAATGTCGGCTATCAAATCTGTGTGGGGCGAATGGGAACCTCGGCAATAGAGGTAATGGCGATCGCGCACGGTAAGCCCGCTTGAGCTGATGCTATTGCCAATCGGCCTGCTCTGTTTCTTCCTGATTGACTAGCTGCTGGCGTAGCTGGGCCCAGTCGACTTCGCTAGCGGGTATGTCTGCTATCAACCGGCCTGATTCTATCTGCCAAAAACGATTAGCATGTCTAGAGAGCAGCTCTATTTGGTGGTTTGCCATGACGATGGCTATCTGTTTTTGGTAGGTGAGTTCAGCCAGATGAGCGAGCAGAAATTCACTGTAGCCAACGTCTTGAGCTGAGGTGGGTTCATCTAGTAAAAGAACTTTGGGCCGGGCGATCAGAGCGCGGGCGATCGCAACCCGTTGCCGCTGCCCTAAAGACAAACCAGCTGCTGTTCGCTCCATCCAATCTGCCGGAATTTTTAGCCGCTCTGACCAGACCCTCACGCTTTGGTCAATCTCCTCAGTAGACTTGTTTTGCAACCGCAGCGGGTAGCCTAGCGCAGCTTCGACCGTCATCCCTAGCAATCGACTCTCCTGATTTACCAACGCTACCTGACGCCGCAAAGACATCACCGACAGTTGCCGAATTTCCTTATCCTCAAACCGAATCTGACCGCTACTAGCCTCAGTCAACCGATTCATCAGTCGCAGCAGACTTGTTTTACCCGAGCCAGATAGACCTACTAATGCAACAAAATCGCCAAACTCCAAAGAAAAGCTCACATCTTTGATAATTTCAACGACGCCGACAGTGGCTCTCATCGTCACATGTTCAAATGTCAAAACCATTGTGGGTTCTAATTCCTTGCCCCTGCCGCCTAAGTGACTGGTGTAAAGCTGCTAGCTACGCCAATCGTCCAGACATCAACTAGCAGCAGCATCGCCGTTAGTCCTAGCAAGATGGCGTACATCCAAGGCTGTGAAAGCGGCTTCACATCGCGAGTATCGATATTGGTTTTGGCTTCGACATATCGCACCAAACGAGCAAATCCAACTACTCGCATCGGCAGCAGGTAGGCCCGGTCCTGCGCTTGGTTCAAAAAGTAATATACAATGCCTCCCTGTCCAGTAGAACGAGGCTTTAGCGCCGTAATCTCATCCCAGCGCAGCGCCCAGCCTTTTCGGCCAAACGCCACTACCCAAACAGGGTATGTAACAGTAATCCCTTCTTCATCTACCAGCACGCGCTCGCTCAGCCCACCCCATAGCGCAACCAAGCCCACAGCAAACCCAACCCAGAGTAAGCTAGGCGAGATCGGCGCACCCGTTACATCAGCGAGAAAAGGCAGCGGAATCACCAGCGCAATGTACAAAGACACCAGCGTAAGCTGAATAATAGGAGAAATTTTGAAGCTGTCCTGAGCAGGCAAAGGCTCTAAGATCTCAGGCTTTAGGGTCTTAGGCTTTAGGGTCATAAGTTTACACAGGTGCGGCTGCTACTTTACCTACCAAAAAGGGCTTATCCTATCAAAATCATATAGGAAAGCGAGTTGAGTCCAAAGCGTTACAGATATTTTTGGACAACGCTCCAGCCAGAAGCAGTCACTGCAATAAACGCAAAAAACAAACTAGCATTCAAGCTAATGTGCAGCAGTCTCGCCCACTGTCGCTCCGGACTGATTCGCGTTGCGCTCCACGCAGACAAAAGTGTCAGCAGCACTACAAACACTCCAGCAGGCAGATGCAGCGAATGACCTAAGCTGCCGAATTCGCCTAGCGTCCCCACCACGCCAATAGATAGCAGCAGCAGGACTAAAAGCACCATGACAACGCCCACCGCGATGTGCGCTACCCGCAACCAGCTAGGCCGGTCAAAACGCTTGTCCGTACGCGTGTAAAACAAACCAGTTCCACTAGCGGCCAGCAGCAAATAGGCCGTTATAGAAAATCCCATCGACCAAGCCGCTATTCTCCACAGCCAAATAAACGAAGGCAGATCCACGCCAATTATTCCTTTGCGAATAGGTTGCTGCAAAGGCTAACACCTTAGCAGACAGACCCTACCAAATCGACGCTGTTTTATCACTGCCCCGCTAGCCGCATCTCCGCTCTAGAGTTTAATCTCAGAAAATCTAGTCTGTGGAATCTAATCTGCGGAATCTAATCTAAAAAAATCCAGTCTAAAAAACTCAACCTCGGCAAGCCATTAACCGAGAGCTAGCGACCAAACGCTCAACCCAAACCCGAACCCTAAAAAGCGACTACACGAATCTGTCTCTGCGTGCTCGCTCTGCGCGCTTAACTTTATGCCTCATCCTTGTGCCCAAAGGAATGTACCCCAGGAAATGCACTCAAAGAAATGTACTCAAACAGACTTGCTCAAAGAGGCTTCTCTGCCCTTGCTCTGCGCTCTTTCTTCTGACTTGTTCTCCGACGTAAACAAGCTAGAAGGCTCAGCTTCGTCGCTATCAGGCTGGATTGCCAGACGCTGACAGTCGATAGTATCGGACAAGATGGCGCTTGCCATCATTCCTGTATGAATCTCTAGCTTCGCAGCAGGGAGTGCTTCAAACAACAGTCGCTGCCCTGGAAACACAACACGTTCAAAGTACCAGTTAGGGATGTTCGAGACACGCGCAATCTGGATCTTGCTAGTAACGTTGACATAGCAACAGAGGAGAACGGCGTCATCAGACGGAAGCGGATCAATAATTTGGGCCATGGTTTGGGAGAAGGAGAAACTGTCTGAAACACTTCATACTTAGCGAGGCTAACACCTCGAAAATATGATGACTGTAATAACGAATACCAAGCAAAAAGCATTTGTCGGGATCGCCTGATATTGAGGCTTTTCGCAATCAGGCATCAACTAGTTCCATAGGATTGACGCACCGTTTTTTCAACCCCTAAACGATTGCAACAAGTGTTACCAAAGTGACTATATAAAAGTAATAACTAGCGTTCAAATTCGAGCTAAATAAAACTAACCTAGCAAAAGCCCATCTTTAATAAAGATTCTGATAAGAAGTCAACAGTTCTGTTACGCAATAGTGCCCTCTAGCCTCTAGTTTCACCCTCCAAACTTGAGCTTTCTCTCTACCAAATAACAAATAGCAATCGACTGCGAAATGATTAGAAGGCGATCGCAACACATCGTCACGTAAGTAGACAAATCTTTACCCCGGTCTTTCCCTGTTAGCCTTGGATTCTAATGTTGACGCAGAATGTTGACGCAGAAAGCTACAGCCATTTCAGCAAAGCGTATCAGATAGTTCAGCGACTTCCATCAGTCTAAGGACAGCGTATTTACTGTCCAAGGGTGCGGAACAGGTGAACGCGCTTTGTATCAATCCGGATAGGAAAAGCGAAAGATTCCTAGAGGCATGCGCGTAGCCTAAAGTCAGTGCTATCGTAAAGATATGTGAAAAGTCTGAGACCTGACCTCATTGTCTGCCATGAATGCCCGCATTCTCTACGTTCGTCTTCCGTGTAATCCTATTTTTCCCATCGGCGTTGTGTACTTAGCCGATCACGTACACAAGTGCTTCCCGGAAGTAGAGCAGCAAATCTTCGATATGGGGACGGTGCCCCCCTTAGACTTCACTAGCGCTTTGGACAGGCGAATCGATAGCTTTCAGCCCTCGCTTTTAGTCTTTTCGTGGCGTGATATCCAGATTTACGCTCCGGTCGGTGGCAGAGGTGGCAACCCTTTGCAAAACGCTTTTGAATTTGCCTATGCGCCAAATCCACTCGTTAGACTACGTGGCGCCATTGGCGGCGCACGCATGACTGCAACCTACCTAGCCGAGCTGCGCCGCAATGAAAAGTTGATTAGGCGTGGGCTGAAACGGGCTCAAAGATATCAACCTGACGTTAAGGTTGTTGTAGGCGGTGGCGCAGTTAGCGTGTTCTATGAACAGATGCCGCAAATGTTGCCACAAGGAGCAATCGTCTCGGTAGGCGAAGGCGAAACCCTGATAGAAAAGCTATTGCGCGGCGAAGATTTTTCAAACGAGCGCTGTTATATCGTGGGAGAAGAGCCTAGAGAACGACTAATTCACGAACAGCCCACGCCTGTTGAAAAGTCTGCTTGCGACTACGACTACATAGAGGCAATGTGGCCAGAGTTTGAATACTACCTACAAGAGCAAGACTTCTACATCGGTGTGCAGACCAAACGGGGCTGTCCTCACAACTGCTGCTACTGCATTTACACCGTAGTTGAAGGCAAGCAGGTACGGATAAATCCTGCTGATGAAGTTGTCAAGGAAATGAAGCAGCTATACGACAGGGGAATCCGTAAGTTTTGGTTTACAGATGCGCAGTTTATCCCAGCCAAGCGCTACATGGACGACGCTATTGAGCTGCTAGAAAAAGTTCAAGCATCAGGCATGACAGACATTAACTGGGCCGCCTACATTAGAGCAGACAATCTAACGCCTCGGCTGTGCGAGCTGATGGTAGCCACCGGAATGAACTACTTTGAAATTGGCATCACTAGCGGCTCCCAAGAGCTTGTCCGCAAGATGCGAATGGGCTATAACCTCAAAACTGTCTTGCAAAACTGCCGGGATTTGAAGGCTGCTGGGTTTGACGACTATGTTTCGGTCAACTATTCCTTCAACGTAATCGATGAACGAGACGAAACTATTAGGCAAACTATTGCCTACCATCGTGAACTAGAAGATATCTTTGGAGCCGACAAGGTAGAGCCTGCAATCTTCTTCATCGGTCTACAGCCTCACACTCATCTCGAAGAATACGCATTTAAGAACAACATCTTGAAACGTGGCTACAATCCTTTGGCAATCTACTTACCTTGGGTGGCACTAAAGCTACTGTGGAATCCAGGTAAGCTCGGTGCCTACTTTGGGGATGTATGCCTAAGTGCTATGAAGGAATCCCCTAACGACTTTGGTCGAGGCGTGATGAATATACTAGAGAGGCAGTTAGGACGCGCGCCGTTAGCAGAAGCACTCAGCGCACCCGTGAAACCACCAAGCCGTGCCTTAGCTGAGGTATCATCTTAATAGGGGTTTAATTCAGATTGTCGGTTGAGTGGGCAATTTCGATTAACCGGAGTAAACGATCTGGCCAAAGCTCCAAGCTTAGTCATTTCAGATAGTTGAGTCCAGTAAAGGTTTTAGTAAGGTCTGTATAAGCGCATGTTGGCGGGTTCTATTCTTCAAAAGTTGATGCAGGAGCGTCGTAGTACCGAGGGGTCAGACCAAGATGCGCTAGACAAAGGAAGCAAGGGCGCTTCTGAAGGCACGCAAACTTCCGGACGTACGCCGCTTAACTTTGGGGTGTACTACAAAAACACGCTAGTAGCATTGTGTCATGCACTAGAAGACGCAGTCCTAGCAACAAAGACTTCACCTCTCATGGTGACTGCCTTTCAAAAGGGTAAGTGGTACCTACAAGAAGCAGACCGATACGCCGATCTCGCTGACACGGCTGATAAGATCGTAATTCTAGCGGCGCCTGGCGCGGGGTTTAGGGAGCACCCGACGGGCGATCGCGACAACGTTGAGCTAGTAGATCTAGACACAGACGATCCGGTATCTGAAGAGTGGCATCTGATGATCATGAGCTCTACTTACAGTGCGATGGTGCTGTGTCAAGAACTTACCGAAGAAGAGTATGGTCCCAACGGCTCCCCAGAAAATGATCTAGAGCGCAAGTTCTACGGATTTTGGACCTTTGATCCGACGTTAGTAAAAGAGACTATTGCCATTACTACTGACCATATCGGTCGATACGATACTCAGCTACAGGCAGATTTGGAAGAGCGCCTAGCTAATATCGATGCGCAAGCAGCTTCCAAAACAGGTGAGGTAGGTAATGTCGTGATGCGCGTGGTGGACTACTTAAAGGGGGGTGATCGCCAGATAGATGAAACCGAAACCTTTAAGTTTGCAGATGCTTTGAGCCAGAACCTTGTTTCCAACGAGCTTCAGGCTTACTTGCGGATGGCCCAACTAGCCGATTTAGCAGACATTACTAACCCGCTAGCCGCCGCCGAAGTAGCGTCCTTATGCGAGATGATGGGGCAGTTCTTGGATTTACCTGTTTGGCAGATGCAAAGACTGCGATTGGCCAGTCTATTGCATCGAATTGCGCCAGCCCAGCTAGATTCTGAGGTGATGGAGACAGAGGGTGATAGCTGTCCGCTAAATGCTGGCGCTCAGACGCTAAGAGTGCTGCCAAGACTGCGGGCGATCGCACAGATTATTGCCCACCAGCACGAATGGTGGGACGGAACCGGACAACCAGCTGGATTATCTGGAGACAACATCCCAGTAGAAGCAAGAGTTCTAGGACTTGTCGCGGCCTTTCAGCATGCTGTTGCTCACCGCCGACACGAAGAGGCTCAGCGTTCCTCTCCCTCAGTTCAAAACGAATGGCAGCACGTGACCGACGCTTTTGCGGATTGCAAAGCTCAATCGGGCGAGCGTTGGGATCCCAAACTTCTGGAGATCTTGGGCTTCCTAGTCAGCGGACTGCAGCAGGGGTTGAGCCTTCCCTCTATTCCGCTCAAAATGACGCTCGGTACAGGTATTATCGATCCAGACGTAGCCGACTCTTGGCCGGAGTATCAGCCGTCAGGGACCACCATCTCTTGATGACCAGACTTCTGATAGACAGAATCTTGACACCCAGACTCTTAACAGCCAAGCTCCTAATAGCAGAGCGCTTAACAGCAAAACTAACGGCAGAACACCGAGCAGCCAAACCTAGAATTACCGACTAGAACTAACATTCATGAGTCAGACCATCGACATTGACGCCATTCGCGCAGGCAAGCTGAAGCAGTTGAGTGGCGCCCGGATAGACGATGCTGAGCTCTCTGGGTCTAATTTGTCAGGTGCACATCTTTCTGGCACAGTTTTGACTGGCAGTAATTTGAGCCGAGCCAACCTCAACCGAGCCCATCTCGAAGGCAGTAATCTAGTTGGCGCAGATCTTTCTGGCGCAGATTTGCGTGCCAATCTATGGGGCGCAAATTTGATGCAGTGCAATCTTACCGGGGCGGACCTGCGTGGGGCGAATCTTCGAGGCGCAAACCTAATGGGCGCGAACCTGACAGGTGCTAGCCTAACAGGCGCTTTTTTAAGTGGGGCGACCCTGATGGGCTGCAATCTTAAGAGCGCGGACATCCGAGGAGCCGATCTGCGCGGAGCGAACATTAGTGATAGCAACATGAAAGGCGCAGACCTTTCAAGAGCAGACCTACAGGGTGCTACCCTTATCGAAGCCAATCTAGAAGAAGCTAACCTGCAAGAAACCAACTTCACAGGTGCTTCGATGGCAAGAGCTAACTTGCTCTGCGCCTACCTAGAAGGTGCCATCACGGTAGGGACAGATTTCACAGGTGCCTGTACTACTGGAACTATCCTGGCCTCATAGGAAAGCCCCTACGCACACAAACTCTGCAACGTTTTTCCTCTTGTTACAACTCACAGAATGTAACGGTTGGGTCTCGAATTGCTTCACTTTTTGCCTAATTACTGTAGTGAGCTGAGTCACACAGATAAACTTTCTGTAGACTTGGAACATAAGACTTCATCTAGCTAAGCGGGATTAATAGATAAAAGCAGTCGAGGCTAGAGATACAGTGACCAAAGCTACAGAGCCGATGGCCTTAGCCTTCTACCTTACGGTGTTTCTACTCAGCAATTGTCCTGTAGGGCATTTTTGATAACCTCAACCTACTGAGCGCATCCGGTAAATTACTGGCTCTTCATATTTCCATGCAAAGCCATACAGAGATTTCAATGATGCTACTTACTGAGGCTTAGTGCATGACGTACTCTAGGTAAACGAGGCTACAGCTGTGTTTTTCCATCGGATTGCAACGTACATGTTCATGCAGAGCATATGAACAAGAGTGGGACCAAAAGTTATGAAGATTGCTTTAGTACACGACTATCTAAATCAGAAGGGGGGAGCAGAAAGAGTTTTTGAGATGTTCTGCCACCACTTTCCTGAGGCAGATGTCTACACCTCTGTGTATGACCCCAAAAGCACTATAGAACTGCGAAATCGCCTGGTAAAGACAACTTTCTTGCAAAACGTGCCCGGAGCAAAGCGTTACTTTCGTTTGTTTGCTCCACTTTACTTTCCTGCATTTCGAGCTCTCAACCTTGAAGCCTATGACCTAATCATCAGCAGTTCTTCTAGCTTCGCAAAAGCAGTTAGAAAACGTCCCGATGCCCGTCACATCTGCTTTTGTCACAACGTTTCGAGGTTCTTGTGGGATACTGCAACCTATCTGGGGGGATATCAAGAGTTTGAGGCTTTTGAGCCATTCTTGAAGCTAGTCTTTAGCTATATGAAAAGGCAGGATATTACCTACGCAGGCGAGCCTGATATCTACGTCGCCAACTCTACAACGGTCGCTAGGCGCATTCGTAGCATATACAGAAAGAAGGTACTGACGATCAACTACCCCATCAACGACGACTGCTTCACGTTTTGTGATCACAAAGAGGACTTTTACCTAGTTTCTTCCAGATTGCTGAGCTACAAGCGCGTAGACATTATCATAGAAGCCTTTAACCAGCTGGGTTGGCCTCTACGCATCATCGGCAGCGGTCCAGAGCGTGAGCGACTAGAAGCCAAAGCCGCTAGCAATATTCAGTTTTTGGGGCATGTTAGTGACGAAGAGAGGAGGGAGTTGTTCTCTAAGGCAAAGTCTGTCATCGTTGCGGCCTTAGAAGATTATGGCTTGGTTCCGGTTGAGGCAAACTTCAGTGGCACTCCTGTAATCGCTTTTGGTGCGGGGGGAGCCTTAGATACCCAGGTATCTGGAAAAACGGGCGTTTTGTTTGAAGACCAAACTGCAGCCTCGCTCAGCTCGGCGTTGATGGAGGCTCAGACGACAAACTGGGACTACACAGCTATTCAACAACATGCGAAAGAAAAGTTCACCAGAGAGGCTTTCTTCAAGAAGGTGGATCAAATGATCGCTAACTTGGACACGTTCTTAGAAAAAACAGAGTATGTAAGTGTGCCCGTAGGCTCTTGCGTCTCAATGCGTTACTAATTCAATGCGTTACTAATTTGGCATTCTATCAATGGAAATGGATCGGGTTCATCAAAGGGGATATATGGTTCAGCCAGTTGAGCAAGAGTTTGGCTATATTCAGATTCTGAATGTTCTAGCCCGACGGGGCTGGTGGGTACTAGGGACGCTCAGTCTTGCTCTGATAGGCGCTCTCTTATTTACGCTTACTCAAGACCCGATCTTCCAAAGCTCAATGCAGATGATCATTGAGCCAAACTTTGAAGAAGAGCTAGATCCAGCAGATATAGAGGGCAGATCTTCTTCGCAGCGTCAGAGAGACGCTGACTACGCGACTCAGCTAAACCTAATGCGTAGTAACGAACTCTTGCAAAGAGCCGTTGATTCTATACAAGATTCATACCCAGATCTCACTGCTCAAGCAGTCAGGCGTTCTTTGAATATAGCGCCAATTCAAGAGGGAGGCGATAGAACACGTATCGTCGGTATCTTCTACACAGATAGCGATCCTGTCAGAGCCGAACGTATTTTGGAAGCGCTCCAAGAGGTCTATCGAAGCTACGCACTAGAGCGGCAAGAGCAGAGATTAAACCAGGGACTAAGCGCTATCAATAATCAGTTCGAGGATGCTAGACAGAACCTGTCCGAATCGCAAGACAGGCTTAAAGCATTTCGCCAGGATCAAGACGTTATTGATCCTGAACGCCAAGCAACGGCGGTTTCAGATTCCCTAAATCGGATCTCAGCGGAGCAACGAGCGTTAGAAGCTCAGTATCAAGAGGCACTTGCCCAATATACGACTCTGCGCGAGCAGGTTGCACTATCTGAAGACAATGCGATCGCAGCAGCCCGACTCAGCCAGTCTGCTCGGTTTCAGACATTGCTCAATGCGCTCCAGCAAGTTGAGCTAGCCCTAGCAGAGCGCCGAGTTATTTATTCGGATGCTGACTTGGGCGTACAGGGACTTATTGAGCAGCGTCAGAATCAGCTGGTTCTGCTAAGGCAAGAAGCGGAGCGGGTTCTAGGCAGTACTGCTCCTCAGATTGCCTCGGCCGACAGTCTTCAAGACTTTGGTCAGCTCAGCACATTAGATTTAAACTTGGTCCAAGATCTAGCTCAAACAGAAAGTCTGCTAGAAGGTATAACCGCCCGTCAGAACAGCCTGGCTCAGACCGAGCAAGATATTCGAGCACAGCTAGATCAGTTTCCTGAGCTAATTGATAGCTACAACCGTTTGCAGCCCGAGGTAGAAACTCAGCAGGCCGTCTTAGAACAGCTACTGAGACAGCGAGAACTGCTCAGTTCACAGCTAGCTAGAGGTGGGTTTAACTGGCAGGTCGTGGCAACCCCCAACCTAGGCGTAAAGACAGGGCCAGATCCTCGAAAGAATATGCTGCTAGGTGCGGTCGTTGGTTTGGTCTTAGGCGGAACGGTTGCCTTTATTCGGGAAGGGTTTGACAACGTAGTTCGGACCCCCGAAGACATACAGCGACTAAGCACAGTTCCTCTGCTAGGCGTTTTGAGCGAGGATCCTGCTAGCAAGCGTAGAAACGGTAATAGAGCACCCAGCCTAGCTAGCGTGTATCGAAACGGAGGCAATGGTAGCAACAGCAGAGGCGTAGAAGCTGATTACTGGTTTTCTTTGCGAGACTCTCTCGACTTGCTCTACAAAAATGTCAAGCTCCACCGGTCTGATGCAACTAAGTCTGTGGCGATCGCTTCGACACAATCTCCGGAGAGCTCGTCAACGCTGGCCGTCGGATTGGCACTAAGTGCAGCCCGCATCGGCCAGCGAGTGATCATCGTTGATGCAAACTTGCGCTCTTCCACTCTTCAAGAAAGATTTAGGTTCCCTAACGGCAGAGGGCTTTCTACTCTACTAGATCAGCCAGCCACAAAGCTAGTTCCTGTCTCAACCCAGCTGCTAGGAACATCGATAGATGTCCTGCCGGCAAGAGTCGAATCCCAAGACGCTATGAAGATCCTTTCTTCTTCGCGTTTTCGCGTCCTAATCGAAGCGTTAGAACAGCGTTACGACTTAGTCATTCTTGACTCGCCTCCTATCTTAGGAACCGCCGACGTCTTAGAAATAGCAGCGTGTTGTGGCGACCTTTTGGTCGTTACTCAACTCAACCAAACCACCGAAGAAGAGCTGCGAGATTCGCTATCAGCATTAAGCCGAGTAAACAATGTGATTGGAATTGTAGCGAGCGATGTAGATCACCCTGTTGTGAGTGGTGTTGATACAGATACACCTTACATGGGGGAGATGAGCTCTCAGCCAACCGAGCTATCGCTAAACTGAGCCCGTCGGTTTGACCATGTCAACTTGAGCATGTCAACTTGAACAAGTTGATTTTCTGGTGTAATTTTTCCATTATCCAGACGGAGGAACGAGCCTAAACTCAAAGTTACTAGAACCAAAACTACTAGACATTACAAAGACTACTTCAGTCCAAGTGTTTCTTGAGAAAGCTATGACCAGCAGAGTGCAAAAAAGAAGAGTTCCTTTAGTCCTTCGACAGCTAATCAAGACAACGGGCTTCTGGAAGGACAACGCGCTTATCCTGCGCGAATTCAAGTACTTTCCCAAGATAATCTGCCTAGCAGTGGTCTTCACTCTACTAGCGGCCGTCTTTGAAGGATTTGGAATTGGAGCTATCTTGACCTTCTTACAGAGCCTAACAGATACAGACGCTGCGCCTATCAAAACAGGTATCAGGTGGATTGATGTTCAAATTCTAGCTGTCAATGCTTCGACACAAGCGCGGCTCACGAGAATTTCGATACTGCTGATCCTCATGACGCTGACTCGATCTGTTTTTACTTATTTAGCCTTCAAATACGTAGGCGTTGGTAAGTTTAGGCTAGGTTATCAGCTACGTCTACGTATTTTTGAGCAGCTTCAGCGACTGCCGCTGAGCTACTTTGCAAAAGTTCGCTCTGGCGAGTTACTAAATAGTATGACCAACGAGATCCAGCAGATTATGCTGGCTTTCTCACTGTTTAACACGATACTGATTCAAGGTTCTCTCATGCTAGTTTATCTAGCATCGATGTTCCTGATGTCGTGGCAGTTATCACTGCTATCTGTCGTTTTGTTTGGGTTGCTGTCGTATGGCGTCTTGTATCTACTTAGAAATGTTAGGAAAGCTAGTCTAGCTAGATCTGCGGCTAGCGGCCGCTATGTTTCTATCTCTCTAGAGTTTATCAACGGGGTAAGGACAGTCAAAGCATTTGCTGCGCAGCAGTTTGAGCGCAGACGTTTTGATCGGAGCAACCAAGATTTCTTTCAAACCTCGGTCAATACGGTCTCCCTGATGGCCCTAGCAGGCCCCCTAGTAGAGGGTATCGCTAGCACGATCATCATCATCATGGTGATTTTAGCGGTTACGCTGCTAGTGCCTACCGGAAGACTACAGCTAGCTTCATTGCTGACCTTTCTGTTTATTCTCTTTCGTATATTGCCTCTGATTAAGAGCCTCAACTCTTCAATGGCAGGCATCCGAAACTTTCACGGCTCGTTTGAAAAGATCTCGCAGATACTAAGAACAGATGACAAACCGTACCTAAAGAATGGATACCTTGAGTTCCCAGGTCTCAAGCGTTCTATTGTCTTTGACTCGATGGATTTTGGTTATGAGACGCCCACACTGGTGCTGCGCGACATTAATCTAACGATCGAGAAGGGTAAAACAACCGCGCTAGTGGGCTCTTCTGGAGCTGGCAAATCGACCCTAGCTGACTTGATTCCACGATTTTATGATCCCAATCGCGGTCAGATTTTATTAGACGGGACCGACTTGCGCCAATTCAATATTGATTCTTTTCGCCGACGCCTTGCGGTGGTCAGTCAAGATACGTTTATCTTCAACGATACGATTAGAAACAACATCGCCTATGCCTTAGAAAGCGTTGATGAAGAACAACTGTTGCAGGCTGCTAGGCTCTCTAACTCTCTCGAATTTATTCAAAAGATGCCTGAGGGATTCGAAACGGTTCTAGGTGATAGAGGGGTAAGACTATCTGGCGGCCAGCGGCAGAGAATTGCGATCGCCCGCGCACTCTTGCGCGATCCAGAAATCCTCATCTTAGATGAAGCCACTAGCGCACTAGACTCTGTTTCAGAGCAGCTTATTCAAGACTCCTTGGAGAAGCTTTCAGTTGGACGGACCGTAATTGCGATCGCACATCGTCTCTCTACAATTGTCAAAGCGGATAAAGTTGTCGTACTCGAGAAAGGTGAAATTGTAGAACAGGGAACCTACCAGGAACTGCTCGACCAAAAAGGTCAGCTGTGGGAATATCACAACATGCAGTTTGGTTCCAATTCGTCCTCTAATGAGACCCTAAGCAAGCTAAGAGTCTAGAAGTAAGCCATGAGTCTAGAAGTAAGCTAAAAGCCTAGCTAAAGGCCATTCACGATTGTAGAAATTCTATCTAGGAGAAAAGTTCAGTGGCGATCGCCAATTTCGCAGTTATCATCGGTGCTATCAAATGCGGAACAACCAGCTTGTTTCAGTACCTGTCACAGCATCCAGAAATCGCCGCCTGTACTCAAAAAGAACCCAAGTTCTTCAACAATCAATTCTCTAAAGGCTTCGATTACTACCAGAACCTCTGGGACTGGGACCCAGAAATTCACAAGATTGCGCTCGAGGCTACGCCTGGGTATACACGTTTTACAACCCGCAATCCCAGAAACGCCGCCGAGAACATTGCCCAGCTCATCGCATCTAGGCAAGAGCTTTCCTTCAAATTCATCTATATCCTACGAGATCCGGTTGAAAGGATAGAGTCTCATTACAATCACGCTCAGCAGATGTTTTCTAGAACGAAAATAAAAACGATTGATGAAGGCATCGATGAAGAGCTAATCGAAATCTCGAGATACGCAGAGCAGCTATCAGAATATACCAAGCGATTTCCAAAAGAAGACATCCTTCTACTAAATTTTGAGGATCTAAAGGCCGACCCGCTTGGTGTTCTAAAAGAAACCTGCATATTTCTAAACATCGATCCCAACTATCAATTCAACCGAGTCAACGTAGTCTACAACTCTCAAGAACAAAGAAGAGAGCTAGCTGTTCCCGGACTCAAATGGCTAGAGAAAAACGGCATCAAAAAAAATATTTCAAGCAGCCTATCAGAGGAGAAGAAACAGTGGGTACGTAAGCTGATAGGCAAGAAGCGAGAGAAAGTTAGCTTATCGAAAGCACAGCGTGATCAAGCGCTTGAATTTCTTCGAGACGACCTAACGCAGTTGAGTTCAACCTATGAGTTCAACGTGAATACCTGGAAAAACGTTGAAATCTGAGTCATAAACTTACCGGTACAGTTGCCGTCTACGTGATACAAACTATGCAAGCCTCAGCAGAAAAGAAACGACTAGGTCACCATTCAATTAGTTTGTGCATCTGCACCATGAATAGGCCAGAAGACTTGACCAAATGTCTAGACAGCGTCTTTCAAAGCAACGTCACACCAGACGAAGTGATCGTCAGCGACGATAGCCCCGATCCAGGACCCACGAAGGCAGTTGTCAAGAACTATCCTGCTGTCACCTATCAGACAGGGCCTCGGTTGGGATTAGGCCCAAATCGTAATGCTTGTATTCGCCGGGTTCAAAGTACCCATCTGATGTTCATTGACGATGACGTGTGCGTGCCGCCAGACTGCTTTGAAATCGCCTATAGTCTGATTGGCCAAACGCCAGAATCAGTCATCACTGGCTATGAAATGAAGCACAGAAGCTGGGAAGGTGAAGGCACTGTCAAGAAGATTCTGCCGCACAATGCAGACTTCTGGGGGACGATGAAGATTCCTGTAGGCGACTCGGACTGCTGCTCAGTAGTGATGAACTCAACCATTTTTCCAGTTAGCCTATTTCAAGAAGCCCTGTTTGATGAATGCCTGCGCTATGGCTACGAGGAGCTAGACATTGCTCGCCACGCAGTCTCACTCGGCTACAAGATTGTCCATAAAGATAGCCTGTGGGTCAACCACTATCAGTCTTTAGTTGATAGAGCGAGTAACTGGGATAGAGTACTCGCCTCTCAGCTGTATACGACGGCAAAGGCTTACTTCTTCTACGAAAAGTCACTGCCAAAAGCGCTAGCTTACACACTATTTGCCCCTCTGAAGATGACAGCAGGACTGATCAAGCAGAAAGATCCAAAAGCAGTTCAAAAAGGGGTAAAGGCAACAGTCTCAGCCTATCAGCACTTTTTCAGCCGCAAGGAGAAGGGCTTCGTTAGCAAGCGTAAGTCTTTCTCCTTGGCTAAAGCCTCCAGATGACTGCTAGACGTGGAACGAATTCGGTTTGATGACTATGGCAAAGCCTAACTTTTTGATCATAGGGGCTGCTAAAGCAGGCACAAGCTCCTTGTATCATTACCTAAACGAACATCCTCAGGTCTTTATGAGTCCGGTGAAAGAACCTAGGTTCTTTGCACCAGAACTCTACACAGACTATCTAAAAGATCCCTACAGAAGCGGTGCGAAAGAGCATCGTAGTAGTCCTATGACTTTAGAGGAGTATCTGGCTTTGTTTGCAGGCGTGTCAGACGAAACCGCCATCGGAGAAGCTTCAACCGAATATCTATACGTTTCAAAAACGCCTGAACGAATCAAGGCTCAACTTCCTGATGTAAAGATAATTGCGGTGCTAAGAGACCCTGCTGAGAGAGCTTACTCAGCCTTTTGCTATCAGGTTCGAGACGGTTGTGAGCACCTTAGCTTTGAAGAAGCACTTGCTCAAGAGGACAGTCGCCGCGTTGAAAAGAAGCGCTGGCCCGGCTGGCACTACAAGCGAGTTGGGTTTTACTATGAGCAGATCAAGCGATATTTCGATCTTTTCGAGCGTGAGCAAATCAAAATATATCTCAATGAAAACTTGCAAGCCGACAGTGGCGCTGTTGTCCAAGACGCCTGTCGCTTTTTAAACATTGAAGATACCTTTACGCCTGATCTAACTCATCGCAACGTCTCGGCAATCCCTAAGAATATGGCATTGCAAAACTTGCTGATCAAAGACAACCCGCTGAAGACGCTAGTTAGACCATTCATTCCTGTCGGTTTGCGTAAGTCGATTAGAAGCCAAAACTTAAAGAAAAAGCCTGCGCTTTCCCCAGATATCAGACAAGCGCTCATTGCTGACTATCGAGAGGACATTTTACAACTGCAAGCGCTTATTCAGAAAGATCTCTCTAGCTGGCTGGTGTAAGTGTAGCTAGCAGCATTGAACTCACGGAGTTGAACTGATGTCATCTAACCCTATTACTATGCAGGCTGAAGATAGTACTTGTACACAAACTATTCAGACTCAGTCTGGCCCGGCAGCATTCCAATATTCGATGCCGATTGAGTACAACGTTATCTTTGGCTGTCCTCGTTCGGGCACAACTTTTCTTTTCGAGGCCCTTAATGCACTGCCTAATTCCGAGTGTTCTTCGGGTCACTTATTTCCTTTGGCGTTGGCGCATTTGATCAACCGAGACCTATCAGCTGAAGCCTATGAGTGTATCGTCAATAGCTTTGAATTTTCTATTCAAGACTATCTAGAAGCTGTCTATGGCAATCGCGTTACTTCTATTCATAAGTGGCTCCTCAAGTCGATGAGTACGCAGGAGCTGCTGCAGTCGCTGAAAGGCAAAAGAAATATTGAGCGATTCGTATATAAGGAGCCTTTTCTAGCGTTTTCTCCAGAGCTAGTGTATGACGCTCTGCCAAAGTGCCGCATTATTCATATTTACCGAGACGGTAGAGACTGCGCCGATTCGCTAGCGCGTAAGTACAAAGTCTTGACAGATGAGAAGCTGATGACACTGAAGACTGCGGAAATGCCGATAGGACGAAAGTACGATCACCGTTACGTTCCCTGGTGGGTTGAAGCAGATAGAGAAGAAGAATTCTTGAGCTATACGCCCTACGTTCGATCGATTTGGATGTGGAAGGAGATGGTCCGCCGGTGCCATGACTTTTTGACTCGTCCGGATGTTATTGCGAGCGGACGAATCATGACCATGAAATATGAGGATTTGGTGCGATCGCCGCTAGACTACGGGGAACAAGCGGTAAATCATTTCAGATGCGATATGACTAACCAGCTACGTGCAAAGTTTGAATCCGCCAGGCAGAGCTCTGTTAACATTCATAAGCGCCGAGATCCTGACGAACTTAAGCTAGCTGAGAAAATTGCCCACAAAGAGCTTGCTCGGTATGGCTATCTATAGCCGACTATCTGAGAAAAGCAACAACTGTTTAGGTAAGGGGCATTCTGAGGTCTTGAAAGATGATTAAGTCTCTCAAAAAGGACTGGATAATTAAAGGAATTATACTAACGCTGATAGCATTCGCTGTTGTCGTGACGGTTCATACTGTCAATAGTCAGCGAGGAATTAACAGCCTTAGTTTATCGACTCAGGGTCAGCAATGGTTTGAACCACAGCAATTACTACCCGATGTACCGGCGCTGTTTGATATCGGCGTGGTTGATATAGACCAAGACGGCGCTCTAGATGTGTATACGTCTAATCACAGCGAGAAGCAGTTCTTGTTGTTTGGACAGGAAAATGGAACATTCAACGAGCGTCCTATCTCGGAATTAAGACTAAATCAGGACCCGGATTTTCCTGGACTAGAACCTGCTGAAGCACCAATCATAGACGCGGCTGGGCTCTACATCTACTGGGACCAAAGACGGATCGTCATACAGGGTAAAGATCTTGGTTCTGTGGTAGGCGATCGCGCAGACAGTAATGAGCCGTTTGTATCTGGGACTATCGACGTGTCCTCACCGATGACAGTGATTGGCAATGAAGGATTCGGCATAGATATTCAAGAGGAAACATTGGATTCTGGGGCGGTTGCCTCCACGACTGTGCTTACCGTCAATACCGAAAATGCCCTAGCTGTTCTAGGGTCATACAACCAAAGTTTGCCAGTTTCTATCGAGCTAGATTCAGATTTTGATTTGAGCCGGGTATATGTGGGCGTTGATAGGGTAAATCCCACTGCTCACACTTTCTCTATGTACCTAAGAGATCGCCACGGCATGGCTTGGGCGAACTATGATGGCGAGGGATTCTTGGATGTTTTTATCGTTCGTGGCGGACTAAGGGCCAGAATGGATGACCTGCCAGAGCGATACACTGACGAGCTGCTAGTAAGTTCGACGACTCCGCTATTCACGAACGTCATTGACAACGTGGATATCGAAAAGAAGGCTTGTCCCGCTTTGCAGACGGCTTGGGTGGATTTTGATGCGGATGGACTACTCGATATCTACACGGTGTGTTTTACACCGCCGACGGCGACTCGGACCTATACAAACCAGCTGTATCGACAGCAGCCGAATGGGAGCTTTCAAGATGTTGCGGCGGATGTGGGACTAGATATCACCGATGGCGGCTCGTTTGTCTGGCTAGATGCGAACCTAGACCGGGCGATTGACCTGCTATGGGTGAATGAGGAAGCTTTTTGGCTATACCTCAATCAAAACGGGAAGTTTGTGCGCCAAAGGATCGGTGATAATCCTGGGACTGTGGTTGAAACTTTTAGTGATAGTAGTAAGTTTGCGATCGCAGATTACGACAGAGACGGCGACTTAGACGTATTCTTTGCTTCTCCAGGTGGCAACGCGCTGCTATCTAATAACGAAGGTAGCTACACCTTGTCCGACTTAGGAGCACTGAATCTTCCGACTCAGGCTTACACTGCTAACTGGGTCGATTACAACAACGATGGATTAGCCGATTTACATGTAGCTCCCGGTGGTCTGTATCAGCAAACTGCGGCTAAGACATTTGAATCGGTTCAATTATTAGAAGATAGAACAACCTTACTTCGAAAGGCTTTTGCAACTTGGTTAGATGCAAATAATGATGGCTTGATGGATGTGTTGTGGACTGCGTCCTATCGACCATCAAAGCTCCAATCGCTGTATCACTTGATCAGGCGAAAGATATTTGGGCAAGAAGTTAATACCGATAGATCAGCAGTAGCGCTTTACTCAAGTGCGGTTGGAACAGATAGGCAAGCAGAAAATCACTGGTTGCAAATTGATCTAAAAGGGTCGACTAGAAACGAACAAGCTATTGGCGCATTAGTTGAACTGACAAGCGCCAAAGGAACCCAGCTCCAAAGCGTTGGACAGTTTGAAGGGTCTCAGTTCTCTCAAGGCCACTATCGTCTGTACTTTGGCATGGGCAAGCAAACGTCTGCCGATTCGATCCGAGTATACTGGCCCGATGGTTCGACCCAAGAAGTCAAGAATGTTGATGTTGACCAGCGGCTAACGATACGTCAGGCGTAGGTATGACTAAATTGCTCAGCTACGTAGCCAGTTACGTAGGGAGCTTTTTGGGGCTGTTTGGCTCCTTTTTGATGGTTGCTTTTCAATCTGCCATTTATGCCTTTTTTATACAGTCGTCACTGTCTTTGTAGGCTCTATGAAATGTACTCCGTAGTTTCCACGGGGTAGAGATCTAGATGCTACGTTGCCTGGTAATAGAATCTTCAATTGTTCTCTCTTCATCAGTTTTGTCGAGCAGAATAGCATCCCAGATAGGTAGCACTGAGCGAACAGCTTGTTAGCAGCCTAGCGTGGTGCTAGCTGGATCAAGCTGTTGTCTTCAGACAATTCATATCCTTTCTAACGCCGATTAAAAAATGTGCGATATTTGCGACGTCTACTCAGCGCTACTAAGTGGAAACACTTCTCAGGCAACTCTTCAATCCGAGACGGCTCAGCTACTACAGCCATCCATGGAGGCGATGCTAGCTCAGACTACTAGCAGTCAGAGCATCGCTTCAACCACAGATATGCAATCTGATCGCGCTGTAATCGACCAGGCTCTGCCTCTAGTCTTACAAGAGCTACAAGACTGGCTGGTTGATTTCGCTACTAGCGACACTGATTACCTAGAGAGTATGCGGCTAGCGTTTGGCGAGACCTTCGGCGCTGAGGCGGCGTTAGAGCTAGCAGAGGCTTGGCAGGCAGAAGACTTCGGTATTCTACCAACGATCAAATTTCTTTCAGCGGATGTACTTGGCGGAGCACAAGCGGCCTACGCAGCAGACTCCTCTACTATCTATCTGTCTTCTGACTTTTTTGCCGACTACTTCAGGGTATATCAAGACGATATTGCAGCTCTTGCGGCTCTAGTAGCAGAAGAGCTAGGTCACCACATTGATACCGTACTGAATGGTTCTATAGACAGCCGGGGGGATGAAGGGGCAGTATTCGCAGCCATCCTACAGGGAAAAGCGCTGACGGATGAGCAGCTACAGAGTCTTCAGCAGGAAAATGACAGGGCAACGGTTGTCTTGAGCGGACAGTTGGAGGGTGAGCAAGGGGATGAGCAAGGGGATGAGCAAGGGGATGGCGATCGCACTACAAAAACAGAGGTCAAAACACAGGTCCAAGTCGAACGCAACCAAACCCCAATCAGCTTTGTAGAAGTCACCGATACAGCTGGCAACTTCATATCAGGCCGGAGCTATGGCGCAGGTGCCTGGGGAGACTTTAACGGTGACGGCCTGCCCGACCTCTGGGTAAACAACCACTTTGGGAGCGGTGATTTCGCTGGCCCTGTTGTCAACTTCGGGCGAACGCTGTTTGTCAACGATGGCGATGGTACGTTCACCGATGTCGTAAACAACGGCTCTGATGTGTTCATTACCTCCGAGCTACAAGGCGACTTCCACGGTTCTGCCTGGGCCGACTTTGACAACGACGGCGACCAAGACCTGATCCAGGTAGTTGGCGGAGAGGGCAATACCAGCATTAGAGGCCAGGAAAACACCGGAGCAGACAGCGAACCCAACCGCCTATACATCAACGACAATGGCGTTCTAAGAGATAAGGCAGTGGAGTACGGCCTAGCCTACAACAGTGCAAAGGGTCAGGCATCTATCTGGTTAGACTACAACAACGACGGCAGACTAGACCTTTTCCATGGTTCTACGCAGCGAGCAGACGGCCTCAACCCGACGACTGTTTTCCGCCAAAAGGGAAATGGAAAATTTACGGACGTTGGTGCAGCAGTCTTACCTGAGCAATTGCAAGGAAAAACCGTTAAATTTGGCGGCTTAGGCAACATAGTAGGTGGCACGGACTACAACCTAGTCCTGCCAGGAAGACCAGCCGATATTCTAGATGTATCGACGACTCCGTTTGCAGATATCACCTCACAAACTATCAATGAGCGACGGTTAAAAGGCGCGCAGGACTTCGTCTTTGCCGATTTTAACAACGATCTATTGATAGATGTCTATCTACCTAGGATTGGCGACGACAGGTTCTTTTTGAACTCGGCAGAAGGCTTAAAAGAGACTAATATCACCGCTGATGACGATAGCTTGGACACTCGTTTTGGAGCAGGCGTAGTTGCGGCTGACTTCGATAACGATATGGACGTAGACATCTTCGTCTTACGAGGTGCTCAAGACGCGCGGAGCGTACCCAACCTTTTGTATGAGAATCAAGGGGATGGAACCTTCGTTGTAGTGGCCAATGCTGGCGGGATTCTACCAGCTGATATAGGCATTCGCGACAACGTGACGACAGCCGACTACGACGTCGACGGATTTGTCGATTTGTTCATCACGAATGGAACGGCGGTTGCGAGCAGAGGCCCTCAGCAGTTGTTTCGAAATCAGGGAAATAACAACAACTGGCTGCAAATTGACCTAGAAGGAACGGTAACCAATCGCGATGGTATCGGTGCCAAAGTCTATGTGACCACAGCAGATGGGCTCACACAACGGCGAGATCAAAACGGGGGCGTGCATGAGCGATCGCAAAACCACCAGCGCCTTCACTTTGGCCTTGCTCAAAACACGCAGGTTGAATCCATAGAAATCGAATGGCCTAGCGGTATCTTCCAAAGATTAGAGAACGTAGCTGTCAACCAGGTCTTGAAAATTACAGAACAAGACACAGATGCTGGCGCTCCAGTTGCTGTAGCTGACGCATTCACGACCGTCGAAAATAGCGCGCTCGTCCTGAGTGGGTCCATGCTACTTAGCAACGACAACCTAGGAGACACCCCCACAACAATCGCCACAATAGATACCGTTAGTGCAAATGGCGGGGCGATCGCGGTTTCAAACGGTACTTACACCTATACCCCAGCAGCGGGCTTCGTAGGCTCTGATAGTTTTAGCTACACTATCAGCGATGCCGATGGTCAAACGAGTAACACCACAGTAACTGTGACTGTCACAGCAGAGCAGGTTGACGACGGCCAGCTACTCACCAAGGGTCTAGTACTAAATCTGGATGCGGATACAGGCGTAGATGTTAGCCCAGGTGGATTTGTAGGTAGCTGGGCTGACCAATCTGGACTCGGAAACGACCTGTTAGTCAGTAATGGAGACCCTAAGCTATTAGCAGGCGCGCTCAATGGTCATAACGTTATTGAGTTTGATGGCAATGGCGATCAGCTAAGTCGAGCTCTTAACCTGTTTGGCCTGCCAGCAGGGAATGCGGAGCGCACGGTTTTTCTACTGGCTAAATACGACGGCAAAGGCTACGGCGGCGCGGCCTATGGCGATAACAGCCGAAATCAGACCTTCGGTGCGATCGTTGACAAAAACGGAAATCTCACGGTGCAAGGCTGGGGAAAAGCTAATGACTTCAGAAGTTCAGAACGGGGGACAGGCGCCGGATGGCTACTTCAGGGAATTGTTCACGATGGGACAACCGTCAGCCACTATCGAGACGGTAACCTAATCGGCGCTAGAGCACACACTTTCAACACGGATGTTGTTGGCGGTGAGGGCTTAGTAATTGGCGCTGAGATTGATAGAACTCCCAGTATCGACATGGATGTTGCGACCTTCTTGATATACGACCGAGCCCTTTCCACTAGCGAACGCCAGCAAGTAGAAAGCTACCTACAAGAGAAATATTTCGGGACCAGTGATGACCCAATCGATCCACCTGACGATTCAGCCGACAGTAGCGCTTTTCTCTTTAGTCTTAGAAACGGAATTACCTTGGACGGCGTTGCCACTAGATCCGAAGACATTGTCCGGTACGACGGTAGCGGCTTCGATCTTTTCTTCGATGGTTCAGATGTGGGGCTCGGTGGTCCTGGAATAAATATGAATGCCTTCACCGTGCTTAGCGAAAACGAGATTCTAATATCTTTTGATAAGGCTTTGACTCTAGACGGCGTGGGCGCTGTAGACGACTCAGATATAGTCAAGTTCACCGCAACTTCATTGGGAGAGGTGACGTCTGGTACCTTTGAGATGTACTTAGATGGTAGCGACGTTGGCCTGACTACAGGGGGCGAAGACATCGATGCATTGACGGGCCTTCCTGACGGCAGTTTGGTAGTCTCTACCCGTGGCAGAGTTAAAGTTCCGGATATTAACGCTGGGAATGCGGACTTATTGTTGTTTAGTCCGACTTCGCTAGGTGAAAACACTAGCGGCAGCTGGTCCCTCTATTTTGATGGCAGCGATGTTGGGTTAGGCGACAATCAGACTGAATATTTAGACGGACTAGCTATTAATCCAGCCGAGAAGCTGTTTCTTTCAGCTGCGGGCGACTTTGATGTAGCGGGACTTGTGGGAGCCGACGAGGATGTGTTCGGATTTAACGCTTCTTCAACTGGAGCAAGCACTTCAGGCAGCTTCGATTCAGATTTGTTCTTCGACGGTTCCGAATTTCGCTTAGCAAAAGGGAATATTGATGCTTTATCTTTTGCAGCACCGACGCTGTAATTCATCAAGACATAGTTTATGAAGCTGTGGCTTACAAAGCTGTAATTCATAAAGCTGTGGTTTATAAAGCCATAGTTCGTAAGGCTTGTAGCTTGTTAGCTAGTATGCTGGCCCTAACTAGATTACGCAGACTCACTTGCTTAGCTAGATTTGCCCAAAAGCTTTTGTCGACTTCTACTCCTAGGTCATAGCGCCTAGCCCAATGCCTACCATGCAGATGCCTAACTTTTTGATGATTGGCGCGGCCAAAGCTGGAACAACATCGCTCTATTCATATCTAGCTCAGCATCCGCAGATCTATATGAGCGGGCAGAAAGAACCTCGATTCTTTGCCATAGAGGGCGAACAGCCTAACTACGGTGGCATTACTCAAGGTATCAACCAGAGTTCAATCAGCACGCTAGAGGACTATCAAGCGCTGTTTGAAGGAGTCAGCGACGAGGTGGCGATTGGCGAAGCGTCGACTATCTATCTATACAGTGAGAAGGCTGCTGAACGTATCAAACATCACATTCCTGATGCAAAGCTAATCGCCGTTTTACGCAACCCAGCCGAACGTGCATTCTCCAGCTATGTTCATTTGGTGCGCGATGGGTTTGAAACGCTGAGCTTTGCTGATGGACTCCAAGCTGAGCCGATGCGCCAGGAGGAAAACTGGCAACCACTTTGGTTCTATCAGGATAGGGGCTTCTACTATAAGCAGTTGAAGCATTACTTTGATCGCTTTGATAGAGAGCAAATCAAGGTCTACCTCTACGATGATTTGGTTAAGAGCACTCAAACGGTTGCTCAAGATATCTATCGATTTTTGGACGTTGACGATAGCTTTGTACCGGATTTAACCCGTTCTAACGTATCGGGAATTCCAAAGCGGCGCTGGCTACAAAATCTCTTTATGAAAGACAACCCCTTAAAGTCTGTTATCAAGCCGCTGCTGCCTGAGCAGATGCGTAAGCGTATCTCTCGTGATGTCCAACGAAAAAATACGGGTGACAAGCCAACTTTTCCTCCAGAAGTGCGTCATCAGTTGATAGAAACCTACCGGGAGGACGTCCTCAAGCTACAGAGCTTGCTCGGGCGCGATCTCTCCGCCTGGCTAAAATAGCCAAGATATTACGCTTTCTCTCTTCTATAAGCTCTAATAAAGCGCTAAGTCATGCTGACAGTTACTGTTGTTGTTCCTACCTACCGCCGTCCAAAGGATTTGGAGCGTTGCCTTGCGGCCTTAAAAGATCAAGAACGTCCTGCGGACGAAGTTGTAGTCGTCGCTAGAGACACAGACAAGCAAACGTGGGCATTTCTAGAATCGTATGATGCCCAGCCGCTGCCTTTGAAGACTGTAACCGTCACGATTCCAGGTGTTGTCGCGGCAATGAATGCTGGTTTGGACGTGGCCCAAAGTGACATTGTCGCTTACACGGATGATGATGCTGCGCCTTTGCCAGATTGGGTCGCGCAGATGGAAGCTCACTTCGTAGCGGACGAGCAGATTGGGGCAGTCGGAGGAAAAGATATTTTGCACGGCATCACCCATATCGAGTTCATTGAAGCTGAGGTCGTTGGGCAAGTTCAGTGGTGTGGACGCATTATCGGCAACCATAGCTTTGGAATTGGAGATGCTAGAGAAGTCGATCTGCTAAAAGGTGTCAATATGGGCTTTCGGCGGACAGCGCTCGAAAAGGTTCGTTTTGATGAACGGATGAGAGGGACTGGGGCACAGGTCTTTTTTGAGGATGCCTGCTGCCTGACGCTGAAAAGGCAGGGATGGAAAATAGTCTATAACCCTCAAATCTTGGTGGACCACTATCCGGCACAGCGTCATGATGAAGATCAAAGGCGACAGTTTGCGTCCGCCGCTCATATCAATCAGGTTCATAATGGCACCCTAAATCTACTGGAGCACTTTCCGCCACTACAGAGGACTGTTTTTTTGGCTTGGGGGGCGCTGATTGGCACTAGGGGAAATCGTGGGCTGGTTCAGTGTCTACGGTTCCTTCCCAAAGAAGGGCTGCTGTCTGTGCAAAAAACTCGGGCTTCGCTGCAAGGGCAGTGGGAGGGGTGGCAAACTTGGCGAAAGGGTTCGCGTGAGGTAGCAGGATGACGGGTGACAGGCTTTAGATTTTGAGGTGCTCGGTGAAACGCTTAGGAAGGTTGTATCAATGAGATTTTGTATCGTCTCACAGAACGTAATTAAAGGTGATGGCCAAGGCCGCGCCAACTACGAGATTGTGAAGGAGGCCATTCGCCGGGGCCACCATTTCACGCTGATTGCCAGTAGAGTCGCGGACGATCTGCTAGAGAGCGATCAGGTTACTTGGGTCAATATCGCTGTCAAGCATTTACCGTCTATTCTTTTACGAGATTTAGTTTTTTCTTGGAAGAGTACGCAGTGGCTAAAGGCACATGAAGAAGAATTAGATGTTGTCCAGGTGTATGGCTGTGTGACGGCATTTCCCGGAGATATCAATACGGTGCAGTTTTTGCATAATGGCTGGCTGCGATCGCCTGTCCACACCTCCCGTCAGCGCAAAGACTTACTAGGCACTTACCAGTGGCTCTATACCTCCCTAAATGCAAACTGGGAAAAGCGCGCTTTGAACCAGGCCAAGGTTGTGATTGCGGTTTCAAAGAGGGTGGAGCAAGAGCTACTGAGCGTCGGCGTATCGAAAGACACAATCCGCGTCATCTTCAACGGAGTTGATGTCCAAGAATTCGTGCCTGGCAGAACTGAGCGGAAGCGGTGGAGCTTACCAGAGGGCGTGCCAATGGCTCTATTTGTCGGGGATATTCGCTCTAATCGAAAGAATCTAGAAACTGTTCTGAGCGCCATGGCGGCTGTTCCTGATTTGCACCTAACGGTAGTTGGCTCGACCGAAGGCAGTCCGTACATGGAGCGAGCTCAGACTTTGGGGATTGGCGATCGCGTCCATTTCCTAGGCTATCGGTTGGACGTCGCTGAAATTATGAAGGCGGTCGACTTCTTTGTGTTCCCGTCACGGTACGAGCCATTTGGCATGGTGGTCACCGAGGCGATGGCTACCGGCCTACCCGTAGTCACCTGCGCCACAACTGGCGCATCCGAGGTGATTACGCCTGCAGCGGGAATTGTGCTCCCTGAGTCGGAGGATATAGAGGCGCTTTCAACAGCATTGGCAACGATGGCCGAAGATCCTGAACGACGTCAACAGATGGGGAAAGTGGGTCGAGAGATTGTAGAGCAGCATAGCTGGGCGAGCAAAGCGCAGCAATATATTGATCTATTTGAAGAACTGGGTAAGTCTCCCCAGCCTGTGCCAGCTTAAGCCTGTCTAAATGAGAGTATGAAAAAGCGTTTATTCGGACCATCTTTGATCCAAAACTAAAACCGTCTAGACCGTCAACCTTCTAGCGTTAGGCCATATAGCATCCAATAGAGGAATCTGAGGAATCTAAGTAAGAGACTATGGAACAGCAGCCAAAGATCAATTTGATATACATCGGTAGCATCGGCCATAGCGGGTCTACTCTACTAGAATCCATGCTTGGCGCTCATTCTAAAATGACGACCAGTGGAGAGATTCATATGTGGCCGCATGAGATCTTGCAGGGCGGGGTCAAGCCCTGCATCTGCGGAGAGTCGGTACTAGAGTGTCCGGTCTGGAGTGAGATGCGTAGGCGAGCCGATCCGCTAAGTCAGCCTGAGCCTCAGATGCACCTGTTTAGAGAGCAGTGGGACGCTGGGCATACGGTGCGCATGGATCGACTCGGTGACTTCGCTAAGGGTCCTCTTCCTGCCGATGTGGAGGAGAGCGTACAGGTCTACGGTCAGAATAACTACGAAGTGTTCAAAGCTTTCTTGGATATTATGCGAGAAGAAGATAGCTCTGAGCTGGAGTGGGTAATTGATGCATCCAAAGATCCTTATCGACTGCTGTGGTTAGTGCGATCGCAGCGCTTTAATATCAAAGTTCTGCACGTGGTCAAAAAGCCACCTTCGTTTGCCTACTCAATGGTCAAGCGGCTACCAAAAGAATATGCCAACCGAGTCCACAGACGGCTGTATGAGACAGCTAGACAGTCACTAAAGTGGTCCATTGAAAACTCTTTGATTACTAAAACTGCTCGCAACCACTTAGATGCTGGCGATTATAAACTGGTCAACTACGAAGACCTAGCGTCTGATCCGATGGGAACATTCGAGCAAATCTGTGACATGATTGGCTGCGAATTTGAAGCAGACGCTGTGACCAACTTCCGTAAGGGTAGCCAGCATACAATCGCCGGTAATCCGATGCGATATGAAGTCAAAGGCATTGTCCTAGACGAAAAGTGGAAAACTAAGCTGCCTGCCTACCTGCGAGTAACCTCAGAGGTCTTGACTTCTATGAATCGATCAGTCTACGGCTACTAGCAACGGTCAAACGCGAGCAAATGCAAATATTGACTTGACAGCGCCATCGCCCGTTGGGCAAATGCAGAGGTAAAACGTGAACCAGGGACAGCAGCTATCACCAGCTAATTCTTATTCAATAGCTCAGGCCGACTCGGATGTAGCACTGAGCTGGCTAGCGATTGCTGTCCTTTGCGGGCTGACAGCGCTGGGCATCGTCCTAGGGATTGGGCAAGCACTGGCAATTGGGTTTACCGCAGGTTCGGTGGCGGTTGGGCTGCTGCTCTACTTTCGCTGCCCGCTGATGTACGTCAGTTTTGTCTGGTGGCTGTGGCTCGTGGTATCGCTAGTGCGGCGAGTTTCCGACTTTACTGGAGGCTATACGGAGCCCAGTCCTTTTCTACTTGCCCCGTTTCTGGTGACCGCCATTACAGGCATCACTTTCGCTCAGTCTATTTTCAAAACGCTTCGAGAGGGTGGGTTTCCCTTCTTACTGACTTTTGTTGGACTGTTTTACGCCCTGCTAATTGGCATGGCACAAGAACTCGGTGCGGTCGCAATTGTCAAATCTCTGTTGGGATGGGCAACGCCGCCTCTGATGGGCTTCTACCTATTTGTCAACTGGCGAGACTATCCTAGCTATCGCAACGTGATTCAAAGAACCTTGGTCTGGGCTGTTTTGGTCATTGGTTGCTACGGGATATTTCAGTACTTGACTGCGCCAGAGTGGGATATGTTCTGGCTGGCTAGATCTGGATTTACCAGTGCAGGTAGACCTGAGCCGATGGGATTTAGGATTTGGAGTACGCTAAATTCCCCAGGGCCTTTTGGCAACATTATGAAGTCGAGTCTATTAGTGCTGTTCAGCGTTCGTAGCAGCGTGCTGATCCCTAGCTTGATTACTGGCTATCTGGCGTTTTTGCTATCTTTAATCCGGTCCGCTTGGGGTGGATGGTTTGTAGGCGTATTGGTGCTGCTCGCCTCAATGAAGGCCAAACACCAAATGCAGATATTCGTGATGATTGCGGTTTTTGGGGTGGCTATTTTTTCTCTAGCGAGTATTGATTCTTTCTCGGCGATCGGCGATCGCGTAGGGTCTCTCACCAGGCTACAGACTGATGGTAGTGCCAACATCCGACTTCGAACCTTTGGTTTGCTCATTGATGATGCGCTGGCGAGCTTTGTTGGCAAAGGAATAGGCGATCGGCACTACGACTGGGGTATCTTTATTTTTTTGTTTAACCTAGGCTGGTTCGGCACGGTCTTTTACGCTGGGGGGCTTCTCATGCTGGTCCTCAGGCTATGTCAGGGCAATGAAGGCCGAAACGATAAATTTGTGGCAGCTGCCCGCGCGGTTGTACTCAGCACCATTATTCAGCTGCCGTTTGGTAGCGTCGTTATCGATAGCTCTGGCATGATGCTCTGGGTAATGTTGAGCATGGGGATCGCCGCGAAAAAGTACTACCGAGAACAGAGACTGTACGCACTGACACATGACAGTTAAGAGGCGCTGTTGTGATGCTGTGCTTACCGATTATCAGGTATTAGCTTCTACATTTTTAGTTGATTTTGCTTGGCTTGAATTAATTTGGTTTAGTCAGTTGTCTTTATGGAGGGATGGCTCTTAGTGAAAGTCCTTGTCATCAGTCATCCTTGTGTGACGCCTATCAATCAGCAGTTCTATGCTGAAATTGAAAAGCAAACAGGATGGGAGATTACGATTGTTATCCCTTCTAACTGGGAGAGCGAATATGGGGGGAAAGTGATCGCACCGGAGCGCTGGCCCGAATTTACCGGTCAGCTGCTGACGATTTCTACCTGGCTATCTGGAAATATTCCTCTTCATATCTACCGTTCTGGGTTTACAAAGCTGCTGAAAGAGCTAAATCCAGACGCTATCTATGTCAATCACGAGCCCTACGGCGTCGCCACTGCGCAGGTTTACTTAGCCAACATCTTGAGCGTAAACAAGCCAATCGGCTTTTTTACCTGGCAAAATATCTTCAAGCAGTATCCTTTTCCTTTTCAGCAGCTACAGCGCTTCGTGTTTGAACGCAGTCAGTTTGCCTTTTCAGGATCTCAAAGTGCCAAAGAAATTCTTAGAGAAAAGGGCTACGATGGCCCCTGCGCGCTGCTACCAGGTGCGATCGACCCAGAAATATACTTTCCTCGCCCTGAGGTTGCCGCTATGAAAGCGGAGCTGAAGAAAAGGGAAGAAGAAGTGATAGTTGGCTACATGGGCCGAATTGTTGAAGAAAAAGGCTTTAAGACGCTTGCCCTGGCGTTGAATAACATAAAGGCGCTGCCCTGGCGGCTAGTAATCGTAGGCGCTGGAGACTATCAAGCTGAGTTTTCTAGTCAGATAGATGGCTTTGGGTTGGGCGATCGCGTCAATTATCTTGGCTATGTTCCCCATCCCGAAGCGCCAGGCTACCTTAGCGCTTTCGATATGCTGGTTATCCCTTCAGAAACACGGGCGAACTGGAAAGAGCAGTTTGGCCGGGTAATCATTGAGTCGATGGCCTGTCTGACGCCAGTAGTAGGCTCTAACTCTGGTGAAATTCCTAACTTAATCAAGGCAACTGGTGGCGGGTTGGTGTTTGAAGAAGGGGATGCCAAATCATTAGCAGCCCAATTGAGCAAGCTGGTAACGGATGCAGACTTGCGCCATCAGATTGCCGAAAAGGGGAGACAGACTGTTTTAGAGCGATACAACACAGGTGCGATCGCTCGTAATTTCATCAAAGAAATTAACCGAGTCACGCAACAAGAACCACAAAAAGCTGAGTAGTCATGAAGCAAAGCAACACATAGCGATTTTTATAACTACATCAGTTGTTCCCGTAAACAGGAAGATTTACCAGAGAAATTTTTATCGTTTCTTCCTGATAGCTTTTTCCAATCTTTATACTCTACGAGTTCATAGATTTCAATGTTCACACACTCTTTATTTTCCAACAAATAGAGTTAACATCGTCATGTTCGAGCTTGGATAAAGCCTCATAGCTTTCGACCTGCACCGCGCAGAAGGAGTCTACTACAGAGGCGTAATCTAGCACTGAAAATTCGTCGTACCTCGAGAGCTTATTGCGTAGTATTAGTTAGTTTCCTACAGTAGCTTGTTGGAAGAGACAGAACTGCAATCGATAGCTGTTGTTTCGTTCAAATAACACCGCCCAAACAGCATTTAGAGATATGACTGTAGCCGAAGAGCTCTCTCGGTCTGATACCCCTTACCTCTGTTGAAGCCCCCAACAGGTATGCATAGAAGTCGACTCTGATGTACATATCGAGGTGTGGAGGAAAAACTTCTACAGATTATCTGTAGTCTACTTTCCAAGTAGTCATTCCGACTTGATACCAAAGCGATTTCCTTTTTGTAGTTGAAGACAAGAAATGTCTTTGTAAAGGAATGAAGAAAGTCAATCTGCTGTGAGTTCAAGTCAGACGTTCCGCCATCTAAAGCGCTTTTCCGTAGCTTGTCAGCTATAGCTCACAGTTAGGAAAAACTCACAGTTGGAAAAACTCACAGTTGGGAAATAGCCCGCCGTGAAGCCCACAGTAACAGAAGAGATTGCTCAGGGTAGCCCCCCTAGTCTCCAAGCTACCGAATTATCTACCTAGTATCGATTATCCATACCCATTTAGCTCTTTCGATACCGATAGCAATTTCTCCTTTCAGGCGCTGATTAACGGCTGAGCAAGCTTTACTAGCCGACAACACTAGCCGACAACCTTTTTTGGAATTTTCATGAATACTCAAACTCTTCCTATGACGTTAGAAGCTTCCAATAGTTTCTTAGATGGATCTACTGGCGTTCAAAATTGGGGCGACAACGTTACCATAGCTGCCTACTCGGCGGATGGTTCTGATGCAAGAATCAGCTACCGCAGAGTTGGTGGCCTGGGAATTATTGGAGCTCGCCATGATAATCAGCTAGACTACGATGCGAAGAATCAAACTAGCGAACAGTTTGAAATTGACTTTAATGGCAAGGTTAAGCAGGTCAATCTGGAACTAGGCCGAATTGAACAACTCGCCAGTCAGCCTGTTGGTACATGGCAAGCCTTCTCTGCACAAGGGAATTTGGTTGCAAGTGGAAAATTTGACCCTTCAGTTGCAACATCAATAGGAACCGATAGCTATCAGTTTGCACTCTCGGCGAACAAGTCTTTTGAGCGTCTGGTGATTGCCGCTACAGCTAGTGGGAGCAGCCCTCAGCTCGCCAATAATTCCAACTTTAGCCTGGAGACGCTCACTTACACCCGAGACAATGGAAGTGGAAGCAGCAAAGCACCTGATCAAGCACCTCCTAAAACCGGTTCCGAAAAGCTGCTGACGCTAGAGACTAAGGACGCTTCGCTTCAAGCCTCAGCGAGTCGCTTGATCTGGGACAGCGGCGTCGAGATCACCGGATATGGCAGCAACGGCAGAAGTGCCGTTCTCCGGAAAGGAGCAGGCGGGCTGTCTGTTCGGGGCGGACGATTTGGCAATCAAATTGATTTTGATGCAGACCTAGGTAGAGGTGAAGGTCTCAATATTGATTTTGGAAAGGCTGTTCGCCAGGTGGGTGTTGTACTTGGTCGAATGGAGAGTGACGATGGGGAGGGACTACCAGAGACCGGATTGTGGAGAGCTTATGGGACTGACGGCAGTCAAATCGCAACAGGTAAGCTAGACCCTAACTCAGCCGAATCCCTAGGGAGTGGCGATTACCGATTCAAGATCGCCGCTAGACAAGCGATTGCCAAACTCACCATAGAAGCCACTGCCTATGGCAACGGTGCTGGAACGCAATACAAAGACAATAATTCTGATTTTACCCTTCAGAGTCTGACCTACTCGTCTAGTACTGGGGAACAAAACGGCAAAGAACAGGACGTGACTGCCGGCAACAAGCGGCCCATTGCAGCTAGTGACAAAGTCACTGTCAATGAAGATGCCTCTGTTGTAATTAAGGCGGCCTCGCTTCTAGGTAATGACAGCGTAGGTGACGGACCGATATCACTGACTGGAATTGCAACAAAGAGTAGCAAAGGCGGTTCCATCACCAATTTAAAGAATGGTTCTTATCGCTACACTCCAGCAGCGGACTTTTTTGGCTCAGATAGTTTTCGATACAGCGTTGCTGATGCCGATGGAGATACTAGCAGTGCTACTGTCAACGTCAGCGTGAACCCTATCAACGACTTACCAACAGCTATTGGTGGGTTTGCTACCACTAAGGCTGGCGTAAGTGTTGAAATTCCTGTAGAAAATGACTTTGGTGGAGATGGCCCAAACCGAGGTGCTATCGTAGCTGGCTCGGCACGTAACGGCAAGGTCAGAGTAAATGATAAGGGCACAGCTAAAAACCCGACGGATGATTCAATCATCTATTCACCCAATCCTGGGTTCAGCGGCGTTGACCGCCTCCGCTACACTATCTCTGATGCCAACGGAGATACTAGTACAGCAACAGTGGTCGTGGATGTAGCCAAAGAAGAGGTTAAGAATAATCGACCAAAGGCCAAGAGCGATCGCATCACCACCAAAGAAGACGCCTCAGTCGTGGTCACAGCAGGCAAGCTGCTGGGTAACGACGATCTAGGAGACGTACCTACAGCGATTACGACCGTTGCATCGTCAAGCGATAAAGGGGGCAAAATCAAGTCCAACAGAAACGGAACCTATACCTATAGCCCAAAATCGGGCTTCAGCGGTAAGGATAGCTTCTCGTACACCATCACTGATACAGATGGAGATACCAGCACAGCCACCGTCAACGTCCAGGTTGATCCGGTCAAGTCATTCGTCTCGCCTATCAAGTCACCTGGTTCGCCTGTCAAGCCACCCACTTCGCCTATGGAGCCAAGAAACCGAGTCAATCTGACGGCTTCGCCCAACTATTTAGATGGAACCAAGCTGCCTCAGCGCTGGGGTCGGGAAGTGCGGATGGTAGCGACGGGCTTCGATGGTCGACCAGCGCGCATAGCCTATTACGATCAAAAAAGCGACGAGGGCTTTGGGATTGTGAGCAGTCGCGATCGCGGCAAACAAATCGACTTCTATCAGAACAAAGGTAGTGAGAAGCTAACCCTGTCCTTCGATAGGCTAGTCGACGACATGGTGTTAACTGTTGGCATGCTAGGTGTCAATGAGGACAATACTGGATTTGATGAAACTGGTAAGTGGACTGCCCTAGATGCCAACGGTCGCGTAATCGGCACAGGCTTAATCGGGCCAGAGAAAAGTCAGCTTGGAAACAGTGTACGAGTTCCGGGCACCTACGGACAGTATCCGATCGAGGTTAATACCCGCTCACCTTTTGCAGAGCTTGTGATCGAGGCAACTGCGTTTGGTCATGGCAAAGGCGGTCCAACCCAAAGATACTACGGAGAAAACAACTCCGACTTTGACGTGACAAACATTAGCTTCGATGTAATACCTGGGACACAAGGTGGCTTTTAGGCGATCGCTCATCGTTAGTCGCTGGCGCGTCTAGCAGCGCGTGTATTAGTAGCGCCAGGATGTACTGACCATACAAAAGTAAAGTGGACACAAGCAGTAACATGCTCGTGCCCACTTTTTTGCCTATTTTCAAGTCTACTTTGGGCCTATGCAGAGAAATTAGTAAGCATTTGTAGAACACGCTCCATGTATGTTTTTTCTTCAAAGACATCTTCTGACGGGAACATAACGGCCCGCCAATCTTCTACAAAACAGGGAATAGGCCGTCTTAATAGCGCCCTGCTGACCAGCATCAGATAGAACAAACTAAGGCTAGCAACCACTAACTCAAGTAAGGCGACTATTCTATTAGAAGAGTATAAGCAAGGAGATGTAGGAAAAGATATCCGAAGTCAAGGAGTCAAGAAGGCTGCCGAAAAAGCTGGCAAACGACGGCTTGCCCCTGTCCTGTAGCTTCTTTTGCCACTTACATCAAATCGTTTCTTAGAAACGTCATTCTTCCTTATGCTTTGTTCAAATCATCAAACAGGAAGATTTCACAGAACAATAAACGTATATTATTCCTGATAAATTATCTTAATCTTTAATCTCCACACACTCAGAGATTTCAATATTCATACTCCCTTTATTTTTAGTCAAATAAGGTTAATATCGTCATGTTCGAGCTTGGAGATAAAGCTTCGGTCTTTTCTGCCGTGCTAGCAGGTTAGAAGAACTACTGCCGGGCTGTAATCTTGCACTGAAAATCTACGTCCTGGAAGCTGAGGCTGTAGCTACTAGTCATATACATCTGCTTATTTGCATCAGCTTGGCTTGTTAAAAACGACTTACTACGCGTGGACTGATTAGCGGCTATTAGTTTGTATGAATGGTTCATGCAAGGGCCAGCCCATATTCAAAATGCTTCTTGCTTCTGCCATCGATATATCCTTTGAAGCCCTCCAGTGGATATACGTAGAAAGTATTATGCAACCACAGAACAGACCAACGAACGCATCACCATGGATTGGCAGAGCTATCCAAGCCGCGCAGACTTCTGTGATCCAAGTCGTATTTTGGATGTTTCGTTTTGGGTGTCAGTTCCTTATTTACTTGAAGGTTAGGTTTCCTCTTGAAGAGAGCATGCTGTAGAAAAGCACACTGTTTCTTAGAGGTTTATCTTTTCCCGGTGTTTCTATGACTATTCCGTTAGCTGCGGTGACGGCTGCTCTCTGTCTAATAGATGAGCCCAACAGATGGGCAAGAGAGAGCAGCGTTCGCCATGCATGGTCACTGACAAAAACACTAAAGGCGCTAAAGGTGCCGATGGAACTGCTTTCAATACTTCGAACAAATTTTGGCCAGCTACGTTCCGACGTCACTTCTTTTGTTTTGTACCAACCCGCCAACTAGACGCTAAACAGTCATTTCATCAACTAATAACCCTTTTTGGAAATTCTATGAGTACTCAAATTCCTACAACACTGAAGGCTTCTTCTAAGTTTTTGGATGGAGATACTGGCGTTCAGACATGGGATGATGACGTCACCATAAAAGCCTACTCCGCTAACGGCTCTGACGCTCGAATCAGCTACAGAAAGAAGGGAGGCTTTGGCATTCTCAACGGTAGCTACGACAATCAAATAGATTACGATGCTCGCAGGGGTGCTAGTGAAAAACTAGAAATCGACTTCAACGGCAATGTTCGACAGGCTAGCTTTACGCTAGGTCGAATATCTTCGGATAAAGGCTCAAATAAGCTAGGTATCTGGAAGGCTTATGCTGCTGATGGCAGCCTAGCTGCTAGCGGGGAACTCGACTATTCGGCAGCGACTCCAGCAGGTACCGAGAGCTATAAGTTTGCGATCGCAAACAGCATCAGCTTTGAGCGCTTGACTATAGAAGCAGCACCAGGCAGTAATTCACTCCCCGGCAATGGCGCCAGTTTCAGTCTAGAAGATGTTTCTTACCTGCGGACAAACACAGCCACCACCAGTCCGATTACTGCTAAACCCAACAAAACCCTGATCGTTTCTGACCCTATTACCTTGAATGCGAATAAAGCATCAACAAACGGGAAAGCAGGCTATCAATCCTGGGCAGATGGCGTTAAAGTCGCTGGCTATAACGCGGATGGATCCAAAGGAGTTGCTACTTTCGGTTGGGATGGCCTGGCGATCGCAGGAGGGCGCTACGACAACCAAATCGATTACGACGTTGAAACCGGCAAAAGCGAACAGCTAGCGATTGACTTTGACGGCACCGTACGCAATGTCAATGTCGTTCTAGGTCGCATGGAAGCAAGCGAGTGGAGAGGGCTAGCAGAGACTGGCCTGTGGCAAGCCTATGATGCCGACGGAAATAAGGTGGCTAGCGGCAAGCTCGATCCGACATCAGGAAAGAATAAAGGCAGGAGTACCCACGGGTTTGCGATCGCCTCTGGGAAAGACATCGCTAGACTCACGATATCTGCTACGGCCTACGGCAACGGCGCCAGCACCAGTCGCTCATCCAACAGCTCCGACTTCAATCTGCAAAGCATCACCTATTCTCGTGTCACCGCTGTCGACTCGCCTGGCCCAGGCACGCCACCTAGTAAAGACGCCCCACCTAGCAATGGTCAGCCTAATGCAGTCAGCGACACCGCTTCGACAAAGATGGGACAGGAGATCAGCATCGATGTCTTAGCAGATGATAGCTTTGGTGCCGATGGCCCCGCTAAGAAACAAGTGATGGTAGGCGATGCCAAGCATGGTCAAGTTAGTGTTAGAAAAGCAGGTACGCCTGATAACCCGCTTGACGATCTCATTCGCTACGTTCCAGACGACGATTTCATTGGCAAAGACAGCTTCACATATACTATTGCTGACGCGGATGGTGATACCAGCACGGCTACCGTGAATGTTACCGTCACTGGGCAAAGATCAAGTAGTCCACTGCCAATTGTAGTTAGTCCACCGCCAGTCGTTGATAAAAAGCCAAAGGCGCTTGATGACTCTTTTAGTACTGCTGAAAATAAATCACTGACGCTGAAAACAGCCGCTTTGTTGAATAATGACGAGCTGGGGGATACTCCTGCAACAATCTTTTCCGTTGACAACAACAGCGAGAAGAGTGGAAAGATTGCGGCCAACGGTAACGGTAGCTACCTCTACACGCCTAAAGCAGACTTCTTTGGCGAAGATAGCTTCAGCTACGGCATTAAAGATGCCGATGGCGACATTAGCACAGCGACAGTAAGCGTCACAGTAACCGAACAGGCAGTAGTTATCCCGCCCCCGCCTGCTGACAAAAAGCCAATAGCAGCAAACGATACTGTCTCGACTAGTGAAGACAAGTCATTAGTGATAGCCGAATCCACTCTGTTGAAGAACGACAATTTAGGGGATAAGCCTACAACAATTATCTCTATCAAAAACAACAGCATCAAAGGTGGCGAGATTATCTCTAACAACAATGGCACCTATACCTACATCCCCAAAGCAAACTTCTTTGGCGAAGATAGCTTTAGCTACAGCATCAAAGATGCCGATGGTGACCAGAGCAACGCTAGCGTAAAAGTCAACGTCAGTTCGGTAAATGATTTACCTAGAGCCGTCGGTGATAAAGCTGCTGTCAATGCGGGTAAACAGATCAATATCGATGTGTTGAGAAACGATAGCTTCGGCGGTGACGGTCCCGGTGGTTCTCTCACTGTAGAAAAAGCCGATCATGGCCGCGTTAGTATCAACAATAAAGGTACGTCCAACCCTGGCGATGACGTGCTGAGCTACGTGGCAGACGCCGACTTTGGTGGCACAGACACGTTCAAATACACCATTACCGACGCCAACGGTGACAAAAGCAGTGCCACGGTAGAGGTAAAAGTGGCAGCGCCTGCTTCTGCCTCCCCCCCTCTCAATCCAGGTAGCAAACGCATCGATCTATCAGCGGCAGCAAGCTTTATCAAGCCGAAGCAGTCAACCCATCTATGGGGAAAGGATGTCAGGCTTTCGGCAGTTGGACTAAATGGTTCTAGGGCGAATGTTGTCTACGACACGCAGTATGCTGATCATGGCTTTGGCATCTCTAGCCCTAACGATCGGTGGGACCAAATTGACTTCTATGCCAAGAGCGGCAATTTAAGAGATGTCAGCGAAAAACTGAAGCTAGAATTTAGCACTTCAGTTGAGAACGTCACACTCACAGTCGGCATGCTGGGCTTCAATGAAGGTAGAAACGGCAACGACGAAACTGGCAAATGGACAGCCTACGACGCCAAAGGCAAGAAAGTTGCTGATGGGCTACTAGGCCCTGAGCTCAGTACGCTAGGTAAGGATGTCAAGAACAAAAACACCTACGGTTCGTATCCAATCGAAATTGATACCTCAAAGCCTTTTGCTGAGCTGGTAGTCGAAGCCACTGGCTTCGGTCATGGTCAAGGGTCTCCTATTGGCAAGAATTACGGAGAGAACAACTCCGACTTCAACGTCATGGGCGTCAGCTTTGATCCGATTCCCAACACGCCAGGCGGATTCTAGATTCAATCACTCAATCTAGGTTCAGTTATCAAACGAAGCCCTATCCCATGAGCATTACGGGATAGGGCTTCTTAATTCATAGTGCTGCGACTGTAGCTTGACAGTCATGTAGGGCTACGACTGTAGCTTAACAATCAGATTGTCTAAATTGAGCTCTTGGGTGATGTCTGTAGTGGCGGCAATGCGATCGCCCACAAACCGAACCGATACTACGTTCTGCCAGCCTATACCGCTGAGCATAGCGGTCTGAAACACATCAGGCACAATCGCCGAAGCAAAACTC
>JBCCOH010000023.1:0-50913 GCA_039111275.1 Cyanobacteria bacterium P01_D01_bin.1 | reverse complement strand
TGATTACACTACTCTGTCAGCCGCAAGCGTTGGGTTGCGTACTCACTGGCTACCCGCTCGCTGCGAACAGGTTTATCAACGCGACAAATACACGCTCTTTATCGGGCTCAGAACGATTGAAAAGAAAGGCTGGCTGGCCATCTCCTGGCATCCACAGGCAGCGCGCATTCACATAGCGCCGCCGCCGCCCAAGCAGCCGGATACCTTTACCTTTTCCCAGCAGCTAAAGCATCAGTTGGGTGGACTAGCGCTCACCCAGATCAATGTTCTATCACCTTGGGAAAGAGCTTTGGACTTGCAGTTTGCGCGGCGGCCTGATGAGCCAGCGCTCTGGCATCTGTACGTAGAAGTGATGGGTAAGTATAGCAATGTCATCCTAACGGCCGCAGACAATGTGATCGTGACTGCCGCTCATCAAGTCAGTGAGCAGCAATCTAGCGTCAGGCCCATTCAAACAGGGCAGCCCTATGTACATCCGCCCGCTATCAGAGGCAAATTGCCTTCGCTATCAGAAGGGTTTGAGGATTGGCATAGCCGCATCTCTCTAATCCCTGGCAAGCTCAAAAAGATGCTCGTTAAAGCCTCTAGCGGCGTCAGCTCATCTGTGGCCACTCAGCTAATTTGGTCTGCTGGTCTATCAGCTAATATCACGACCGATGAGCTGACTAATGACAACTGGCAGAGCCTGTTTCAGGCATGGCAGCAGTGGCTAACCTGCCTATCTAAAGAAACATTCTCTTCAGCAACTATAGACAAAGGCGGCTACACAGTACTATCAAACTTGCTGCTACAAAGCAATCAGATTGTTCTGCATCCGGCCAAGAATGAGCAGACCCTTCTAGACGACTACTATCGTCATCAGTTCAATCAAGAAGAATTTCGCCGACTGCATCATCAGCTCAGCCAAACGCTTAAGAATCGCTTAGCCAAACTGAGGCAAAAGGCCGACACATTCACTCAAAGGCTCCATCAATCCGATCAGGCAGAAGACTATCGTCGACTAGCCGACTTACTGATGGCCCATCTATCAGAATGGCAGATCGGCATGAGCGAGATAGAACTTACCGACTTTGACTCTGGTGAACCCGTCGTCATTCCACTGAATCCCGAGAAAAACGCAGTACAGAATGCTCAAAGACTGTACAAACAGCATCAGAAGCTGAAGCGGGCACGAATTGCGGTGATGCCGCTACTTGCTGAGGTCAAAGCGGAGATTGACTATCTAGAGCAGGTTGAAGATAGTTTGCTACAAGTGCCTGCCTACCAGGGAGATGCTGATCTGAAGGCGCTAGAGGAAACTCAGCTAGAGCTGATTGCACAGGGATATTTAAGAGATACGAGCGGGCGATCGCAATCCACTCAAGCGGCCCAGGCCAAAAGTCGACGCAAAGAAAAAGACACTATCGACTTTCGCCACTACACCACGCCTCAAGGGCTCGACATTCTGATCGGTCGCAACAACAACCAGAACGAACAGCTCACCTTCAAGCAGGCCAGCGACTACGACCTCTGGCTCCACGCCCAAGAAATTCCAGGCAGCCATGTGCTGCTGCGTTTGGACGCTGGCGAAGTGCCCACAGACGAAACCCTACAGCTCGCCGCCAGTCTGGCCGCCTACTATAGTCGGGCCCGTCAGTCTGACCAGGTGCCCGTCGTCTACACCGAACCCAAAAATGTGTACAAACCCAAAGGCGCGCTGCCCGGCATGGTGATCTACAAACGTGAGCAGGTCCTCTGGGGCCAGCCGCAGCAGGCGCTAGAATTCATGAATGGACAACACATGGACAAAAAGTAGCCGATCGACTTCCATGCTTCCTTTGAGCATCGCTCCGATGATGGATCGCACCGATCGCCACTACCGCTTCTTTATGCGGCAGATCACTCGGCGCACTTTGCTCTACACCGAGATGATCAACGCTCAGGCGATCTATCACGGCGATCTCGATCGGCTCATTGGCTTTACCCCGGATGAAAATCCGCTAGTGCTACAGGTGGGCGGCGATGATCCAAAGCTGTTGGCCAACTGTGCGCGGCGAGCGGCTGAGTTTGGCTACAGCGAAGTTAATTTGAATGTGGGCTGTCCGAGCGATCGCGTTCAAAGCGGTAACTTTGGCGCCTGCCTGATGGCCCAGCCAGATCGAGTCGCCGACTGCGTTGCCGCGATGATGGCCAGCGCTTCGCTCCCGGTGAGCGTCAAGCATCGCATTGGTATCGACAATCTTGATAGCTACGAAGATATGGTCAATTTTGTTACCGTCGTCTGCGCAACTGGCTGCCAGCGGTTTAGCGTTCACGCTCGCAAAGCTTGGCTACAGGGCCTCAGCCCAAAAGACAACCGAAATATTCCACCGCTGCGCTACGCAGATGTCCATCGGCTAAAGCAGGATTTTCCTCATCTGCAAATAGAAATCAACGGTGGGTTTAAAACACTTGAGCAGGCAAAAAGTCAGCTCCGCTCTGTCGATGCGGTGATGATTGGTAGGGCCGCCTACGACACGCCCTATATGTTCGCAGCGGCCGATCAGGAAATTTTCGGCGACACCGCTGAGCCCAGAACGAGATACCAGGTAGTGCAGTCAATGCTGTCCTACATCGACCACCACACCCGTCAAAGAGGCGTCCGACTACACAGCATTACTCGCCACATGCTGCATCTGTTTCATGGTCAGCCAGGTAGTCGCCTGTGGAAACGGACGCTGACAGAACAAGCGAGTCTGCCCGGTGCAGGTGTAGAGGTGGTAGTAAATGCTCTGGCGAAGGTCCGAGCGGCAGGTGAACTCGCTGCACATCACGCTATGACTGGCGCTGCGAAAGCTGCCAGAACAAACTAGACACAAAATTGGTCACTACGTGAGCCACAATCGGCACTAACAGATTGTTAGTCGTCAGCGCACATCCTCCTAGCAGCAGGCCAACTACCGATGCCCAGATTGCATAGGGCCACTGCCCTCGCCCAGACATATGCAAAATGCCAAAGCACAAGCTAGATACGACTAGTCCTGTCGTATTCAATCCAATCGCTGGCAGCATCACCCCTCTAAACAGCAGCTCCTCGCTCATGCCTGGCAGTAGCCCAATCCACACGCAGTCCGATAAAACCAGCGGCGCCAGTACAAACTTTAAATAGACATCCGCACTCCTCTGATAGGTTGGCCATAGTTTGTAGACCAGCGCACTGGTTGCTGAAATTCCTATGCCGAGCGCAGCGCCTGTAGCCAGTGCTTGCCAAGTCAATACCAGTGGAAAACGGAACGCTTCAAACAAGAGCCAGACTCTCGCCACAAGCAGCAAAATAACAGCCGTTGCAGCCATCGCCACCAGTAGCTCAGTTCTACTTAATGGCTCTAGCTCAGGATGTTCTGGAGAGTATCTAGCCACCCGACTCCTATGCTCATAGCGTTTCTATAATCAACTGCCTTTGGATCTTACTATCTCTTTAGAAAAATCTCAGTGAACTACTTTCCTGCGCGTTATCTAAGCGACAGTATCAAATTTGACCAATAGTAAAGATAGACTTTTCTTGTAGGCTTTGTGCCGTGTCAAAGAACCTTTTGTCTGTAACTATTAGCTCTTCTTTTATCGCAAAAACACAATCGTAATTAGCATCTTGAAAGTGTCCGCAACTATCTGATGACAGCGTATAAAAAGGTTTTATCTGTCGTGAGAGAAAACCTTATTTTGTCTTAATTATTCATCGAACTTATCGCTCTAATGCATCGAAAGGAATAGGAAGAAAAGCCTCTCATATCAACTTATTAAGGTGTTACATCTTGTCTTGTTAGGGGAATTCAAAAGATACTTAGACAATCTATTTGTGTAAGTTGACAAAAGCTACTTCTCTACACGAATGTCTGCGTTTGAGAGGCCGAATATTTCTTCAGATTTACCTAGTTGCGGAATTCAATTTTTTTATATGGATAGTTCGACAAATCTACCTTCACCCGATAGTGATGTTGGCATCTACGAATGTGAAGTGCGGCTAAAATTTCGCATCATAGAGGAACAATTGACCATGACTAACCAAGAACAGCTAGTGGCTACACTGGTGGATGCCTTTGCCTATGGTAGTGACGAATATTTAGAAGCACTCGACAGTCAAGTTGCAATTCAGCAGCTTCAGGATGTTGCGCAAGCCTCTCCTGAAATGAGAAGACAGCTAATCCGTCTACGTAACTCTAGTCGTTTGTCATAGAAGGATTTCACCGTTTTTTTGTTTGACACTTGGTGCAAGCAACAGTTACCCTTATAAAGGTCAAAAGACATGCGCCCCCATCGTCTAGAGGCCTAGGACACCTCCCTTTCACGGAGGCGACGGGGATTCGAATTCCCCTGGGGGTATAGTAACAAAACCGCGCCCTGCAAGGTGAAAGCCTTGCAGGGCGCGGTTCATTTAAAGGTGTGGCATCTTCCTAGCCGTATTGCGTGCCTATGGTGCGATCGCCACCCAAGTCAAGCGGTAACGACAAGCAACACCACGAAGGTCGTACAAGCCACATCCGAAAGAGTCGCAACTACGTCTGAGAGAGTAGCGCCTATGTCTGTGTCTTGCGGTTGTGGTGTTGCTGTCATAGCGATTTGGATTTAGCCTAATGCAGCAACATCTAGTGTCCTTTTGTGAATCGCCAACAGGTTAGAGATGAGGTTGTTGCGCAGGTGGCGCTCAATCAGAGGGGTTGGCATGGCGGCGGGTGCTTTGACCAGCAGGTCGTAGGAGAGCTTTGTGCCTTGGTCAGCGGGCTCTAGCTTCCAGAATCCCTCAAACCGTTTGAAGTCGCCCTCTTTCATCAGAAAACCTACTTCATGTGGGAAGTTCTCGGTCATGTCTAGGACTACACGGGCACAAAATTTGACCCTTAGAAAGCACTGAGTGCCGACTTGCTCTAGCCGGGTGCGGCCTTCTGAATTAGGAATCAGCTTGCTAGAGGTGAGGCTGGGAATAAAGTCTGAGAGCTTTTCGTAGTCGGTGATGACCTGCCATACGTTTTCTACGGGCTGAGGAATGATCACAGAGGCTAGAATTCTACGCTCTCTGGCAGGTCGCTTTTCTGTGGAGATATTGACGACTGCTGATGTAGAGGGGTGGGAGATTGCAGTATTGCCTGTGACGGCGGGCAGATCTGCTGCTAGCTGGCCGTCTGTATGAAGCTCCTCTGCGTGAAGCTCGTTAGATGGGTGTAGTGCGTTGTTTGTCACAGGCTTTTTAGGCTTTTGCTTATTCTAAGGTTTAGTCTCTGCTTTTGTCCGCAGTCTTTCTATATGATTCCCTAATCTATTGGTGCGAGATAGCTATGGTGATGCGGGTTAATCGGGGTCTCCTAAGATTAGTGTTCCAGGTGAGTGTTCTAAGCGCGATGATTGGAGCCACGAAGACCGCACGCAAGTGGTTAGTAAATATGTATTTGTAAAATGTACGAGCCCTTGCTATACCTGCTATAAGAAGTCAAAAAACGTTGTGTTCGATTTTAGGTTGTCATGGTTAGAGCGATTGATGTCTCAACGGCGGATCGGGGCGGTTTGAAAACCGATGTGATCGGGACGGTGAAGGGGCCTGGTGAGAATGGCAATCAATATGTGTTTATTACCTCGGATAGTCGCCAGGTGAAGATTGGTGAGTTTGTCTACTACGAAGCGGATTCTCCAGATAGCAATGAGGCTTTGCAGATACTGGGTAAGATTTCGGACCGCCGCTTGAGTGACCATTTGCCAGACCGGATGTTTGCAGATGCTGAAATTAGCCCTGAGGCGATCGCTGCCCTAATCGGTTTCTCTCATCCCAACCCTGAGATCTACGAGGTCACAGTCGACGTGATCGGCTACTTCAATCCTGCTCTGGGCTTTATTAATCCGCGCCTGACGCCCACACCAGGATCGAAGGTCTCAATTACTGATGACGATACGCTACGGCAGGTCGTGAATAAAAAACAGCCGCGCGAGGTCGGCTCTGCCCAAGTTGGCTCTCTGCTGCTCCGCCCGGGTGGTGCAGTGCCAGTAGCGCTAGATGTCAAAGAGCTGGTCAGCACGCATATGGCGATTCTCGCGGGTACGGGCTCGGGCAAGAGCTACACCGCTGGCGTGTTAATCGAAGAATTTTTGCAGCCGTATAACCGGGCGGCAGTGCTGATCTTTGATCCGCATGGGGAATACGGTACGCTCGCTGAGATGCGGGGTCATCCTGCGTTTACAGCAGATGATGGGTATGCGCCAGATGTGCGGATTTTGACGCCGGACGATATCACGATTCGGATTTCGTCCTTGGACTATCACGATGTGCTGACTCTGCTGCCAGAGATGAGCGATCGCCAGCAGGCCATCCTCAACAAAGCTTTTCTGATTTTGAAGCGTCATCGCAAAGGCGACTACCGCTGGAATGTGGATGATCTAGTGGCGGCTGTCAATGAAGCGGATACCTCCGAAGACGACGAAGGTAATTTGAAGATCGGTTCGTCAGCTCCTGCTATTGAATGGAAGCTCGATCGATTTGCCAACTCGCGCTATTTTCATCAGACAAATCATTTGTCGCCGCAGGATCTGTTTGAACCGGGGCGAGTGACGGTGCTACAGATGAATGAGATTAGCCAGGAAGAGCAGCAGGTGATTTGCGCGGCGGTGCTGCGACAGAGCTACCTAGCCCGGATGAACACGGCCAAAGAGAAGAACTCTCCGGGGGACGAAAACTATCTGCCCTATCCGGTGTTTACCCTAATTGAGGAGGCTCACCGCTTTGCTCCCGCCAAAGAACCTGCCAGGTGTAAGGCCATCTTGCGGACAATTCTCAGCGAAGGCCGCAAGTTTGGCCTGGGCGTAGGACTGATTACGCAGCGCCCTGGAAAGTTAGATTCGGATGTGCTCTCGCAGTGTATGAGTCAGTTCTTGATGCGGATTGTCAATCCGGTGGATCAGGAGAGTCTGAAGTATGGGGTAGAAGCTGCAGGCCGTGACTTGCTTAAGGAATTGCCCGCACTCACGAAGGGTCAGGTGATTATTTCTGGGGCCTGTGTGAATACACCAGTGATGTGCCAGGTGCGCAAAAGGCTAACTAAGCACGGTGGCGAGACCCTGAACGCACCGACAGAATGGCAAAAGCATTTTCATGGCAGCCGGGTGCGATCGCAAGTCATAGATCGAGCCCCCGTCACCGCCAAGCCCAAAGCCAAAACCCTAGGCGGAATCAGCCTAGAGTAAAAGCGTCCCTCGATCTCTGCTGTCCGCATGTCGCTTAAAACCACTGCCTACACGCTTCTCAAAGCTCCGCCGCTTTCCCAAGTGCGGTCTGACTATTCTCGGAGTAAGCAGCCACGCGGTCCTTTGCAATTGTATGCTGCTCATTACCAGGCGGCACCTGATCCATCAAATCAGCGGCTTTTTGCCAGCGAGCAGCCAGATCTAGCCATTCAGCAGCAGTCGCCGCCGTTTTACCATCGGCAGAGGCTTGCTCGGCAATCCGTACGGCTTCAGCGAAAGCTTCGGTACTCTCGCCAGCACTCTCGCTAGCACTCTCGTCATCACTCGCCTGAGATGTGCCGAGAGTATCGGCAGCAGAGGCGGTGACGGGCAGAGTGGTATCGGCCGCTCTGTCCTCTGCTGGTAACGGTGGCAGGTCGATCGGACTAATCACCTGCTCATCAGGGTCTGCTAAATCGGTTTGAGCCTGCTGAATCTCGCTGATATCCTCTCTGAATATCCAGCCTGTCGCCAGGATTAGGGTGATAATGCCAATGCCGCCTAGCAGCTTGGCAGAGAAGCCGTCTTGCTCTGATTCGGACTCGGTGATGTCTCGAAAGAGTGGGCCAGCGGGTTTGACCTGGCGATCACGCATCCACCGCTGAATAAAAAATGGCTGGTTGAGCGTAATAATCTCAGACCACAGCAGCGCATTTTCTGGATCTTTGTTGATTTCTTCTAGCCACAGCAGCTGTTCTTCTTTGACAATTCGACTATTGATTTTGACCCTCTTGATGTGGTGCGGACTAATATTTTCTAGGATCTGGCGCACCTTTTCGACCACGGCAGTCTTTTCTAGTCGCTCGGGTGAGGCCGCTTCGCACAGAAGCTGTAGCATCCCACTATCGACAACTGCCCTCGTCCGAATCCCAGAATCAGCTAGGCGTTCGTTCAGTACCTGAATGATGGCGGCAACGCTACCCTGTCGGGCCTGGCCAAAGGTCTCGGTGGCGGGGGTGCTCATGGGAGTAGCGAGGATGAGTGTGGAGAGTTTTAGTGCCTTTATGAGGATACCTGATGGAAGGCGGAATGATGAAGGCAGAAGTAGGAAGGCGGAAGTGGGTTACTTTGTGAGAAGAGCGAAGCGCTACGGCTGCGCTTGGGCACCGGGGGCAATCGGGGCGTTTAGTTCGGTTAGGTGGGAGGTATCGTTGAAGCGGCGGAGTATCCAGTATTCAGGGTTGAAGCGGTCGGCACAGAGGGTCTGCCAGTGGGTTTGGGATAGCCAGAATTCGAAGCGGGCGGTGTGGTGGATGGGAATTTGCCAGGTGCGATCGCAGCCCAAAATTACTGCCACTAGCTGCTGCATGATACCGGCATGAGAGATCGCCCAGATGGTCTCGCCGGGGTGATGCTGATGCAGAATATAATTGACCCAAGCTTCAGCTCTTTTTCTGGCGGTTGTTGGAGATTCTGCCTGGGGGACAGGTTGCCAATTTCTAGCATGCAAGAGCTGCTTGCACAGCTGAGGGTGCTGGTTTTGAGCTTCTAGCCAGGTTAATCCTTGGAAGATGCCTTGATGCATTTCTTGAAGATCGCTAGAGCGTCGGCGTTGGCTGTGGTCAAGCGCTTCTGCAAGAATATCTGCGGTTTGAGCTGCTCTTAGCAACGGACTGCTGTAGAGAAAGGACGAGTGTTCTATCTTTGAGTGCTCTGTTTTTGAGCGCTCTTTCTGTGAGCGCTGTGCTGATCTTGGGTGCGCTATCGAGCAGGTGCTCAGAGCGTCTCGAAGCTGCTGTGCCTGAAGCAGTCCGTTTGCGGAAAGTGGGGTCGAGCTTTGACCCTCCATGATTTTTTGTGTATTGCCGATGGACTCGGCGTGGCGAATGAGGGCGAGCTTTAGATAGGTCAATGAAGGAAAACGGCTAAGTTTGCACGTTTTTTATAGCAGTTAGACGCTTAGTCGCTAGACTCGCTTGCTGGGGCTCCAACTATTAGTCTATGTGTAGGCAGATGCAGTAGACGAGCAAGCGTCTACAATTACAAGGATGATTGATAAATTCACTGCTAGCTGACGCAAGTTTGAGTGGTCTTCTAGGGTGTGTCTATCGAAGCAAAAGCTCTAAAGAAAAAAGCTATAGGAGTCTCTATTTATGCTGCTAAAATCCACCACTCGCCACATTTTGATCTATGCGGCCACGATCGAGAATAACGAAATTGTGCCTAGCGATCAGCAGCTAACGATAGATGTTGATCCAGAAAACGAGTTCAACTGGAGCGATGAATCTCTGCAAAAGGTCTATCGTGAGTTTGACCGGATGGTTGAAGACTATGCTGGAGAAGCGCTGACGGACTACACCCTACGTCGGATTGGCTCTGATTTGGAACATTTTGTTCGGGCTCTGCTACAGTCCGGTGAGATTAGCTATAACCTACAAAGCCGCGTGCTGAATTACAGCATGGGGTTGCCTCGGGTTGTCGATGCGCCGCCATCTGATCAAGATGCCACTATAGAACCCGCTGCGAAGAAGTAGTCTGCGAATTAGTGATTAATTACCCTGATCCCAACTGTAATGCTGACAATCCTGACGGGCCGCAGTCCCCCCAGGATAGCTCTGCGGCGCTACCCCATTACTATCTGTGGGGTATTGGTGAAAAGGCCACTGCGCTAAAGCCGGGTCAACTGCTGAACAATCGCTATCTGCTGAAGCGCGATCGCATTTTTCTAGATACAAAGCCTGACCTAGTGCCTGAAGCGCCAGCGGACATTCCAGATGCAATTTTGCCCTATCTGCATCTATCGGTGTATCCCCTGCATGTGCCCCGGCTCTACGCCGTTCTAGAGACTCAGGGCACTACGACGCTGATGCTAGAATCTAGCGCCTTCTCGACGGTAGCGGCAATCGGTGCTCAGCCAGGAATGCCCGTCCTCTTGCCGATGCTGGCCCAAAGCTGGTTAAATGCGCCCCCGCTCAGGCAGCTGAGCTGGCTCTGGCAGATTGCCCAGATGTGGGAGGGCTTCCAAGATGAGAAAGTAGCCGCCGCCTTGCTGAGCAACGATTTGGTCCGGGTAGATGGCTCTATCGTCAGACTGCTAGCCCTAACGCCAAAGGCAGACCAACCTACGCCGACGTTAGTGGATTTAGCGCACCACTGGCAGCCGCTGGCGACAACTGCCCATGCTTCTGTGCAGCCTTTTTTGACTGAGCTGTGCAATTACATAGAACAAGGCCAGATTAATCCAGACCAGCTATGCGAGCAGCTCAGTCTGGCCATCAGCGTATGCGCCCAAGCGCAGGGCGTAGACTACAACCTCGCTGTCCATACCGATCAGGGGCCAACTCGCAAGCGTAACGAAGACGCCTGTTTTCCAGAGAATGGCACTAGCCTGACGCGAGTGAGCGAAAAGACAACAGCGTCGCCGCAACTGCTGATCGTGTGTGATGGCATTGGCGGCCACCAGGGTGGAGACGTGGCTTCTAAGCTGGCGATTGCCACAATCAAAACTCAGCTAGCACCGCTGATGTTTGAGAGCGCGACTCTGAGCGCGACTGAGGTGATGCTGGCGATTGAGCGGGCCATTTGCGCGGCGAATGACGAGATCTCTGCGCAGAACGATCAGGCCAAAAGACAGGCGCGCGATCGCATGGGCACGACGCTAGTCCTAGCGCTAATCAAGGGTGCAGATGTCTACATCGCTCACTTGGGTGACAGCCGTGCCTATCGCATTAGCGCTCATAACTGCCAGCAGGTCACACTAGATGACGACGTGGCCTCTAGGCAGGTACGTTTGGGCGGTAGCCTGTACCGAGAAATGCTAAACCAGGCAGGCGCTGGGTCGCTAGTTCAGGCGTTGGGGATGGGCTCGTCGCAAATGCTGCGACCAACGGTGCAACGCTTCGTGATTGATGAGGACTGTGCCTTTTTGCTGTGTTCGGATGGACTGAGCGATAGCGATCGCGTCGAGCAGTTTTGGGTCAGCACGCTAAGACCTCTAGTGACTGGAGAGACGACCGAAGCGCAGGTAAACGCAGCGGGTCAATCGCTAGTCTCAATCGCCAACGAATACAACGGCCATGACAATGTCACTGTTGGCCTGCTAGCTGCGCAAGTCACACAAGTTTCTGACCAAGTGGTTCCTCAGCCGCTAGCGAGTCCAATATCACAGGCGGTGACCGCGCCGGGACGAACCGTCGCCTCACCCCACTCTGACCAGTCTCGGCCTATCAATCAGACCAAGACCCAACAGCTACCTATTTCCAAGAGGCCACTGAATCCCCAACCGTCAACTGGACGAAGCAGTCTTCAAAAGATAGGAGCGATTATTCTGCTACTGGCTCTTTTTGGCGCTATTGTCTACACACTATTTCCTGGATTGAGACAGCCGATTCTACCCAATGCTGCTGGCGAACCCACTTCTGAAAGGACAGAGGATAATACCGCAGTGCCCAACACTTCTCCTGATGCGGTGACAGCAGCGGCTACCTTTGCGGTAGGCGACTACATGCGTATTCGTCTGGCAGATGGCGTAGGCATTCGCAGCGTGCCAGCAGGCGCAGAAAATAGAGAGGACAATATCGACACAGATAGCGCCGCGCCATCACAGCTCTTGCTCTATCCAAGACCGATTTCTTTGGCTGAAGGGGCTGCTGAGAATGTCATCCCCGGTACGATTCCGACAGGGGGAATTGCTCGGGTCGTGAACAAGCAGACCAGCGAAAACCAAACTAACTGGATTCAGCTCAAGCTATGCTCAATCCCTTCTGGGTCTAGTCTGGCTGAGGTTCCGTCTGAGACAGATGATCCTGGTGCTGAGGGCAGTCTTCCGATCAATCAGCCAGAATCAACCGAGATCGATCAGCCGCTATTTCTGCCGCCCGATAGCACTGGCTGGACGCTGGAGTCAGATCTGTCTGGTTTGGCTGAACCGATCACAGATTTGCAGCCTACTCAGATAGGAAACTGTGGCTGATGGCGCAGGATGACTTGGGACTGTGGGTGGCGGTAGACAGCTTGCGGATGCAGCGCGATCGCTTTGCCATCTGGGTATTGCGATCACCCCATCCCAGCGGCCATGTCCACTATGACTGCGACTGGAGCCCCCAGCTGGCCGATGCGTGGCAAAGCTGGCAGTCGATTTTCTCCCTGCGCGGTTTGCCCCAAGTCCCTCATATTCCCTCGGCCTACATTCCTCAGTTTCTAAACGAAACAGATCTCAACGTAGAGCCAGAAGTGCCTGAGGCGCAGCCCGCTAGCTACAGCAGTCGCTACATGCAGCACTTGGGTACAAATCTATGGCAGTGGCTATTTTCTGGCCCGGTCAAAAGCAGCTTTGAACGCGCCCAGGGCATTGCGATTGGCCAAGAGTCGCCGCTGCGGCTGCGGCTAGAAGTGCGCGATCCTGAACTGATTGCGCTGCCGTGGGAAATTATGCAGCGACAGGCGGGCAGCCGAGCCCTCTCGCTCAAGCGCAAGATTCTATTTAGCCGCACCAGTAGCGATGTCGATTCGCTAGAGACGTGGCCCTTAGACCGAGTGCTCAAAATTTTGCTGGTACTGGGAAAAGATAGTCCAAACGAAACAGAGCGCGACTCTGCCCAAAAGCAGCTACAGCTAGAGCAAGAAGCTGCGCTACTGAAGAAAATTCTAGAAAAGAACAGCCACCTGAACCTGCGCCCAACGGCTAAGCGGCGGGTAGACATGCTGCTACAGCCAACGGCGGCTGAGCTGTCAGAAGCGATCGAGCGAGGTGGTTACAATGTCTTCTTTTACTCGGGGCATGGGATGCCAGGGCCAGATGGCGGGCTGCTGTTCTTATCGGATACGACGCTGAGCGGTACAGAACTATCGCAGGTGTTGGTCAGAGCGAAGGTGCGGCTAGCGGTGTTCAATACCTGTTGGGGAGCGCAGCCAGAGGAGAGTCAGGCGCGATCGCTTCCCCGCAGCAGCCTAGCTGAAGTCCTGCTACATCACGGTTTGCCTGCGGTAGTGGCCATGCGTGATTCGATTGCAGATGAGGAGGCGATTAGCTTTATTCAGGTATTTGCCCAGTCATTAGCAGAGCGGAAGGCAGTGGACGAGGCAGTTGCGATCGCCCGCCAGCACCTTCTCACCCTCTACCATTTCAACCAGCCCGCCTGGACACTGCCTGTGCTCTATATGCATCCCGACTTTGACGGTCGGCTGCTGCTACTCGAAGAAACTACACAGATTAACCAACACACCGCCTTCCGTCCGCGCGTTCGTCAGGCCATGCTCAGAGATGTCGACAATCCCAAACATGCCTGGCCAATCTACAGCGATGTGATGCGAATTGGTCGAAAACCTGACTTGAATGACTTAGTCATCTTTGACCCGTGGGTATCCAGTAGCCACGCTGAGATTTTTCATCGGCGGCAGCAGGCAGACGGAGATTTAGGTATGACTTACTTTCTTCGAGACAACTCGCGATATGGCACCTTCTACAAAGAAGACGGTAGCTGGCAAGAAGTTCACCGCCAAGAAGTCGCTCTACAACCGGGCACTCAGCTCCGATTTGGCAGTAAATCTGACGGTCGGCTTTTAGAATTTGTATTGGAGTCTTAGGTTGAAGGCATCAACAATTCCGCTGCGGCTGCTATCAGCAAATCTCTACGAAGAAAGTCGAACCGTGCGGAACCGTCAAAAGCTTCGCTGTATCCTTCTTAGTCACACGTCCAGTAATTCTCATCATCAGGTAAGCGCTAACTATGACTCATCTATCCTCATCCACCGACGATATGGATAATTTGGAACCGTCACCTACTGGCTCGGAACTGCTGCAAACTATCTTGGACCTGGAGAAAAGTTCACCCTGGATGAGTGCAGAGACCGCGCCTGAGTATGAAGAGCAGATTCTAGCTGCTGGTACGGGTTTAGAAGTTTCTGAAGCGGAGTCGGTGCGAGGATGGCAGATGCTGTCAGCACAGCTAGATAATCTATGGAGCTCCTCAGAGGATAGCTTGCTGGTTCGGCTTCAACAGAAGTTTGCTGAGCGACTGCCTGCTGAAATGCTGGCAACAATAGCAGAAAAATCTCAGCAGATGGCTCGGAGTAGTGAGCCGATGATAAAGCAGATGATTGGCTGTGTCCGGGATGGATTAAGTCGCGTCGCTGAAGCTGATTTGCAGGTGATTGCTAGACCGATGGCATCAGCGATGCGCGGTAGCAGCACCGAAGAATTTGTAGAAGTGACGATCAGGTCCGTGCGTCAGGCTGATTGGGAAACGCTGTCGCCGATTGAGCAGGCGAAATTAAGTTTGGCGGCGGCTCGATATGCGATCGCCCAATCAAACTCGTTATGAAGTGAGTTATCCACGCTTGCGCTGGACCAGTGCGATCGCAGCTCCAACTGTTGGTTTGGGCACTACCCAGTTCTCGGCGCAATTGACCCACTGATAGTCGAGACTTTCGACTGTGGTTTGCGGTGGGTTCCAAATGTCCGCAGGCGGCTGACCAAAATATTGCTGGTAAAGCTTGAGTGCCTGATCGCACTGTCGGTAGTATTTCATTCCTTCTTCTTTGCCGCCGAGTCCTGGGGTGTGATGAATCTGACGATTGAGCAACTGGCCGCAAAAGTCGTTCCAGTAAGACTGAGTGTAGAGAATATGCTGATGCCAAACGCGATCAATCACAGTAGCAGGCGACAGACGCTGCTCTGAAACCATGATTAGAAAAATGAATTTCTTGTACTCGCGAATGGCTCTAAGCGTGAAAACGCCTGACCATCCATATTGCCAGGTAAGCTTGGTTGAGAAGGGACAAAGTACACCAGGCTGATCGAGTTTGAACTGGTCGATTCTGTTGTATAGCGCTTTTTGCTCAGGTGTCATGTTGTGGGTGTTGAAAGCGGTTAATTAGAGACGGTGACAGTAGGCACGGGATAGACAGTCTCTAGCTCCAAATCTAGGAAGTCACTGAGTTCTTGACCAAGCCACCAAAACTCGGTGACGGATAGCCATCTATGGCCAATGGGATATGAGATTGTCCCTGCATATACAGATAACCCAGGCGGAATGCTGCTCTCTTTGTTGTGCCTATCGAACTTGTAGCCGGGATTATAGGCTAGTCGGTCAAGGGCTTTGAAAGGGGCAGTTGGTCTTTCTAAATTCAATTTGCCGAAGATTTTGCTACGGATGCCGACACGAATGCCGTGGTTTCTTTCAATATCGACTACAGTTTGTTGTTTTGATAAGTATTTAAAGGCATACTCAACAAATGATCTTATGGTTTTGCGAAAAATAGTAGCCACTAGAACAGTAATTATCACTGAGAGCGGAATGTAGAATAACAAAACTATCGCGATGCCGATAGTACTTCTCTGTATTAGCTTTAGCGGGCAGCGTTTAGGTCTGTCCATCAATATCCGAAGGCGATCGCGCTCCCTTTTAACAACTATGTCCGTGTCTTTCGGCTTCAACTGTTCATAGCCAACCTGATTTTGTTCTTTTGTTTGAAGCGCATTCAGAGCCTGCTCGGCAGAATTAAAACGTCGATCGAGATCGGGGTGAGTCATCCGCTCTAGCCATCTAGCAAATGATGGTCGAAGAACGCGGCTAGCCAGCTGAATTTTGCCATTGACGTAGGCGATGTCAGCAGGATGAGTGCCTGTGACTAAATAGATCAAGGTCATGCCTAGGCTGTAGAGGTCAGAAGCAGGGACTGCCTGCCCGGCAAACTGTTCTAATGGAATGTAGCCGTAGCTGCCGACGATGGTGATGGTACCGCTTTCTTTGGTAAGGTCCGTGTGGATTGAGCCAAAGTCAATCAAATAGATACCACCAGGATGGACATCACTAGAGCAGTGCGCTTTTTCACTGCGCGAGCCGATCAAGATGTTGCTAGGTTTGATATCGCGGTGAATGACTGACGGTGTTTGCGAGTGAAGATAGCTCAAGGTGATGAGCAGCTGCTCGGCAATGTTTAATACTTCAGCTTCTGAGAACCGTTTGCCCGACTGTAGCAATGTCTCTAGAGAGTTTGCTTCGAGATAAGTTTGCACTAGTACAAAGCAACGTACGCCCTCGATATCTGTTTCAAAGGCATCTTTATACTTTGGTAGCGATGGATGATCGAGCGTCTGTAGAATGTTGCTTTCTCGCTCAAAAAGCTTGAGATCTAACCACTGGTCAGCGGTATGAATCGCCTTGTCCAATCGAATAATTTTGACGACAACAGATTCTTGAGCTTCGGTATCCTTTGCTAGAAAGGTCTGTCTACCAGCCTTTCTCCTATCTTCCGTACTCAGTTCTGTATGCAGACGGTAGCGTTCTATTCGACGACTGATAACTTCCATAATCTCTTTTGATCCGCAAGAATGCATCTTTATATCGCTGTCTCTGACATAGTAGGATTTAACCTCTGCAAGGGTAGTCCTATAAAATCTCTAAGCTCTTCGGCAACCCATAGCTGCTCCGCTTCGGAGAGAGCTGCGCATCGGATAGAGTACTCACGTTTCCCAGCGTGAATTGATAGTTTAGCTGGTATGGAAATGCTGCTAGATAAGGAACGAGACCTGCCTTTTTGTTGATGAATGTAGAAGTTGCAGCCGGAGCTATATGTCAAAAGTCTGATGTTATGGAATGGAGAAGGCGTGGTCGTCCAGTTCACAGAAGATATTTCATCTGGGCTAAATCCTCTCGCAATGCCCTCACGAACGCCTAGCGTGCGGCTGATAGATATGATTTTGTATCTTCTCTTAGCACGCCGACCATTTGGCTGAACAAAGACTCGAAGAAGCGATACGAATATGGAAGAAAGGTTTATGAATGCTATTAACGTGAACGATATGAGGATGAGATAGCCTAAAACCATACCAAAACCAGGAAAATAAAAAGTCGTTAAAAAAGCCCCAAAAAAGAAGATGATAGACATGCCTAGTGCGAGTGTAGGAAAAACTATCTTCGGCAAGTAATTAATAAGCATTCGGAGTGCGTAGATATCCCCTTTAAATCCCGAATCGAAACCCGGATCTTTGATGCTAAGCGAGGACCCACAAAAGATTTCGAGTTTGTCTTTTTGTCGGCGGATGTTCAGATGACGCGGATCGGGTCGTAGATGCGGAAAGTGGCTAGAACTGATGTTCCTGCGTTTGAGAGCAGCGCGGGCGATCGCGCTCGACTCAAAACGATGATCCGCGTAGGGCGCAACCATCTGCGATAGCCAACGAGTAAACCAATCACTGAGTTCTAAAGCCTTGCCCAAGCGCTCAATCTGAATATGACCATCGACCTGGGGTAGCTCCGACGGATGCATCCCAGTCAATAGATAAAGCAGCGTCATCCCCAAACTGTACAGATCCGATGCAGGCGTGGTTTGTCCTAAAAACTGTTCTAGCGGCATGTAGCCATAGCTGCCGACAATGGTAACCGTACCGCTGCTTTTACTTGCGGCGATCTGTACAGCACCAAAATCCACTAGGTAAACAGCCCTTTCGCTAGCGCCCACAGAGTTAGCATTAGAATGCTCATCAATCAGAATATTGCTAGGCTTGATATCTCGATGGATGACAGGCGGAAGCTGCTGATGCAGATAGCTCAGCGTCGTCAAAAGCTGTTGAGCAATGGCGATAGTTTCTACTTCAGAAAACAGCTTGCCACCTTCAACGACTGTTTGAAGCGAGGAAGCCGCAATGTAGGTTTGTACAAGGATAAAGCTATGTACGCCGTTAACATCAGCCTCGAAGCTATCTTTATACCGAGGAATAGTAAGATGCCTTAGCTGTTGGAGAATCTTTCCTTCTCTTCTAAAAAGCTTCAATGCATCCCACTCAAAGGCGCTATCAAGCTGAAGGACTTTTACAACAACTAGATCTTGCGTTCTAAGGTCTTTGGCTAAGAATGTTTGTCTACCTGCTTTTTTGCTTAACGTCTTTTGAAGCATATAGCGACCAATCCGCTGTGATATCAGGTGCTGCATCAAAACCTTCCTTGGAATACAAATAGGCTGACAATCAGTTGTGTAACAAAGAGCGAATTACCTTCGATCTTCGCGAATTCTGAGTGCTTATGTCCTGTTGATGTCAATACTAAACAGATAATGAGTAGGTGATGAATAATGGACGTTAGGATACTGGTTATGATCCTGAAGATCGAGATCATGAAAGCTAGCAGCCGCAACCACCACAACTGTTGTCTGCAACGGTGACAATGGGCATGGGATAAATAGTCTGTAGCTCTAGATCTAAAAAGTCGCTGAGTTCTTGTCCGAGCCACCAGCACTCGGCGGCGGACAGCTGAGCGTGTCCAACGGGGTATGAGATGTCACTAGCATGTATCGATAGTTCGGGCGAGATGCCACTACTTTGTCTGATAGTGTTATTTCCCTGGGTATAGCTATCGAACTTATAGCCAGGACTGTAGGCTAGCAGATCAATATCTTTGAAGCGAGAAGTCTGGTTTCTCCATTTCACAGCTGTTCGACCTTTTATACGAGCGCCTGTCCGAATGCCTTTCTCGCGATCGATTTCAACTACGGACTGCCATCTTATGGCCAACAACCCATCTAGAAGGTGGGTGAGAAACGATCCGATGACTAAGTTAAAAGCAGACATAAGAATTATAGAGATAATAAACAGGCTCGGGAAATAGAATCCTACAGCTAAACAGATTAAAAAAGTGCTGGCTTTTCCTAGCTCTATCGAGCTGTCTCCAGGTTTGTCTGTCCATATCTCAATGCGACCATTCTCTCTCCTCAGCACAACCTTTGATCCTTCAGGCTTCAGGCTTTGGTAGCTACTCTGATCCTGTTCTTTCGCGTGTAGCATTTCCGAAGCTTGCTCAGCAGAATCGAACCGCTGACTGAGATCGAGATGAGTCATACGCTGCAACCAGCGAGCGAAGCCAGGTTCAAGAGAGTAAGCAGCGAGCTGAATCCTGCCGTTAACATGAGCCATATCAGCAGGGTGAGTACCTGTGATCAGGTAGATCAGGGCCATTCCTAAACTGTATAGATCAGAGGCGGGAACTGCCTGCCCTGAGAACTGTTCTAATGGAATATAGCCATAGCTGCCAACAATAGTGATAGTGCCGCTTTCCTTTGTTAGGTCTGTATGAATTGAGCCGAAGTCAATTAGATAAATATTGCCTATGCTATCGTTTTCATTCTGCGTGTTTTGATCAATCAAAATGTTGCTAGGTTTGATGTCGCGATGAATCACTAGCGGCGTCTGCGCATGGAGATACATCAAAGTGTCCAGTAGTTGCTCGGCGATATCAATTACGTCCCCTTCTGAGAAGCGTTTGCCCGCTTGCAACAGAGTCTCTAGCGAGTTGGCTTCAATATAGCTCTGCACCAGCACAAAGCTACGGACACCTTCTATCTCTGTTTCAAAGGCTTCTTTGTACTTTGGTAGCGATGAATGATTGAGCGTTTGTAGAATCTCACTCTCCCTTTCAAACAGCTTGATTTCTACCCACTGATCGGCGGTATGAATAGCTTGCTCCAATCGAATGATTTTGATGACAACAGATTCTCCAGATTCGGCATCTTTCGCTAGGAAAGTCTGTCTACCGGCTTTTTGTTTATCCTCAGTACTGAGTTCTTTGCGTAGGCGGTAGCGTTCTATTTGGCGACTGGCAATTTTCATAGATTCTTTTAGTTGTTTATTAGCTGCTTAGAGAGGTACTTGATTTTGATTCTTGCGATTGCTTTATATCACCGACATATCGCCGACGAAGCCCTCTACATTCGGGAGACAGAGTCGCTATCCAGCAGGTCCTCTTTTCTTCTCTGCTCGCTCTCTTCTATCTGCCTTTCTAATCTTGTTTTTCTTGATGCTGATACTGTATCTGCATCAATAGGATCAAGCCGTTGTAGAGAGAGTCCTAGAAAGTCGTTGAGTTCTGTGTCAAGCCAGTGCTGTTCTGCTTCACAGAGGTCTTTGCATTGAATGGAATATTCTTGATTTCCTGTATGGATTGATAGCTTTGGCAGTATACGAATGCTGGTAGGTGATGCGGTGCGTGCCTTCCGGTCGTAGTAGCGAGTAAAGGTGTAGCCAGGGCTATAGGTTAAAAGTCTGATGCTATCAAACAAAGAATGTTTGCGTGCTAGCTTGGCAGAAGATAACTTGCTTTGGCGGTGTCCTCTTGCAGTTCCTGCGCGAATGCCAAAAGTGCGACTGATGTATATTACTTTGTATCGATTTGGAGCCTGCCGATACACTTTAAGAGCGAAGAATAGCAAACTCAAAATAATTACAGTAGATATCACTAAGGCTGAGAAGGAACCTACAAGTGAGCCTGTAACCCAAAGTGATAAAGGTATAATGGGAAGAACTAGACAGCCCCAGTACCTATTCCTGTCAGGTAGGCCGGAGACAATCATAAGCTCATCTTTGTTCCGAGAGATGTGTAGGTGGTGCGGCTTAGGTCGTAGATGGGGAAAGTAGCAGGCGTCGTCGCCTTTACGATTGAGAGTAGCAAGGGCGACCGCACTCGACTCAAATCGCTGATCGAGGTAGGGTTCGATCATCCGCGTTAGCCAGCGAACAAACCAGTCGCTTAGTCCGGCAATCTCACCTATGCGTTCGATCTGAACGTGACCATCGAGTTGGGGCAGCTCTGATGGATGCATTCCGGTCAATAGATAAATCAGCGTCATTCCTAGGCTGTATAGGTCCGAGGCAGGTGTGGTTTGTCCTAGAAATTGTTCTAATGGCATATAGCCATAGCTGCCTACGATAGTGACTGTGCCGCTGTTTCTACTCGCATTGATCTGCACAGCGCCAAAATCTACCAGATAGATATTTCTTTGAATGGTCTTTGATGACTTGGCAGACACTCTAGGCGAAGGGTCGCTAATGAGAATGTTGCTAGGTTTGATATCTCTATGGATGACCGGGGGGAGCTGCTGGTGTAGATAGCACAGTGTTTTCAATAGCTGTTGGGCGATATCAATAGTCTCTGATTCGGAAAACAGTTCGCCTGCTTCAACGACCTTTTGGAGTGAGGGTGCAGGAATGTAGGCTTGTACTAGCACGAAGCTATGCACACCATTGATTTCCATCTCAAAGCTGTCTTTGTACTCGGGAATGGTGGAATGCGATAGATGCTGGAGAATTTGACCCTCTCTTTTGAAGAGCTTGAGCACGTCCCATTCAAACGCTTGGTCAAACTGAAGAATTTTGACTACAACGGGTGTCTTAGTATAGAGATCTCTAGCTAAGAATGTCCGTCTGCCCGCTTTTCTGTCCGCTTTGTGACCTAGTTTGTGACCTAGCTCTTGCTGAAGGGCATAGTGACGGATTTTCTGAGCTGTCCATTCCTTCATAAGAGCTACCTCAAAACCAAAAATAGTCTTGTCTAAGTAAAGACTAAGTAAACAATAGGTTCGCTTCGAGGATTTGTCAACATATCGTCGAAGTAAAGATTGAGCGAGTGGTGAGCTGTAGCCACAGCGATGAGCGATAGGATGGAGAGGTGGAATTTTGGGGTCTTATGGCTAAGCCTTCTTTGCAGGCTTCAGAAGAAGGACAGCAGCTAGCAGCGCGATCGCTCAAGCTAGCAGGTTTGACTAAATCAGGACTGGGCGAAGCCGTAGGATGCAGTCGACAGCCCGTGATCAATTTCTTTAAGGGGGTCGCGATCGAGCAGGGCCTGTTTCTGCGGCTGTGTGATTACTTAAACCTAGACTGGCAGGTAGTCGCGGGCTTGGCTCAATTGACTGAGCCTGCTGTAATGGCGCCTGTCGTAGTAATGCCTAAGTCAGGTGTTCCTGTCGAACTAATCGAGACGGAAGATATTGATGGGTTGGTGCGATCGCTTCGTCAGACCGCTACCGAAAGCCTGCGAGAGCGCTGCGGCACGATGCGCGTACTCGACATGGCCAAACCAGTCGAGCTTGATAATCTCTACACCAGCGTCAATATTCTTGAGCAGGTCAGCAGTCATCAGCGAAAGCGTTCACAACAGCTACTCGAAGAAGCAGGCGCTGAAAACTTTGACCGCTTGGGATTTGGTAGAGTTGCTCAACCGCGCATGCCAGTCATGGAAGCCGTTGCTGATTACGAGAAGCTGATCGTGCTGGGCAAGCCCGGTGCTGGTAAAACAACATTTCTGAAGCATCTAGCTATTCAATGCATCGACGGCCAGTTTGAGCCAGATAGGCTGCCTTTATTTATTAATCTAAAACAGTTTGCCGAAAATCCGAATCGACTAGGACTTCTAGCCTTCCTAAGTCAGCGCCATCTGAAAAGCCAGATAACCGCTCTAAGTGAAGCGGAAATCGAACAGAATCTGCTGCAGCTAAAGCAGGTGCTCGGCGCAGGGCGAGCCCTACTATTGTTGGACGGCCTAGACGAGGTCAGCCAAGATACGCATGATTGGGTACTGCGCGAAATCCGCGTCGTATCCGAAGAATTTCATGATAATCACTTTCTGATGACCTGCCGGGTCGCTGCCTGGGAATATACCTTTGAGCAATTTACAGAGGTAGAGATTGCAGATTTTGATAGCGCGCAAATAAACGCATTTGCGCAGCGGTGGTTCGCCCAGAAGTCGGTATCCTCGCAAGAGTTCTTGCAGGGCCTGTTTCAACGTCCGCGCATCATGGAGCTAGCCGTGACTCCGTTGTTGCTTACGCTACTATGCATAGCGTTTGAGACATCAGGGACACTACCTAGTAGCCGAAGTGAGCTGTATCGAGAAGGTATCGAGACGCTGCTGAAAACTTGGGACCTATCGCGAGGAATTCGTCGCGACCACGTTTACAAGCATCTATCTTTGACGCGAAAGCAAGATTTACTCAGCTACATTGCGCTGACCAGCTTCCGGCGACAGCAGTACTTTTGCCGTCAAGATGAGCTGGAATATCTGATTGCTCACTATATTCGCAATCTGCCTGAAGCGAGTGACGACATAGAGACGCTACAGCTAGATAGCACGACGGTGCTCCATTCAATCGAGGCACAGCATGGTCTGCTAGTAGAGCGAGCCAAGCACCGCTACTCTTTCTCTCATCTGACGTTCCATGAATACTTCGCTGCGAGAGAGCTGGTTTTTAACAGCGCCAACCTAAAAGAGACAATGGCAAAGCTAGCTGATGAGCACGCCGTAGAGCCTCGCTGGAGAGAAGTCTTTTTGCTATCGAGTGAGCTGCTAAGAGATGCGGACCTGTTGCTAGCACCGCTGGCGGCAAAAGTTCGCGCCTTGTTGCAATCATCCAAGCGCAAATCGTCTACGCTACAAGCAGTATTGGTCGATGTGGCCCAGCAGGCCAAACATCCGCAGTTTGAAGGATTCAAACCTGCGGCGGTACGAGCATTTTTGTTCGACATTGATTTTCTTATTGATCAAGAGCGGGCGGCGGCAGTACGGCTAGACCAACAAGCCAATCTGTTGGTTGTTGCTAGCTTCTTGACTCGGATGCTAGATGAGATGGAGTGGGGAGATGCGATCGCCTACGCCCGAAAATACGACCAGCAATACGATCAGCAAGCTGACGCTCCATCACCGCGAATCTCACCGCGAATCTCGCAATGCAGTTCTGCTAACGAAGCCATGATGATTGCGATTAAAATCGTCCTTGATTCTAAAGACCTGAGCCCTGAAAATCGTAAAAAGCTCGAAGCAGTTGTTGCCCGCTTTCACCCTGAGACAGCCGATGCCGAAGCAATCAAAGATACGGCTGATGCCGCCCGCACCGTGGCAAAAGACCGCTATCAGATCCGTAGGAAATGGACATTTACCGAAAGTGAAAGGCAGCTACTTCGGCAGTATTACCGGGTGACCACTCTGTTAGTGGACTGTCTTTATAGCGACGGTCGTATGCTAGACCCAGAACGTCGCCAGTCGATTGAGAATGGTTTGTTTAGCCCGGTGGTGAGTCATGTCGATTGATATCTGTTCCTTTGATGCCTTCATAGATTCTCCTATCAAAGAAGATCGCCTAATTCAGGTACGGCTTTGGCAAAACGAAACGCTGACGCTACCAGCAAAAGGAACGCATTTTGGCTTTGTCTGGAAGGGCACAGCACAGCTAAAAAGAGCGAGCCTGTCTGTTCTTTTTCCGCTGCCCGCAGGAATGTACTTTTCTGCGTCGGAGGCGGTGACTATTGGCGGACAAAACACTGTGGGAATAGTCGTCAGCCAGTTAAAACACGCTAGTCAGTTTATGATAGGTGGCCCAATTAAGTCGGTGGGTCGCTTTCCATATATCGATGGCGGGACGACGAGCCTCTTAGTTGCGCCGATGGCAGCAGGCGATCCTTGTCTGCATGCGCTGTATATGCCGCCGAATGTGGATCAGACGATGCATAGCCATCCGAGCGATCGCACTGGCATCATTATTAACGGAAGCGGCCAGTGCTGCGATGAACACACTTGCCATAGCCTGACACCGGGCACCTTGTTCCATATTTCAGCCAATCACCAGCATCGATTCGTGACTGGCAGCCAGGGGCTAGACTTGGTCGTGTTTCATCCAGATAGTGATGTGGGGTTTAGCGATCGCAACCACCCCATGCTACGCCGCACCCTAGTCAACAACATCAGTGCCACAGAACTATCCGAAATCCAAACAACACTTTGATTGGCCATCTCATCCGCAGCTCACCTAGCTCCCAACCCGAATCTTTAAACTTTATTCGTTCCAAACAGCCAGTCCCAAGCTCGATTGTAGAGCGGCTCTCCTAAGCCTATAAAAACCGCAAAGAAAAAGAGATATTGGTCGATCTTCTTCAAAGGTGTCTGCGCGTCATAGAGTATCAGCACAAAAGCTCCAGCACCGAAGAAAAGTGCGTATATTACACCTCGCACAATAGCTCTAGCCACAAGTTCGTTCTGGGCGATCAGGGCTTCTTCATTCCACCATCTGAGCGCAATCTCCGCAGCACTGTTAAGCAGACCACCGAACAGTCCGGCTGCTACCCCAAACAAAACAGTTTTATCGGTTTCAGTGAGATAATCCATCAGCTTCGAAGATAGATTGTGGATTCTAGCTGTCACTCTCGGAGGCCGCTTTGCGCTGGTTGAGGACCACTCTGATCTGGCTAGTGATAGGAGTGACAACGCTGAGGAAGATAGCGGTTTTGAAGAAGAAAGGAACGATGCCTTCAGGGGCGATGTTGAGCGATCGCATAGGTTCCCAGTTTTCCATCAAGGCACCACCCAAGCTGAATAGTACCGCCAAACTCAGCGTACTAAACGCGAATTTACGAATAGTCAGCGTCCATCCCAACCATTCCTTATTGATTAGATAGTCCAGGCCGACTTCTTGTAAGCTAATCAAGCAGCCGCTGGCAAATCCAAGCGCGGTGACGATCAAAAGGGACTGTGTAATGGGCATTGGTAGCGACTCAACACGACTTATCGATTGTAAAAAGAGTAACTGCTTCTGCGACTTTTCTACTCCAATGATCCTTTGACCTAACTTAGGCTAGACCGTATGCTAGACAAAAGCTGACGTGGAATGGAGACAGATCGACCAATCGAGCCTACTAACGACGATCAGTAACTTCTTTTAGCTGCACGCTTAGCCGCGATAGGGCGCAGCGCATCTACTTCGCGCCATTTGAGCGACTCTTCTATCTCAGCGGAATATACGCGGACTGCCTGCATCTTTTAATCGGCAATATCTGGGCTTTTCTATTATTAGTCATGTTGGCATCTTTATTGAGTCCTCGATCCTTCATACGAAATTAGTGGAATACATTATCTCTAGAGAAAGAAAACATTTCTTAATTGAAGGCTATAAATTGAAGGCTATAACCCGTCGAAACAAATGCCGACTCATCTAGCCAAGCTCATTGTCTATGCCTGTCCGGTAGGCCTCCTAGCGCAGCAGATCGAGACTTATTTGGCTAAAACTCAGGCGCTATATGGGGCCAATGCGGCGCATGCTTATATGCCGCACTGTACGCTAACGGGCTTTTTTGAAGATGAAAGGAGTACAATTCCAAGCTATGTTGAGCTGCTAGGGAGCGTTTTCGAGGAATATTGCGATCGCATTCCCCATCCCCCTATTCAAATCAGGCAGCTCACCTTCAACCCCGACTGGCACGGCCTGGCGCTAGAGGCAGACTGGCTAAAGCAGCTAGTCGCCGATTTTGCTGGGCGATCACACTCATCCACCCGCAAAGAGTCCCTGCGTTTAAAAGATTGGCTACATCTCAGTCTGGCTTATGAGTTCAATCCCGATTATGCCAGTGACCTTTGTCGGCTAGCAAAAGAGATTATCGATACTACCTCGCAGGTTCGCTGGGAGCTGAGATTCTATGAGCAGCTTTTAGATCACGAGCCCAGGCCACTGCCGGAGACTAGCTGGAGGTGTCACGGTAGCTGGGTTTTATGAAATCACGTTCTCCAAGCGCCCGATGAATTGCTCAGTGCAAATTGCCATCGCTACAGCTAGTCATCACCGTGAAGCACTAGCCTTAGCATTGACCCAGTCAGCGGTGAGGTGGCCAGGCTTTGGTACAAAACAGGTAGCCAGGTAGCGAAGGAAAACAGAGATTCTAACGACAGATCAGCGCCCGTTAGATCCGCGTCTGATAGATCTTTGCCTACAAACGAGCGTCCATTAAATCTTCGTCCTGCGAAATTCTCCGCTATCTAACTTGCCTGGTCTGTTTAACCAGCGCGAAACGCTTCGTCAAAATTATGAGGACCAGCGCTCTAGGGCTCTTTGTCCGCCCCAGCGAGCGACGATTTCGTCGTCGTAGTCGTCGGCTAGGCGAATTACTGTAGTCACTGAATGCTTTAGTTCGATTTGGTCGCAGGTAGAGCCGACTAGGCTGTGCTCGAAGACGATGTCGTTTTCGCTATCTAGCGCAAAGCGGCCAAAGTGAATGCTGTTGTTAGCCCGCAGCAGATAGTAGCTGAGCTCTGGAGTAATATCAACGTCGGTGACGACAAATGAGCGCGTAGTAATCAGGGCGTCGTTTTCTCCCCAGGGAACCAGCCGGGTAGAGGCAACGGCCGAACCAATCGTGATAATAAATAAAGGCTCGTCTTCAAATAGGACTGCAGCCTCGCCAAACAAGTCCTGCATCCACGGCACAATTCTGTTGTAGCAGGCTCTTTGAGCAGTACTTTCAAACTCCATCGATGCTAATAGGTATAGATAACTACTTTTATTCTCTCACTGTTTAATCCGATCGCTCCAATTAGATTGATAAACATCGCTTCTAGAAAATAAAGCAGGCGAGGTTGCTAGCGTTTGGGTGGGTTTACCGCACTCCGACTCGAAGCCTGGACTTCTATACTTTGAGCTATGGCAAGATCGTTTTGCGCTATGGATACCTTTGATCAGCTAACCGACGACTTACGCTATCAACAGGCGATCGCATCCGTCAGAAAACTCATCAGCTCTCTAGATCTCACGCCGCGTGAAAGAGCAGGCTTGGAAGAAGAAATCGGCCACCTACACGGTGTACTACACAAATTAGAAGAGCAAGTATTGCACATCGCCGCATTTGGCATGGTGGGCCGAGGAAAGTCTTCTTTGCTAAATGCTTTGGTAGGTCGGACGGTCTTTGAGACTGGGCCACTGCATGGCGTGACGCGGCAGGCAGAAGGCATTACCTGGCAAGTAGACGAAGCGCAGCAGGTCTATTCGGCTACCGTCTCTGATAACACCGCTGAGCGGATTGATTCTGGGCGAACAGCAGCACGAGTGGAGCTGATTGATACCCCTGGAATTGATGAGGTAGACGGCGAAGATCGGCAGGCGATCGCGGCCAAAATTGCTCGCCAAGCAGATCTAATTCTCTTTGTGATCGACAGCGATCTGACACAGCTAGAGCACGATGCGCTGCTAGAACTCTACCAGGCAGGCAAGCCCGTTCTATTGGTATTCAATAAGAGCGATCAGTACGCGCAGAGCGATCGCGCTCAAATCTTAGAAAGAATCCAAACCGTTCATCTATCTAAACGCATTCCTGTAGAGGATATTGTCACCGCCGCCGCCGCGCCGCTGAGCAAAAAAGCGCTCAGAGAGCCAAATGGTCAGCTAGTCACCTCTATAGAACGCACTCAGGCGGATGTCAGCGCCCTAAAGCTGAGAATTTTAGAGATTTTGCAGCGAGAGGGTAAGGCGCTAATGGCCCTCAATACGCTGCTGTATGCTGACGATATCAATCAGCAGGTCGTAGAGCAGAAACTGGCTTTGCGCGAGCGTGCCGCCGATGACACCATCTGGAAAACCGTTCTGACAAAATCCGTAGCAGTCGCCCTAAACCCGCTCACGGTCGTTGATTTGCTCAGCGGCGCAGCGATTGACGTAGCGCTGATCGTCACCTTGGCTAAGCTCTATGGGATTGAGATGACGCAAAAAGGAGCCGCTGCACTCCTCAGAAAAATTGCTCTTTCGCTAGGAGGATTAACGGTTAGCGAGCTAGCGATTACCTTTGGGCTCAGCGGACTCAAGAGCGTTTTGGCAGCGGCTGCGATTCCGACGGGCGGACTGACGGCAACGCCGTACGTGTCGGTAGCCTTGGCGCAGGCAACGGTGTCGGGAGTGTCTACCTATGCGATCGCCCAAGTTACTAAAACCTATCTGGCCAACGGCGCGACCTGGGGAAAAGATGGACCCAAGGCCGTTGTCACCAAAATTTTGAACGAGCTAGATGAAGAATCGGTCATGCAGCAGATCCGACAAGAGCTAGCTGCGAAGCTAGATTTGCAAGCTAGTCGCTCTGGGAATTGACTCTAGGAATTAATCCTGGGAATTAACTTCGGAAATCAACCCTGTGAATTCACAAAATCAGTCGGCCCTTCGTATCCCGAGGCTTCAGCTAGCGTTTGTAAACTTTGAGACCCGGATAGGAACTGGCCATTTACTTCCCAAGTAGGGAAACCAGTGATCTCTGGCACAGACTGACAGAGCGCCGTTTGAGAATCTTTACCGTCCGGTGCGCATTCTACGTAGGGAATTTCACTGTAAGCAGTTTTGCCAAAGAGCTGCTTTTGGTCATGGCAGTGAGGACACCAGTAAGCGCCGTACATCTTTGCATCGATTTCGGTTAGATGATTAGCCAGCAGAGCTTCAGCCTCTCCAGAGGGATTGGTAACTGGTGGCCCCACACCTGGCTCAGAAATGACTGCGGCCTGGGTACCGGGACTGAGCGGGCCACCGGGCACAGCGTAAATGCCCAAAGTACTGACCAAAGCAACCATTGCCACAATCGCACCGCTAAACAGAAGCTGACCGCGATCATCCCAGCGGCGACCAAATAGCGTCAGCACAAACATGCCAACGGTTAGGGCCGCAGAAGCAATGCAGTATGGACAGACGGCTCTGATATCTGTTGCCAGTACGTACATCAGAAATCCGCTAAAGATCATCATGCCCGTCGCACCGACGAACAGCAGCGGCCAGGTCAGGCCCTCTAGCTTCATTCGCAGCTCTTTGTTCTTTTCTATATTCACTAGCAGCGGTGCGATCGCCAGTCCCAGCATTGACAGATAAGCCAGGCAGCCAAACAGAGTCAGCGGCTGGCCTAGAACGGTGGCCCAAGCACTCGAGAGCACCTTACCGCAGCCGCCACCACAGACCGCTGATTGATTCGATAGCGTCATTACGGCCAAGTAGCCTGTGCCAACCGCGCCAATGGTGGCTAGTGTGCCAATCAGCGGACGAGACCACTTGTGAATCCACAGCGTTTCCTGGCGACGACGTCTCATAAGAAGGATGCCTAAAGAAGAACGGAATTTAATGAGTCAAGAAGCTTTCGGTTATCAATAATACTTGAAATTCTTGGAAACGGCAGGCGTTAGATCGCGGAGAGATTCTGCTTTATTTTTCGGTGCAGTGTTTGTTTATCTTAATGTCTGCTTAGTTCAGCGCTTGCCTAGTTCAGCACCATTGAATGTTGTTCGGGAGAGCGCTCTAGAGAAGGAGTCATTAGCCCCTGAGCCATTGCCGTTATGAACTGCCTAGTCCGAATGGGGTCAGCTGGCTGCTCAATTTGCCCTTTGCGCTTGAGCGAACTAGAGACAATCACGCCATCGGCAGCGGACACCAGATGCGCAATGTTATCTATAGTTGCCCCGCTTCCAATAAAGACGGGTGTGCTCCTAGCTGCATCTTTTGCTCGAACTAGATCTTCTACAGTTGGGGCCTGCCCCGTTGCTGTTCCTGAGACGATAACGCCGTCCGCCAAACCACGATGAATCGTGTCTTGCACAGCGGTTGTCACACTGGGGCGACCTAGCGGCTGCGCATGCTTGACCAAGATATCGGCAAGAATTTTGACATCGCTGCCGAGCTCGCGGCGATAGCGCATCAGCCGACGGGCGTCACCTTCGATCAGCCCCTGATCGGTGGCCATCACGCCAGAGAGCACATTAACTCGAATGAATTTAGCGGCTGTACAGGATGCGATCGCCAGCGCACTACAGGCGTCATTGCGCAGCACATTTATCCCAATTGGCAAAGGCACCAGCTGGCCGAGTCGCTGGACTACCAGCGTCATCGCACTCACCACTGCTGGGTCCACCTGTGACTTGGCAAACGGCGCATCGAAAAAATTCTCAACAATCAGACCATGTACGCCCCCAGAGGCTAGCGCCGTCGCCTCCTGCTCTGCCCTAGCAATCACAGCTTGTAAATCGCCCTGCCAGCGAGGAGACGTCGGCAGAGGCAGCAGGTGGACAACGCCAATAGCAGGATTAGCTGTCTTAAAAATTTGAGTTAAGTCCACGGTTCCTTTATCTCGGACTTGGCACGTTGGCGGGTTTCATTACCTTAGCAGCCAACGCTGAGAGTTTAAGACCCGAATTGACTCGAATCCCCACACGCCAATTGTGAAGTTATGTTATGCTTCGTCAGAAAGCGATTAAATCTCTGCGTGTGGTTTTGGGGATTCGATCAACTTAACTTGATTAGTGAAGCTCCATGGGACATAAACCCACCATTGCCCTTTCACATCTGGGCTGCGAGAAAAATAGAGTTGACAGCGAGCACATGCTAGGGCTGCTAGCGGAAGCGGGCTACGGTGTTGGTGCCAACGAGGAAAGCGCTGACTATGTAATTGTCAACACCTGTAGCTTTATCCAAGCGGCGCGAGAGGAATCGGTTCGTACCCTGGTAGAGCTAGCTGAAGCAGATAAGAGGATAGTTATTACCGGCTGTCTGGCACAGCACTTCAAAGACGAGCTGCTAGAAGAGATTCCAGAGGCGGTGGCTCTAGTCGGTACTGGCGACTATCACAAAATTGTCAATGTGATTGAGCAGGCAGAAGCGGGTGATCGCATCAAAGTCGTCTCGGAAGAACCGACCTACATTGCCGATGAGACGCTGCCACGCTACCGAACAACCTCTGAAGGGGTAGCTTACATCCGGATTGCAGAAGGCTGTGACTACAAGTGCGCCTTCTGTATTATTCCTCATCTGCGCGGGAAGCAGCGATCGCGCCCCATCGAGTCCATCGTCGCCGAAGCGCATCAGCTAGCCGCTCAGGGTGTCAAAGAGCTGATCTTAATCTCGCAAATTACCACCAACTACGGCGTTGATCTCTACGGCAAGCCTAAGCTAGCCGAACTGATCAGAGCGCTGGGCGAGGTAGACGTTCCCTGGGTGCGCATGCACTACGCCTATCCAACTGGGCTCACGCCTGCTGCGATTAGCGCTGTTCAAGATACGGCAAACTTCCTACCCTATTTGGACCTGCCTCTACAGCACTCTCATCCTCAGATGCTGCGCACTATGAACCGTCCGTGGCAGGGACAGGTAAACGACCAAATCATCGAGAACCTTAAGGCAGCGCTTCCTGGCGCTGTTCTGCGCACCACCTTTATCGTTGGCTTTCCTGGCGAGACAGAAGAACAGTTCAACCATCTAAAAGCCTTCGTTGAGCGGCATAGGTTTGATCATGTTGGGGTCTTCACTTTCTCGGCCGAAGAAGGGACCGCTGCCTACGACCTGCCAGACAAAGTCGCGCAGTCAGTCATGGATGCTCGGCGCGAAGAAATCATGTTGACTCAGCAAGAGATTTCCTTCCGGCACAATCAGGCTCAGATTGGCACCACAGCGCAGGTACTAATCGAGCAAGAAAATCCATCTACTGGCGAACTTATCGGTCGTAGTGCCAGATTTGCTCCTGATGTAGACGGCTTAGTCTATGTAAAAGGGAGTACGCCCGGCCAAGTCGCTATGGGCCAAATGACCACCGTTCTAATCGAAGCCGCTGACAGCTACGACCTGTTTGGCTCAATTGCTGCCAATCCCTAGCATCCACCTTGAAAGCGCTTTCCTAGCATCTTTTCTGATATCCGTTTCTTTCTATATCTAGTACCGTAATGACTTCATTTGCTGATTTAGGACTGTCCTCTACCTGCGTTGAACACCTCACCCAGATAGGTTTTACTGAACCTACAGCAATTCAAATTCAAGCGATTCCCCAACTGCTCTCTGGGCACGACGTAGTGGGCCTAGCACAGACAGGAACAGGCAAAACAGCAGCCTTTTCGCTGCCTCTGCTAGAGCAAGTCAACCCGGTCAATCGCTATGTACAGGCGCTAGTCCTGACGCCGACTCGCGAGCTAGCGATGCAGGTCAGTCAGGCCATGGAAGGATTTAACACAGACAAGCGGCTATACGTCACCTCTGTGTACGGTGGGCAGTCAATCGATCGACAAATGCAGAGGCTAAAGCGCGGATCGCAGATTGTGGTGGGTACCCCAGGGCGGGTAATTGACCTCATCGAACGAGGCAGCCTTGTCCTCAACAAAGTCAGTGTCATGGTGCTAGACGAAGCTGATGAGATGCTGAACATGGGCTTTATTCAGGACGTAGAGACTATTCTGTCGCACACATCAGACGAGCGTCAGACGGCTTTCTTCTCAGCCACAATGGAGCCCGCTATTCAAAAGCTGTCCACCCGCTTTTTGAAGTCACCTGTCACAGTTAGCGTTGAAGCCAAGACCGCTTCTACAGCTCGGATCAAACAAATTGCCTACACCGTGCCGGTGGGCTGGAGCAAGCCCAGAGCACTGATGCCGATTCTGGAAATGGAAGATCCTGAGTCGGCCATTATCTTTGTGCGCACTCGTCGCACAGCAGCCGAGCTCACCCGCCAGCTACAGGCAGCTGGACATAGCGCCGATGAGTACCACGGCGATTTGACCCAATCACAAAGAGAAAGACTGCTACAGCGATTTAAACAGCGTCAGGTCCGCTGGGTAGTCGCAACTGATATTGCAGCGCGGGGCATTCACGTTGACGATCTTAGCCACGTAATTAATTACGAACTCCCAGATAACCTCGATAGCTATGTTCACCGCATTGGCAGAACTGGCCGAGCAGGAAAAGAGGGCCGAGCAGTTTCTATCGTTATGCCTTTAGAAAAGTACAAACTAACTAGAGTCGAGAAGCGCTTCAAAGAGTCGATTGAGTACTGTAAGATCCCTACCCAAGCGCAAATTGCAGCTCGCCATCTAGAGAAATTACAGACTCGAGTGCGAGAAGCCGTGACCAGTGAGCGAGTAGCTTCTTTTCTACCTATCGTTTCGCAGCTTAGTGAGGAGTACGACATTCGTACGATCGCCGCCGCAGCATTACAGATGGCCTACGACCAAGCCCGTCCTACACACCTTCGCAAGGAAGAGCGTTCTAGCAGAAAGCCAACACCAAAGCCGAAGCTATTGCCCTCCAAAATAGAGCAAGAGCAAGCCAGCGTCTAGAAAGCTGCTGCCAAGCTAGAAAGATGCTGCTAAGGAAGCTACCGTCGGCGAAGGCATTGGGAAATAAGGATGCCTGCGCGTCGGCTGCTTGACAATTTGCAAACTTATGTGTAGTCACTCATACAGATTCTTGCTATAGGTAGCTTAAGATGAAGCACAATCGCATGTTCTGAGTTTTGCGGCGGAGCGGTAAGAGATGCTAGTGATTTTTATAGAAGACCAGATGGTCCAGCCACAGACTGTCTGTCAAAGCTGCCCTATGGCGAGTCAAAGCGGATTGCCTCGATGGAACCGAGGACGGTTGCGGTGCGGACATCTCATCGAACAGCCGCTAGAAGGAAGCTCACCGCAATATGAATGCACAATGGGATTTCGAGTGGCGAAGCTCTCTGAGACGAATACGCTACTATAGGCGAAAGTACAGGAGTTTTTTATGAATGGTTCCGCGCCCGCGAAGGACAGGGCATTTTCTGCGCTAGCTTACGTTATGCCGCTAGCATCGGTGCTACAGGCCGGTAACTACTACTTTTTGCCTTTCTTGAGAGAGCAAGCACCAGCGGTATCAAACCTGCTGAATTTGCTACTGCTACCGATCAGCCCGCTGCTAGCTATCGAAAACAGCATCCTGGGTCTAGGCGTTTTTATCCTACTGTTCGCCTTTGTCGTGCGTAATCCCGAGATTAGTCGATTCATTCGGTTCAACGTGCTTCAGGCGATTATGGTGAGCTTTGTGATCTCCATTCTAGTTTTCTGCATTATCACGTTGGGAATTGCTGGTCTGTTTATTGGCGAGACTCTACTGAATGTCTTGTGTCTAGGTGGATTCGCTATTGTCGGCTACTCGGTTGCTCAGTCTATTTTGGGCCAGTATGCCGAGATTCCGACTATTTCCGATGCTATTAATATGCAACTGCCGTAGCTACTCTACGAGCAGGCTGAGCCTAACCCGGTGGTTGAGCGAAGTCGAAACCACGCTACTGAAGCGCCATCTCTTTCGAGAGTGGCGCTTTGTTTGTGGCTTTTGCCTGCACTGTGTTTTCTAAGCAGCCGATGCCTTCGATTTCGACTCGAATGCGATCACCCACCTCCATGGGTCCTACCCCTTCAGGCGTTCCAGTCAGTACGACATCCCCTGGCAGTAGCGTAATCGCCTGACTGATGTAGGCGACTAGATACTCTGGGGAAAAAACCATATCAGCGATAGAAGCAGACTGTATGGGCGTCTTAGCATCGTTCAGAAATGTCTGTATGAGTGCGCCCGCTGGGACTTCTTTGACAATCCACGGTCCCAAAGGACAAAAAGAGTCGAATCCTTTGGCCCTAGTCCATTGACCATCGCGCTTTTGCAAATCGCGAGCTGTGACATCATTGGCAATGGTGTAGCCCCATATCTTGCTCCGCGCTTCTGCGGGTTCGCAGTCCTTAGCGCGATCACCAATGACCACTGCCAGCTCACCTTCATAGTCCACCCGCTCTGACTGGGCCGGATAGTAAATCGCTTGGTCCGCCGCAACTACAGCCGTTGGCGGCTTCATAAATAGTAGCGGTTCTTTAGGGAGGTCGTTATCTAGTTCAGCTGCGTGCCGAGCGTAGTTTCGTCCGACTGCAATTACTTTGGACGGCGCACAGGGGGCTAGCAGCGTGTAGTCTTCGATAGCCAGTTCACGATCGGTTATCTGCCCATTTCGCCAGGGAGGTGCGTCGAGTATCTTTACACCACGATCAGCTTGGAGCAGGCCATAGTGCAGCTGACCTAATGATGATTGAACTCGAACGTAGCGATGAGCCATATGTTTTTATTGGGTCAGTTGTTGGTATGATTGTAAGCCCTTGCTTTTGTCCGCGCTATACGCATGCCGTCATAGAGCATACCGCTATAGAGCATACCGCTATAGAGCATGCCGCTATAGACGCTGTACGCACAAAGGCCACATTGACCATAAGGATATCCATTTTAGAGTTATGAGTACGCTTTACGAAACCATGTACATTCTACGGCCTGATCTAGGAGACGAAGCCGTAGATGAAGCGATCAGCCGCTATCAAGACATGCTCAAAGAAGGGGGCGCTGAGGACATCGAGACTCAGCACAGAGGCAAACGCCGTCTAGCCTATGAAATCAACCGTCATCGGGAAGGGATCTATATCCAGATGAACTACGAAGCACCCGGAACGGTTATTGCTCCAATGGAGAGAGCAATGCGCCTTAGCGAAGACGTCATTAGATACCTGACAATTCTCTTCGAAGAACCCGCCGAAGGTAGTGAAAGCGAGAGTGAGCTACCAGAATCGACAGAATCTGCCGCCCCGCTAGGTTCGTAGGATTATCCCCTCGGCCTTGAACTGCTGATGACTCCCTCCGTTTGAGCTAAGCATGGGGAGTTTGTTTTTTGCATTACGGGCGTTGAGTAACGTTGGCACTCTGATTGACACTCTATTGGGTTATCTTCATCTTTTTTTTGGGTGTTATATATCAAGAAGAATCGATGAAGGAGAATGATTGGCCTGTGACCCAAATAGCTAGCCCACACGGTTTGAGTGTTCAGTCAGAGGTGATTCGGCTCAAAGAAGAGTTGGAGATGCGAGACCAGCTAGTACAGCAGCTTTCGCAGGAGCTTTTTCGGTTGGTCAAAGGCAACCAAGATTTTCTACCGACGCCAGAAGTGTCTGAGCAGCAGCAACAGGAGATGCGATCGCTCCGTGAACAGATGCACAAGCTAGAAGAGCAGGTGATTTTCTACCAAACGCAGATCGAAGAGCGCGATGCTCAAACTCAGCATCTGCATCAGACTAACCAGGAGCTGACCGATCGCACCCGCATGCTAGAGCAGGTTGTACAAGAGCTGCCTAGAATCTACAAGGAAAAGTTTGCTGAGCGAATGGGCGCTGTCAAAGACCGAGTTGCTAAGATCCAGCAGGAAAATAGAGAGCTACAGGCCGAACTCCAAAGCACTAGCTATCGTCTGGCAATGCGCAGCCGTCGAGGCCCAAGCAACCTTGATCTGCCTACGTTCCCAAGTGAAATGCTGGGTAAGAATTCGATGCCTAGCTTCGCTAAGGCCACGGCGACCGACTAAGGTGAATTCCTAGCAGGCAGTGATGAGCTGAAGAACCTGTGGTACGCCGTGGGAGTCGCCGTAGATAAGAGCTCTAGGCCACTAGGGTTGGACTACATATTCCGACTCTATCGGCTCTACTACGCCTTCTCTCACGAGCGCCTGATAGATCAAGGCAGATAGTTCGGCCCTAGTAGTCGGTTCAGAAGGCTTGAGTTGAGTAGGGTCTGGATAGCTGACGACTAGATTGCCAGCGGTCGCTGCGGCCATCTTCTCATTGGCCCACTGAGGAATGGCGTTAGCATCCGTGTAGCGAGAAAGCGCAGCCTGAACATTTTGAGGCGTTTGGATACCTAGTCCGGTGACCAGTGTCGTCAGCGCCTGGGTGCGAGTAACTGGCAGGTTAGGCTGGAAAGTATCGTCTGGGAACCCAGTCATAAAGCCACCTCTGACGACTTCGCCAATCGACTCTCTAGCCCAGTAGTCGGCTTCTACATCAGTAAATTCGAGTAGTGCCGCATCAGCAGTGAGATCAAAGGTACGAGAAACGATGTTAGCAGTTTGAGCCCGAGTGACAGGCTGATCGGGTCTAAATGTACCGTCGTCATAGCCAGAAATTAAATCTCGGCTACTTAGCGCGTCAATGTAGGGGGCTGCCCAATAGCCTTCGGGAACGTCGTTGAAGACGATCGCCTCTTGAGGCTCTGCGCTAGCCGCCTCTGAAGCCGTTACTGGAGGGATAACTTCTGAAGCGGGCTGTTCCAACTCACCTTCAGGCGCCGCAACGCTATCGGGGGCCGCTGCCACACCTGCCGCTACCGTACCTGTCGCTGGGCCAACCTCCCCCATAGGCAATTGCTGAGCACGCTCTCTTCTGACCGCAGCTCTAGCGACAAGTTCTTCCCTAGCCGACATATCGCTAAGATCTATCTCATCGTTGGACTCGTTGTTGGAGCGTTCACGCGGTGGGCTCATAAATGGGTCAGTCGCCCTAAGTCTTCCGACAGCGGTATCCGGCTCAGGTGCAACAGGAGGAGCAGGCGTGACTTCTGGCGCAACTGCAACCGGGTTAGATAAGTCCAAATCGCTAAATATCGACATGTTGCCACGAGTCAAGCCCCACGCCACCACACTCCCCAAGGACAAGAAAGCAACCAGCACGGCCACCATCTCGTCAAATCCTAAAGGACGAGTGGCCTCTGTAGGCGTTGGCGTCGAGCTTGGATCTTCAGAACGGTTGGGATCGTTGGGCGGTTGAGAGGGGGATTGGGTCACAGAAATGCTCGCTTTCGATTAGAGTTCGGGGAACAGGCAAGCTGCTGCCTGTTCGAGTTCAGTTTTCTTTTTAGAACCGTCTTTCTAGAACTGTCTTTCTAGAGCTTTCTTTCTAGAAGAAGTGAAATAGCAGACGTGTTAGTTCACAAAAATAAAGCATTTCGGGATAAAGATCAGCATTCGTATCAAATTAGTTTCATTTGGCCCTGAGGCGATTAGGCATTGGCAGTATCTATCTACCTATACCTAAACGCCAGCAGCCGCAAAGCGAATCTTTAGATAGTCGTCTTCCATTTTGGCACCAGCCGGATTGAGCGCCGCTAGCGCCTGAGGCAAAACTAAATTGCGACGGTGGTTGCCAATCCGGATATTAAGTTCGTCAGCAGTCTTACTTAATTCCACCTGGTCTTTTGGAATGCCTGGTAGGTAAACTTCGAGGCTGTAGTTCGATTCTTCTTGAACAACTCTTAGCGTGGTCTCTTTGTAGTAGACCTGCGCAGGATCTTCATCACCATAGAGCGTTTCTTTTAGACGATTCAGCGCTTCCATACCGCACATCTCTTCAGAATAGAGTGGCACTTCCTTTACGGGCAGCGGATGAAAGTTGTCGTGGATTTGGCTTTTGTACTTTGTCTGCTGGTCCTTCCAGCGCTGAAAGAAAGGATCGCTAACGGTCTCTGGGATGATGCGGTTTGCCACCACCATATCTGTACCGACGTTATACAGGCTCAGATACGCATGGGCTCTCAAAGACTCCTTAATCACCATTTTTTCTGGATTAGTGACTAATCGCACAGAAGTAATCGTCGGGTCGGCCAATATTTTCTCTAACGCTTCCAACTGCTCGTAGAACTCATACGGCGCATCCATCACCTCCTTGGTAGGCAAAGAGAAGCCAGCGACTGGGCGGAACAGTGGCTCAACCAGTGGACGCAAGGCGGTAGAAACTGCCTGAAACGGCTTGTAGAGTCGGCGCATATACCAGCCCGCTACCTCCGGCAGGCTCAGTAGCCGCAGAGCAGTTCCCGTTGGTGCAGAATCGATGATCAGCACGTCAAATTCCTTCTCGTCATAGTGACGCTTCATCCGCACTAGGCTAAAAATTTCGTCCATGCCAGGAAGGATAGCCAGCTCCTCGGCCTCGATGCCTTCTAAGCCTCTAGCCTGTAGTACCTGAGTGATGTAGCGTTTGACAGCGCCCCAGTTACCTTCTAGCTCTCTAAGGGCATCTAGCTCCGCGCCCCAGAGATTCGGCTGGATCTCTTTGGGGTCGTGGCTCAGCTCGGTGTCGAAGCTGTCGGCTAGTGAATGTGCCGGATCAGTGCTCAGCACTAGAGTTTTGTAGCCTTCCTCAGCACAGCGCAGGCCAGTCGCCGCTGCGACGGAGGTTTTCCCAACTCCGCCTTTTCCTGTCATCAAAAGTACGCGCATAGCAAACTGGCCTGTAATTAAGAAAGTTAACGTTCCTTTACTTTAGCGAGTTTTGTATGGCTATTTGCAGTTTCTAGCTATTTCTGAGGAGATATCTGCGGGGTTGAAAGATATCTGATTTGCTAATTTACGATTATTAGCGGACGTTGAGATACTGCAAGATACCGGCTGTGACACCGTCTGCAATAGTATTAACCGCCTGCGGGTTTCTAAAGCGAGCGGCATCCTCGCGGCCAGTAACAAAGCCAGTTTCCACTAGGACGGCTGGCATGGAAGTGTTAACCAGGACGTAGAAGCGGGCCCGACGGACACCGCGATCGCGCAGGTCAGTCCGCTGCAAAACGTTGTTCTGAATTGTCTGGGCTAGGCGAAAGCCAGTGGAATAGTAGTAGGTTTCTAGGCCATTCACATCCGGGCGGCTCATGCTGATGGCATTAGAGTGAATGCTGACAAAGATATCGGCATCAGCGCGCTCGGCAATTGTCACCCGAGGTCGCAGATCGAGCTCTCTATCATCAGAGCGGGTCATCACAACGTTGATACCTGCGGCCTGCAAGGAAGCCTGCATACGCCTAGCCACTGTGATATTGATGTCCTTTTCCCTAAGTCCACCAATGCCGACTGCGCCTGGGTCTCGGCCACCGTGGCCAGGATCGATTACAACTGTGAGCTGGCCTTGCCTAGCACGTGGAATGTTGTTAGAAGGGCGCGACACCGGTGGAACGCTGGCCACTGGCGCAGTAACCTCAACAATACGAGCAGGCAGACGTGCAGCGGATAGACGCCGCTGCAATTGCTCAGCTCGGTTGCGCTCTCGAAACCGTCCGGCCTGAATAACTCGCTCACCGTCAACTCGCGTTCTAAAAGCACCCGATTCGATTGCATCGACGCGATCGCGCGTATTCGATCTTCTTTCTGGCACCACCACCTGATAGAACACCGCTGAGCTTGATGAGGAACCCGGCGTCGAAGCAGTAGGCAAAGAGGCTCGCTGTTCCTCCACGATTTGGCTACTCAGCCCTGCGTCTGAGAGCTGAGCCACTAGCTGATTGGCGCGCGATCGCTCTTGAAACAGCCCGGCCTGTATTACCCGTTCGCCATTCACAGTGACAGTAAAGGCATCAGACGCGACCTGCCGCACTCGCAGCCGCACCAGCGCCGAAGAGCTTGGAACAACTACCTTGTAGATAGTATTAGAGCCGCTCGAACTAGGCGCAGCAGGAGTATTGACCGAACCCGGCGCAGGCAAAGAGCCTCCGCTTAATATCGGAGGACCGGAAGAGGAGGGAGCAGAAGGTGCAGGCAAAGGTGCTGGAGTAGAAGGTGCCGGCGTCGAGGAGACCCTCGTAGGGGTTGAATTGCGCGCCTGGGCAACGATAGTATCTAGATCCTGGCCATTAGACAGGTAAACATGTGCCTGGTCTTGACCGTTTAGTGTTCGACTGGCAAAGCGCCAGCCCGGATCTAGCTCAAGCTTGACAAAATCATTAGCCACGCCGCTGCTACGGCCAATCTCTAGCACGGGTAGGTCTCCGCCCCGACCGGGCAGCGCTCCAGGTAATGCCACCAGTACCAAGCTATCGCCGCGACGAGTGACCTGTAAGCGGTACTGACGGCTGAGGTCTTCATCGCCAATCCGGACGGAGTAGCCATTACTATCAGAACTGCGTCCGCAGATACCTGTGAAAGTAAAGCTCAATAGCAGCGGCTCTACAACTGTGGGCGTACCGGGCTTTTCTTCGTAGCAGGCTCTAGCGTCACTAAGCTGTTCTAGAATCAACAAACGATAGAATCGACCGTTCGCAACTGGTTCAGCAACAGCAATTGCTTGGTCAGCGGCAATTGGCTGCTCTCCGTAGTTTTGAGCGAGGGCACTGGTAGATGCGGTCGCACTTGCCCCCAAAACGGTAGCCGTCAGTGCGGTCAAGGTGGTAAAGCGGCGGATGATAGATTTCATATCTACGGCAGTTCAGCAGTGAAGCAAAAGGTAGTTGCAAAGAAGTAGTTGTAGAAAGATTCAGCCATGAGTCGCTGTGGACAAAAGCCTCCAGATGCTCTAGCGAACAAGAACCAGAGCGAATAGGCACCAGAGGATGACACCCTATCTGCGATTTCAATTAGTATTGTTCCTTAGTCAAGAGGAACTATAGCAGGTGGGTTGAAGCTTCCGTAGCACTAACAACCTGCAATGCACCCATTGAGCGGGCTTTCTAGCTCAACAGGTTGCATTTATGTGACTACTTTTGATTTGTCACACAGCGCTAGTTTTGGCTGATTTGTGGCTGATTTAGTTCGGTGGAGGAACACACGAGAGCGCAGGAATCGCTAGACTTTAGGTACTGAATAATGCCTAATTGCGAAACAGCAGCAAGCGCTCACCATGACAAAACTCATAAGACAGCAGTCCATAGGAATCCAACTGCCCGTCCGGGCGATCGCACACAAGCTGCTAGTAGGCATCAGCCTTTTCGTGCTCGGGTTTACGACTGTAGCCTGTTCGCCAGCCGATAGCGCAGCACAGGTTACTAAAGAATCGGTATCAACAGAGTCAGTGGCAATATCAGCCACGACTACCAAAGAGGTTCTACCAGAAACTATAGAAACCGCTACCTTCGCAGGCGGCTGCTTCTGGTGCATGGAGCCACCTTTTGATGCTCTACCTGGCGTCTTGTCTACGACCTCTGGCTACACGGGTGGCCAAGTTGCCAACCCAACTTACACTCAGGTGTCGAACGGCAATACCGGACATTTTGAAGCTATGCAGGTCACCTACGACCCTAGCCAAGTAGCCTACGAAACCTTGCTAGATACTTTCTGGCACAACATCGATCCGCTAGACAACCAGGGACAGTTTTGCGACAAGGGCAGCCAGTACCGTTCCGCCATCTTCTACGACACCACTGAACAGCAGCAGCTCGCAGAAGCAGCAAAGCAAACAGTCGCTAGTCAGCTAGGTAGCTCAGTAGCGACCGAAATTTTGCCTGCTGCTCCTTTTTATCCCGCGGAAGACTATCACCAGGACTATTATCAAACGCATCCAGTTCGCTACAGAGTCTATCGATTTGGCTGTGGACGAGACCAGCGATTGAGTGAAGTGTGGGGTGAGGATGCGGCCGCGCACGACTAGTTCTAGTCGGTTATCCTAGTCCGCCTTCTCTAGCGCGTCTGGCTTATGCGCCGCTTCAGCCCCGGTACTCTCACTCTTGACTAAATACTGCGGCTCCTCCTCAGATGCGTCGGCGGTGTGGCCTTTGATGTCAGTAGGCTCTGCGAGCTTTTTCTGAACGGTGCCGGTTGTCTTGCCTTGGGATGTGTTCCACTGGACGCGATCGCCCTTCTGAAATTTATCTGAGCTGTTCGAGCTAGAGCTGTTCGAGCTAGAGCTACTTGAGCTAGAGCTGCTTGAAGACGACTGCCCGGACGAAGAACTGTCTGCTTTGGATAGAGTATCTGGGCGGTGACCCGTTACCGTACCCGTATTGTCATTCTCGACTAGGTAGCGAGGATCGTCTTCTGAGGCGGATACCTTTTGGCTATCAACTGTTCGGTCTTGAGTAATGCGCTCTTGGACTGTGCCAGTAGCGGTTCCTTGACCAGAGGACCACTGCACGCGATCGCCCTTAGTAAATTCTTGTTTGCTGGCCATAAGTAGAGTTCAAACCTATTCACTACGCCCTCCAAAGTACAGAGCAAAGTTAGTGGTTGACCTCTACCTAGACTCAAGTCTTGACAGTGACAATCTCTATCGAAAATACGCAAATCGACAGAGTGATTATTCTCTTTGCCCGGAGAGAATAAGATTAATGAGAATACTTTACAAAACGTAAGCTAGTTTACAGTACAAAAGAACTACTTTGCTTAGAATGTACCCGTAATTCCAGCGCGGCAGATGTTGTCTTTTATCAACTAGTTATCCAACAGATAGTTACCAATAGAACGGAGACGATTCATGAATGCTCATCTACAGCCAGGCAAATTTGTTCGCTTGAAGGGTCAGCCCGTTGATCTGCCTGACTTTATCCTAGAGCGCTATCTAGGCAGCTTTTGCTGGATTAGACAGCAGAGCTGGGGTAATTTTGTGCAGTGGAAGGTAGATGTCGCCAGTATTGAGGGCACGCAAATGGGCTGATACGGCCCGAGGCTAATTCGGAGCGGATGCACTAAAATCTTACGTATGCGCAAAGTCCTCGACTCTAAGGGAATTCTATGACTGCACTTCAAGTTTCTGCTCGCGAGCTAGTCAAAGCTGCCTATGAAAATCGCTACACGTGGGACAAGAGCTTTCCGGGATACACCACCGACGTGGTCTTGAAGCTGGACGAAGAAGTCTACAAAGGCAGCGCTAAGGTAAACGCGGATCTATCGGCAGAAGTGTCTGGTGTAGGAGACGAGACTGCCAGTAAAGTTGTTAAAAATCAGCTTTGGGAAGTCGCTATTCACCGCGTTAGTCGGCCCTTTGAGAAGACCCATGGTGCCAATACCTTCAAGGTTGATGGAGAAGATGAGAACGGGGCAGTCAAGATCGCAGTTGGCGGCAAAGCTGAGGGCGATGCCTACAAGGTAAAAGACAACGAGTTCGTGATGGTGCACCGTCATATTCACGGCGTCGTAGTCACTATCAATACAGATAGCTCCTACGACACTGGTAGCGGTTATCTCTCACGCACATACGATTCTGTCTACCACGATCCTAAGACTGGAGAGCAAAAGCAAGGCCGTAGCCAATTTACAGACGACTACACACAGGTGGGTGGCTACACCATTTTGGCCAAGCGCACCGTCGTGTCAGAAGATGGTCCCAATATGGAAATCTCATTTTCTAACATCGAACTGCTTGCTTGATAGATGACCACTTCGAAACCAGGGGATCGCAGCTGGCCTTTGTGGCCAATTGTTCCCATTTATCCGTATGGACAGCGCCGGACGCTGCGCCGCGAAATCATTCGTGATCATCTATGGACATTTGACCAGGTCCAAGGCATCTTTTATGTAGTCGTGCCGATCCGGATGACGGTGATCAAGCTGGCCGCTGGTGGACTGATGGTGTTTTCACCAGTTGCACCGACTCGTGAATGCGTGCGGCTAGTCAGAGAGCTAGAGGCTGAACACGGCGAGGTGAAATACATTATCTTGCCGACGGTAACTGGGGTAGAGCACAAGTATTTTGCTGGTCCGTTTGCGCAAAATTTTAGGCGATCACAGGTGTATGTTGCGCCCAATCAATGGAGCTTTCCTTTGGATTTGCCGCTGAGCTGGCTGGGCTTTCCAGCGAAGCGGACGCATATTTTACCTGCTGAGCCGAGCCAAACGCCTTTCTATGATGAGTTTGACTACGCGATAGTAGGACCGATAGGTCTCAGTATCCGGTCTTATACAGAGGTGGCGGTTTTTCACCGAGAGACTAGGTCGCTGCTAGCGGTTGATACCATCTTGTCTATTCCAATAGAGCCGCCAGTAGTCATGGCCGCAGATCCTTTCCCGCTGCTGTTCCACGCTCGCGATACTGCTACAGATCCGCTGATAGATACGCCAGAAAATCGGCGTAAAGGATGGGCCAGAATTTCCTTATTCTCTTTCTATTTTCAGCCTGAGTGCCTAGAGGTGCCCACCATAGGTAAGGTTCTAAAAGCAGCGAGCCAAGCACCCAATCGGTCAAAGAAAAACTATTTCGGCCTCTACCCTTTTGACTGGCAGCCTAGCTGGTACAGTGCGTTCGAGCAGTTGCGTCAAGATGGGAGGCCGATAGTTGCCCCGATATTACAGACTTTGATCTTCAATCGAGGACCAGAGGCGGTGCTTACCTGGGCTGATAGAATCGCACAGTGGGAGTTTGACCAGGTGATTCCCTGCCATTTCACCGCGCCGATCAGAACGGGACCGACAGAATTTCGGCGTGCTTTTGAGTTTCTAGAGCGACCCAACCAAGAGAGCTGGTCTGGGTTTGATCACGATGTACCAATGGTCGATCTAGAGACACTAGGTCAGATTGATCGGCGGGTACAGGGAAATGTCGGCTCACCGCCGAGAACACGATAGCGATCGGGGTTCTCCTTAGTTTTTCCTAAGTACATCTGCTTGGGCGGTTTTATTCTCGACTAGCTGTCTTCTCGACCTCATGAAAATCTGAGAAGTCGATGTAGCGAATCATGGCGTCGCCATCTGAAGATTCATTATCTGGAACGGCATGAATGATGTCTTTGAAGTCGTAATTCCACATTAGATCAGGCGCGTAGTAGGTGTGCCGGGCGTGGATTGCTTGGGCGACGGTCTGATCGATGCCGCTGACAGAGACGATTAGAGCGACATTTTTGTCGATTAGAGTTGACTGGTCTAGGCCGTAGAGCGGGCTGTGGGGAGTGATACTGTGCAGGGCAGTCCAGGTGAGTAGGAAGCTGGGATTGCGATCGCGCTGCAACTCCAGCTCATAAAACCGTCGCATCATCCGCCCCTCGAAGTTTTCATCAATCACCAAATACAGCCGCATCTGCGCCTCTAGAATCTGATTGCGCCGCTCATTAGCCGCTCTAAACATCAGCGTTGACTCTCCGGCAAAGTCGCTGATCACCGCTACTTTGCTAAACATCACCTGCGCAGTTGGCCGAGAAAAGCGAGCATAGGCCAGCCCTGTCAGTAAGGCAATCCCTATCAACGAAATGATCGCTTCTAGCGTGACCAAAAGATGGGCGTAGGCATTACCCGGCGACATCACGCCATAGCCAATCGAAGCTGATGTTTGTACGCTAAAGAAGAAGGCGTCACCGAACGAGCCAGGTTGAGCATTGAGAATAGTACCTTCACCGCCTAGCAGAAATAGGACGGCGGCGATTGCATTAGCGATCGCCCACACCCCCACCGTAATCAACACGAACCCTTGCCAAGGAATCGTCAGCATCAGGTAGTAAGGATCGCGCCAGTAGGAGTACCAGCCACCTAGCCCCACCAAATGGAACCGTCCATCTTGGACGTGAATCCGTACCTTAGACAATCGCCGTGTCCACCGGGTATTAATCTGCATTCACCTAGACGTAAAAACGTTTGATTAGAATCTTACAGACTAGCCCAGCAGATCGAACGCGATATTTTGCGAGTTCCTCTCTATGCAAGCATTAGAGATAGTTGCATCACTGACAACGCATTTAGAAGTTTTGTCTACACCGCGCGATCCCTATCTAGGCGCAGGCGCACATCAGTTAGCACAGCACTACATTCGATCCGAGCTATCAAAATGGAGCGAAGTCACTCATCAAGAAATTGCGTCTAGAGGGGGTCGACATTTCAATTGGCAAATCACTATCGCCGGGAAACGGCCTGATCTTGCCCCTTTTCTCATCGGGGCTCACTACGATACGGTCCCTGGTTCACCAGGAGCAGATGACAATGCCAGTGGCGTTTCGGTCCTGCTAGTTTTGGCTGAATTGTTGAAGAAGACTCAGTCCAAGCGGTCCGTACATCTGGTTGCCTTTGACTTGGAAGAGTACGGATTAGTCGGCAGTACAGCCTGCGCCCAGCAGTGGCGAGAGCAGGGCAAACCTATTCATTTAATGATGTCACTGGAAATGCTGGGCTACTTTTCTAATCGGCCTGACTCCCAGCAATACCCGTTAGACGTACTTAAGCGGATCTATCCAGATACTGGTAATTTCATTGCCCTAATTGGAAATGGGAAGACCCTGTTTAAGATGCGATCGCTCAAACGATACCTAATCCAAAAGGGCGCACCCTGTGAGTGGCTACCAGTATTCAACCAGGGCAAGCAAATTCCAGGCACTAGAAACAGCGACCACGCACCATTCTGGGATATAGGCTATCCGGCGATCATGATGACGGACACCGCCCATCTACGCAATCCGCACTATCACACCGCCTCAGACCAAACCCAGACATTGAACTTGGAGATGATGGCAAAAATCACTCAAGGATTAGCGACCTACTTGCAAGAGAGCTAGCCTCGAGAAGGTTAAAGTCTTGGGGGGCATAGCATGCCACGCCCCTACGGATCGGAATTTGTAGAGGCTGATTACAGAGTTTCTAGAAAAGCCAACAGGTCAGCCATATCTCTTTGGTTTGGCTGGAACTGGGGCATAGGCGGGGTCTGGCCGCTAATTACCTGAGTGATCAGCGCAGCGCGAGAGCGCCGCTCTGAGACATTGTGTAGATCCGGCCCGACTTCACCGGAGGCTTCTAGCCCGTGACAGGTTGCGCAGTTGAGCTGAAAGATATCGTGCCCTCTACTAGCATCGCCCGTAAGCTGCAAAACACTCTGTACATAAGGGTCATTAGGCGTTAGCGCATACATTCCACCCAAGGCAACGCAGAGCAAAAACAGTAGTCCTATCACCGTCACGATCGTTCGCCGCACAGAGCCGCCAAGTGATCGCACCGAATCGCTGTCCTTCTCCACTTGACTGTCAACGGTTTGATTCGGCACTGTTTTCTTCTGAAGAACTTTTGTCACTACCACTCAGCATCTCGCAATAAACCGTTACTTGTATATTAAGATTCTTTGAGAGAATAAGACAACCCAGAAACCGTGGGGATCGCAGCAATTTACGATTATTTGGTCTTGAGGACCACAAAACCTTATTTTGAGGGCGCAGACTCTTTGAAATAAGACCGTTGGGGAAGCGACCACAAATAGCTCAGGTCCGCCGCTCGTCAGCACAGCTAGATTAAAACGGCCAAGCCAGTTAGTAAACTTGAGTATACTTTCTTCCGCTAGCTCCTCAATCACATTAAGATTAGATAAGCTAATGCTTACTTAGCGTAGGGCGCTGACCCATGTTAGCCAGAGCATTAGCTGGTCAAAATCTGTACAGAACAACTAGGAGAGTCATTGTGGTAGAGCCTTTACTGTCGGGCATTGTTTTAGGTCTTATCCCCGCTACGCTTGCAGGGCTATTCGTCGCAGCATACATGCAGTATCGTCGGGGCAACCAGCTCGGCGGTTAGGTTTAGCTCTAGAAGGCATCACAAGGGCATTATCTTGTAGACGCGCTTACCCTGTAAACGTTCCTAAAGAGACATTAGCGATCTGGCCATGTAGAAGGCGGCAATTGACTTAGCGTCAATTGGGGCTCCAGATAGGATCTCGCTCTCTAATGTCTCAGCATCCATCAGCAGAACCTCCAGATCCTCGTCTTCTTCTAGCCGCGGGCCATCAGGCAGCTTTTCTAGATCCGTTGCTAGGTAGGCATAGATAATCTCATCAGAATAGCCAGGCGCATTTGGAAACTTGCCAAGATTTTTCCAAGTAGCCGCCTTGTAGCCAGTTTCTTCTTCTATCTCTCTTTGAATAGTCGCCAAAGGCTGTTCGCCAACTTCAACCGTACCCGCTGGGAATTCTAGCAGGCGAGCTTGCAGTGCAAAGCGATATTGACGGACCAAGACGAACTGACCATCAGTTGTAACTGGCACGGCCATAGAGCCGCCCGGATGACGAATACACTCCCAGTCACCTACCGATTTGTTCGGTAGGCGAAATTTAGAGACTTCAAAGTTAAACTTTTTGCCTTCGTAGAATAGGCGATGTTTTAGCAGTTGAGGCGGTTCTTGTCCGAAAGGCATGGCAGCGCGAGTTTATCACTAGGGTTTCTACCACTCAGCTTCTCATTAACTATACGCTCTACGCCATAAGTACCTTGGGCTGCGCTTTGAGTAGAAAGCTTAGTCAAGCACTGCTCTACAGTGATATGAAAGATAGGATGCTGCCAGTTGGGGGCGATATCTGTGAGTGGAATCAATACGAAGGGGCGCTCATGCAGTCTAGGGTGAGGAACAGTCAGCCCTGGCGTATCGGTAATATGACCGTCATACAGCAAGAGATCTAGATCCAGCGACCTTGGACCCCATCGCTCTTTTCGCACTCTGCCAAACTGCTTTTCTATAGCTAGCAGTTCACAAAGCAGCTGCCGGGGGGATAGGTCCGTCTCGATGGTGATGCAGGCGTTGATGTAGTCAGGCTGAGGCGGACCGACAGCAGCGGTTTTGTAGAAGTGTGATCGCCTCGTCACGCTCATATGCATCGCGTTATCGATCACCTCAATTGCAGACAGGAGAGTTTGCTGCGAATCTCCTAGATTGCTGCCAAGTGCGATCGCTGCCGGTATTTTTGGGGTGCGATCGCTATCAGTTTTAGAGAAATAGCTCATTGAGTGGAGAAAGCGGTAAAGCAAAAGAGGAAAAGGCTTACTCTTCCTCTTTTTACAATCTGCGTATGGATTAAGCGTCGCTGCCTAGAGCACCTCTTACCCGATTGATCAGCTGATCGGCGGTCAAAACGCCCTCAATTCGATCTACAGGCTGACCACCCTTAAATAGTACTAACGTCGGCAGCGCATGAATATTGTGCTGTGACGCAATCTGAGGATATTTCTCAGTATCGATCTTGGCAATCTTTAGCTCGCCTTTCATCTGCGCCCCGACATCCACCAAAATCTTCGCCATCATCTGGCAAGGACCGCACCAGTCTGCATAGAAATCAACCAAGACAGGCTGCTCAGCGCCACCCACTAGATCCTCAAAACTCTTGAATTCCTGTTTGACTGCCATAGACTTTGATAGAAATTAAAGAAAGAACTTCTCTATGCTAGACGCCCACTTCAGAGGCTGCACCTTTGCAACGTAATAATTTAAGACTGTGCAACAAATTCCAGCAGCATTAGTCAATTACTCAGCTTCGCTTTCTCGGGTCTGCACTTTTAGCCAAGTCGTCAAATCCGCTAGATCCGTGAAATCTAGCAGCGCATCACTAAGTGACTCCAGTTGGTCGAATGAAAGATCCTTAACGCTCAAAGTCACCTCTTCGGGAAGCTCACCTATCTTCCGAGTCAACAGTCGCAGCGCCATTTTTTGGAGTGTCTGTTGCTGCCCCTGCCGAATACCTTTATAGATACCTTGCTGCATGCCTTGCTGAATACCCATCTGGATACCCTGCTCTAGCCCTTTCTTCTTAATACTTTGATATGTGACTGACTCTTCCAATAGATCGCTCATCAGGATTTGCTCAATCAGTTCCTGATTTAATACTAAACCCGACAGGATAAATGTGGAGCTTATCAGATTATTCCTGCCGACTTCAGATGGAATTTTTTGTAGGCGAGTCGCTACCTGTCTTAGTGTTGTCTCACGGTCATCAGTATCGCTGAGTACCGCAAAAGGCAGCAGCCCAGGTACGTTGAGAAATAGTTCAGGCGGCTGTTCCCAAAGGCGGATGGGTACCAACTTAAGCCGGGAAAACGTCTGCGTATAAGGGTTTTGGTTGGTGTGGTTTAGAAGACCTACGAGGCATAGGTAACTCGCCAACGTGTGCAAGCATCCATTCAAATAGGTCAGGAAACTCGTGCCCAAATAAG
>JBCCOH010000022.1:0-51902 GCA_039111275.1 Cyanobacteria bacterium P01_D01_bin.1 | reverse complement strand
TCAATAGAGTCGATAAAGTAGTGATTTCCTGGACGACCTTTACGACTAGCCCCTTTGCCCATAGCTCGCTCACCAAAGTGGGCATGATCTCTAGCTGAGGATCGACTAGCAGCAGCAATGGCATCTTAGCGGTTTCTACTGTGATCGCTTGATGGTGCCCAACGATATCATCGAGCCTAGCGCTGAGGGTTTCAACTAACGCTGTTAGTCGCAATTTATTCGTCGCCGAAATCTCAGCATCACCTTGCAGTAACGTTTGAATTTGATCAGCGATATGAGAACCTTCTTTTGAGCCAAAGATACCCAATACGCCTGTCAGACCATGAGCACTTCGGTAGGCAGAACGCCTCAATTCTAGAGAGAGCGACCCAGACTGAAGCTGTTCAACTGTCTGTCGCAAAGTCTCCAGTCGAACAATCTGCTGACCCTTCACTGACTTCCAAAGCGTTGTCAGCGCTGCCTGTGTCTGCTGACGCCGTAACTTCGCTGAGTTTGAATCCCGCCTAGACGATGAGTCATTAGCTGACAAACGGTCTGCTTTGCCCTTTCTAAATGAACTTTTCTCGGATGAGTTCTCTGCGGATGAACTCTCGGTAGACGGATTTTCTGTGGATGAGCCCTCTTTAGAGGCAGATGGCTTCAGCCGATAGCCTACCCCATACACCGTTTCAACAAAGTCAGCAGACGCCCCCACCTTCTTCAACTTTTGACGAAGTCCCTTGATATGTGATGTAACAGTCTCCTCTCCAGGAGAATCACTGTAGCTCCAAAGATTGTCTAAAATTGCTTGTCGGCTGAAGACTTGAGTTGGGTTTCTTAGCAACAGTTCTAAAATAGCGTATTCCTTAGGCGTCAAAGCAAGTATCTGATCTCGATAGGTTATTTCTCTACTATTCACTTCTAGTCGCAAAGCGCCCCATTGAAGTGTTAGAGCCACAGCGGTTTCTACCCTTCTTAGCAGTGCGCGAACCCGCGCCAGCAGCTCTTCTAGCTCAAAGGGTTTCGTAATATAATCATCGGCCCCGGCATTCAAGCCCGCAACTTTCTTGCTGCTAGCATTCAGCGCAGTTACGAACAGCACAGGCATACTGTAGTTCTTCTCGCGTAGCCGCCGACAAAATTCCAGACCGTCTAGCTCCGGCAAGACAATATCCAAAATAACTAAGTCATAGTGTGTTCCATTCACTAGCTGCCAGCCACTGCGACCATCCGTGGCCAGATCTACCACATAGTGTTCATTCGTCAGCACTTTCTGAAGAATATTGGTAACTGATTCATCGTCTTCAACGAGTAGAATCCGCATTGTCCACAGCCTACAATGTTCGCAGCTTATAACGTTCACAGCTCATAGATAAAGCACCTCTGTTGTTTCCCGGTCTGTTGTTTCCCGGAAGACACATCGAGAAAGAGAGCTGAAGAAGATTACAATTGTTTATCTCTACACTAAGATTATCTTAGCTATGTATATTAAACTCTCATTAAAGTATATAAAAATTGAGGGACATAGCGTGTACTTATTTAGCGCGTAGCGACGGGGTGGGCCCTCGGCGTATGCGCGAGCCTGGTACCATAGCATGCTTGCTCCTACAGTACCGATAAATAGCCGGTACGTTGCTTAGACGGACGTTCTTTAATCCGCAAAATCTAAGGAAGGCTGCGAAAATAGGTGCCGTATTGCAAGCCCGGAAAAAGATGATTCAGCTCAATCATCACAATAGAAAGAAAAACCATTGCTGCGGTTGCCATCACAGGTGCGCTAGTTAAGTACTTCGTAAAATGCTTCATTCAAATTCTCCCGTTCTATAGTGATAAAATTATTGACAGTGATCAAAATGCTTACCGAGGTGATACCGACACTTCAGCTACTGGTGCTGTTAGCTTTTTAGTCGTTAGCTCCTGGATCGCCAGCAATGGCCAGAGCAACCCCTGCGCAAACGATTTGACAGCTAATGAAATATCGATAAAAATTTCTGCCTCTTCGGGCTTTGAACGGCGACCGCTATCGAGTAAATAAGCTCGCCCCGACCAGCCAATAAAGCCAGCGACATAGAAGAAAAGCGCGAAGGGAATAGCGACATCTATGGCCCGATCAAATCGTAGCTGCAAGTGGGGTAGTCCCTCTGCGCCGCAGAGTAAGTTAGCCGCGTAAGACTGATAGGGCGTATCGAAGTAGTAGTTGTCTGGAGCGCTTTTCATTCGCTCGATAAAGGCAGGGGATGACGCACAGGGAACTAAGTGAGTGTCTGCATAGGTCTCTGGCGCAGCGACAGCAGGCGACACAGCGCTTAGCCAAAGCAAGCCCACTAGCAAAATCGAGAAAACCTTGCGCATCGAAAAAAGCTTATGCATCGAACAATTCTCCTATCTCAGTAAAATGCATGATTAGGATGAGACATCTTGACCCAGTACGTCTTGCCCCATCGATTCACTACCCATCAATTCGTTGGCCAGCGCACCTTCACCGCCTTCTCTTTCAATCCACAAAAAGAGGATAGCGAACACCGGAAAAGGCAGAATATAGGTAATCAGCGGAATCAGAATCCAGGGCAGCCACGCCGCAGCATAAGCGCCCTGAAGTTGAGTAACATCTGCCATTGTAAAAATCTCCTTTTAATCAAGAACACCAGAAAGAACAGATCTAACTCCCAGACCTAACTAACATTCACAGCACCTCTGAGAATGCCATCGAGCAGGTCAAAGTTTTCTAATAGCGCATAGGCGAAGACAGCGCCACCTAATGAGCCCATCAAAATGCCGCCACTGAGCTGATACCAATCTTCTTTTTTGCGCAGCGGACGCAGGCGATCACGAGAATTAGAATTGTATGTGCCACGCGGATCGCCTTGAAACGTAGCCAGCGCAAAAATAGTAATTCCCAAACAGGCCGATACCGTAATGTAGATCGCTGTGATCAGGCCGCTGACGTTGGCACCGTGACTGCCCTCTTTCAAAGGGCCAAAGACCACTTCTGGTCCCACCAGGAAGTAGCCGTGAGCCATGCCAATTTCTAGACCTCTGAGGAAGGGCGTCAGGCCCTGGCGGTAGGCAGGCAGGTTGTTGATATAGGCTTTTGCCAGAGTAGAGCTATTGATAGGAGTGGCTAGATTACCCAACTGAGGATTTCCCTGGTAGGGCTGGATAGGGTCGTCGCTGATATAAGCGTTGCTAGCAGACATAGGTGTGACCTCACGGCGTACAAGGTAGAGGAAAGAAGAAAGTTCTGACCGGTCTAGCAGTCAGAACCTGTCTGGGACGAGGAGAGTCCACAGAGATGGTGCCGGGGCGAGGGTAATATGGCGATAGGAACAGTCCCGCCCTGGCAAGGTTTCAAACTGTTGTCACGGGAATCGACTACCAGTTGACGCAATCAGGAAGGCGCCGTAGGTGGCAATGTAGCCGACCGCAAAATGGGTGAGCCCAACCAGCCGAGCTTGTACAATTGAGAGCGCGACCGGTTTGTCTTTGGGATAGCCAAAAGAAAGCGGGGTGTTCTCGTGCGCCCACATTAGCGTCTCGATTAGCTCTTGCCAGTAGCCTCTCCAGGTGATCAGGAACATAAAGCTAATCGCCCACACCAAATGACCAAAGAGGAAAATCCAGGCCCAGATAGCAAGATTGTTGGTGCCATAAGGGTTGTAGCCATTGATCAGCTGAGCCGAGTTAAGCCATAGATAGTCGCGGAACCAGCCCATTAGATAGGTCGAGCCTTCGTTGAACTGGGCAACATTGCCGCTCCAAATCGCTAGGTGCTTCCAGTGCCAGTAAAAGGTCACCCAGCCCAAAGTGTTGAGCATCCAGAACGTGGCTAGATAGACCGAATCCCAAGCAGAGATATCGCAGGTGCCGCCACGACCAGGGCCATCGCAAGGGAAGGCGTAGCCAAAGTCTTTTTTGTCGGGCATCAGCTTGGAACCGCGAGCATCTAGCGCGCCTTTGACCAAAATCAAAGTGGTGACATGAAGACCGAGTGCGATCGCATGATGCACCAAAAAGTCTCCTGGCCCAATCACTAGAAACAGTGAATTGGTGCCGCTATTGATCGCCTCTAGCCAGTTGGGCAGCCAGACGTTGGCATGGTTCGGCCAGGCTGTCGAAGCAATACTGTCTGGATTAGAAAGCAACGAGCTAATACCGTAGAGCACTTTGCCATGCACAGATTGAATCCACTGCGCAAACACAGGCTCTACGAGAATCTGCTTGTCCGGGCTGCCAAATGCCACCTCACAGTCGTTATGCACATATAGCGCCAGGGTATGAAAGCCCAAGAACAAAGACACCCAGCTCAGATGAGAGATAATTGCTTCCTTGTGATCGAGTACTCTAGCAAGCACATTGTTCTCATTGGCAATCGGATCGTAGTCTCGCGCTAGGAAGATAGCGCCGTGGGCGAAAGCGCCCAGCATCAGGAATCCCGCAATGTACTGGTGGTGGGTGTACAGCGCGGCCATAGTGGTATAGTCTCGCGCCATAAAGGCATAGGGCGGCATCGCATACATATGCTGTGCGACCAGAGAACACACCACTCCTAGACAGGCCAGATGCCACCCTAGCTGAAAGTGCAAGGAGTTGTTGTAGGTGTCATAGATGCCTTTGTGACCACGTCCGGTATTCGGGGCAATAAAGAAACCTTTTATGCCTGGGCCTGCCAGGGATTCGGTCATCTCTTTGATACTGTGACCAATACCAAAGTTGGTGCGGTACATATGGCCAGCAATGATGAAGATGACCGCGATCGCCAAATGGTGATGCGCCATATCTGTCAGCCACAGCGACTCTGTTTGCGGATGAAACCCGCCTAGAAACGTGAGAATTGCAGTGCCCGCTCCTTGCGAGGTATTAAACACATGCTCTGCCGTATCAGGATTGAGCGCATACGCCCCCCAATCACCGCTAAAGAACGGCTTTAGCCCTTCTGGATGAGGCGGAACAGAGAGGAAATTATCCCAGCCCACATGCTGTCCACGCGATTCTGGAATGGCCACATGCACCAGGTGCCCTGTCCATGCCAGCGAGCTCACACCAAACAGTCCAGCTAGATGATGATTCAAGCGAGACTCTGCATTTTTGAACCAGTTGAGACTAGGTCGAAAGCGTGGCTGTAAATGCAGCCAGCCAGCGTAGAGCATGACAGCCGCTAGCAGCAGCAAAAACATCGCGCCAATGAACAAATCATTATTCGTACGCATGCCGATGGTGTACCACCAGTGATAGACCCCCGAATAGCAGAAATTAACTGGGTTACCGCTACCCGCAGGCGTAAAGGCTTCCATCGCCGCTGGGCCAAACTGAGGATCCCAAATTGCATGGGCGATGGGCGTTCTATTCAGCGGATCAGTGATCCACTGTTCAAAGTTGCCCTGCCAAGCCACATGAAAGAGAATGCCAGAAATCCAGAGAAAGATAATGGCAAGATGGCCAAAATGGGAAGAAAAGATCTTTTGATAGAGCCTTTCCTCGGTCATCCCATCGTGGCTTTCAAAGTCATGGGCTGTGGCAAGGGAGTAGAAGATCCGCCGGGTGGTCGGATCTTGCTGCAACTCCTGACTAAATTTTGGAAATTTTGTCGCCATGGTTCCAAGGGGTAAATGAGTTTTGCATAGTTGTTGTTTCGTTCGGTAGGTGGCCCGTAGGGACGGGGTGGGCCCGACTTATCCAATCGCAGCCATTCTTGCCAAGAAAAACGCCCAGGTTGTAACAATGCTGCCTAGCAGATAGTGAGCCACGCCTACTGCCCGTCCTTGAGTAATGCTCAGCGCACGCGGCTGGATCGTCGGCGTAATTCGCAGCTTGTTATGCGCCCACACAATCGACTCAATCAGCTCTTGCCAGTAACCGCGACCGCTAAACAAGAACATCAGGCTAAAGGCAAAGACAAAGTGCCCGGCAAGAAACATCAGACCGTAAGCCGACAGAGCCGAACCGTAGGAGCTAATCACCTGGGTCGCCTGTGCCCACAAAAAGTCTCGTAGCCAGCCGTTGATCGTAATCGAAGATTGAGCGAAATTACCGCCTGTAATATGAGTGATACTTCCGTCGGTGTTGACGACGCCCCACACATCTGACTGCATCTTCCAAAAGAAGTGGAAAATCACAATCGCGATTGAGTTGTACATCCAGAACAAACCTAGGAAGATGTGATCCCACGCAGAGACTTGGCAAGTACCCCCTCGTCCAGGACCGTCGCAGGGGAAGCGGAAACCCAGCTCAGCCTTGTCGGGAATCAGGCGAGAATTGCGAGAAAACAGCACGCCTTTTAAGAGCACCAGCACCGTTACGTGAATAGTGAAAGCGTGAATGTGGTGAACCAGAAAATCAGCAGTGCCTAAGGTGATTGGCATCATGGCAACTTTGTCGCCGACCGCGACCACGCTGCCACCGAAGGCATGGCTGACCGGATTAGCGATACCGGGTGCGCTGGTGCCAACTATCGTTGTTTGCACGTTCTGAATCCATTGGGCAAAGATCGGCTGTAGCTGAATGCCCGTATCAGAGAACATATCCTGTGGCCGACCAAACGCTCGCATCGTGTCGTTATGACAGTAAATCGCAAAGCTATGGAAGCCCAAGAACTGACAAACCCAGACCAGGTGAGAGATAATCGTGTCTCGATGCCGCAGTACTCTATCGAGGACATTGTTGACATTCTCAGCCGGGTCATAGTCTCGTACCAAGAAAATAGCAGCGTGGGCAGCCGCACCCACAATCAAGAATCCACCAATCCACATATGGTGAGTAAACAATGAGGTCACCGTGCCGTAGTCTGTGGCTAAATACGGATAGGGCGGCATCGCATACATATGCTGAGACACAATGATGCTCAACGAGCCCAGCAGAGCCAGGTTGATTGAGAGCTGAGCATGCCAGGAAGTAGTGAGTACTTCAAACAGACCCTTGTGACCAACAGGACCAATGAAGCCAAGGAACGGCAGCATTTTGGGATGTCTGGCATCTTCGAGCATGGTCTTGATGCTGTGGCCGATACCCCAGTTGGTGCGGTACATATGGCCTGCAATGATGAAGAGGACGGCGATCGCAACATGATGATGGGCGATATCTGTCATCCACAGCCCTCCAGTTGTCGGGTTTAGCCCTCCTCTAAAGGTAAGAAAGTCGCTATAGGCTCCCCAGTTCAGCGTTAGGAAAGGTCTAATTCCCTGGGCAAAGCTAGGATACAGCTCTGCCATCAACGCTTTATTAAGAATAAATTCGTGTGGCAGTGGAATATCGCCGACCGCTACGCCTGCATCCAACAGTTTGTTCGTTGGCAAGGCAACGTGGATCAAATGTCCAGCCCAGCCCAAACTGCCTAACCCGAGCAGTCCGGCCAGGTGGTGGTTCAGCATGGACTGAACATTTTGAAACCATTCCAGCTTGGGCGATCGCACATGGTAGTGAAACCAACCGGCAAAGATCATCAGCCCTGCCATCACCAGTGCGCCCATCGCCGTGCAATACAGCTGAAACTCGTTGGTAAAGCCTTCCCCGCGCCACATTTGAAATAGCCCAGAGGTAATTTGAATCCCTCTAAAACCGCCCCCCATATCGCCATTGAGAATGTCTTGACCCACCAGTGGCCACACCACCTGAGCGCTGGGCTTAATATGAGTCGGATCAGCCATCCAAGCCGAAAAGTTAGAGAAGCGAGCACCATGAAAATACATGCCGCTTAGCCAAACAAACACAACAGCTAAATGTCCGAAATGAGCAGAAAAGATTTTCCGAGAAATATCTTGTAAATCATTGGTATGCGAATCAAAATCATGCGCGTCAGCATGCAGGTTCCAAATCCAAGTGGTGGTTTTAGGACCTCTTGCTAGCGTGCGATCAAAGTGTCCAGGCTTTGCCCACTTTTCAAAAGAAGTAGGCACCGGACTCTTCTCAGTCGCAACGCTAACCGGATTCTCCCTAGTCGGAGGACGGGCAGTCATGAGAACTCTCCTATGTTTTGAATTCAATCGCTTGGAATAACCCACTGGATATCAGTTTCTAGAAGATCTATTTCCTCATAGAAAGCAGACTCTCTAGGTTGAGTTGTTTCCGCCGCTGCGTGAATACCCAAGTTGGCTTGAACGACAACGTCAGACCAGGTCGGCACAGCGGTCTTTTTATAAGAAACCTGCGATAGCGGATTAAAAGAGAACTTGTCGAAGTCAAACGCAGCCAAATCAACCCCTAGCGCTGCCGACCAGATACCGGCCACCGGCAACGCTGCCAGACAGAAGTGAACCGCTCTTGAACTTTTAAGTCTCGCACCTTTCCAAAGCAGCCTCTGCTGATAGGTTTGAGCATGTTCAAAGCCATACACTCTTTTCGAGGTTAACTGCTTGCCTAGAGCCGCTTCACTGTTATGATCTGTGCTTTTATCTGCGCTCTTACCTGCGCTCTCGACTGTGCCTTTAGCAAGAGGGCGAAGCAGCGTAGAGGTGACCAAAGAGCCATGAATCGCGCATAGCATTGCGCCACCCAAGACCCCAATTACCCCCATTTGATGCAGTGGGCTCTCTAGGATATTGTGGTCTGCTTGAAACTGCAGCATGAATGTGAAAGTTCCTGAAATGCCAAGGGGCATCCCGGAAGCAAACCCACCTTGACCAACTGGATATACCAGCAGCACCGATACGGACGCAGCCACAGGAGCGGTAAAAGCCAATGAAATCCAAGGACGCATCCCTAGGCGATAGCTCAACTCCCACTCTCTGTCTTGATAGCTGATAATGCCAATAATAAAATGCAGCACAATCAGCTGGTAGGGGCCGCCATTCATTAGCCACTCATCTAGAGAAGCCGCCTCCCAAACAGGGTAAAAATGCAGCCCAATCGCAGATGAAGTAGGCACTACCGCAGCTGTGATCAGATTGTTGCCCGCTAGCAAAGAACCCGCCACCATATGTCCGGTACCATCCATATCCACAGCAGGCGCAGCAACAATTGCGAGAACAAACACAATCGCTGCTGTCGATAATGTAGGAATGGCAAGCACACCAAACCAGCCAATATAGATTCGATTTTCAGTACTCGTTACCCATCGGCAGAAGCGCTCCCAGGGGGATAGCGGGAGTGGCGCTTCAGTTTTATCGGTGTTTTTATCGGAACTAACTAAAGGACTTTCGAGAGTTATCACCTGATCTGCTGACTCGAACGGTTGTTCAAATCGATCAAAGGTGCTTGTTCTACCAAAGCCAGTTTGTGTCATTTCATGTTTCCTATGGTCGTAAAACGGTTGATCAACCTATCCCGATTGATTCCGTCAACGATAAAAAGGAAAAATGGAGAACCCGTGGAGGCGCTTTTGTTTTTAACAAACGGTTACACAGTGAGTGCAAATAGCCTCTTCAGTGTGGGTATTGTGCAACGTTGGCTTGTATTTGCCTGTGACTCCTTGCTGGTTTTTTGAATTTTGAGAGAATTTGTTTGCGCAATCACAAGAATAGAACAAACAGATTAATAGAAGAAAATCTCAACTAGCCCTCATTCGGATCGTCAGTCCCCGACATCTCTAATAAATCTTCTTTAGAAAAGGAATCGCCTAGCTGCTCTGGTAGCAGCAGATTGAGTGGACTCTCTCTTTGGTAGGTGTTTTCTGCGGTGCCTTTGCTATCGGGATTATTCTCGTTATTCTTGATTGCCTGTTCTACTATGGGCCGTACGGGTTCGCCATAGTGTTCGATTGTTTTTTCGACGCGCGCTTTGTCCATTTCATAGTCGACGCTGTAGGCGATCACATCCCCACCCGGAACAACCGACACCAGCCCAATCGCCAAAACAGCAATCATTGCAGCCCGCAACAAGCGACCTCTCAAGACGTAATATCCCTCTGAGTTATGTCTATTTATCAACTTTTTTATCATTCCTAAAACTGCTTACCTAAAACTGGTTGGCGGGACTATTGTGCTACAAACGTGCTACAAAGCATCTGCTAGAATCTTATCTCTACGATCTAGACGCCCACATCCACCTTTTGCAGTAGTCCCTCAACTAGCCCATGACCTACAGCGCACCCCAACCCACCACCGTTCAAGAAGATGCCTGGTGGGTACAGCAGTGGGTAGACCTGCTCAATTCTTACCGCTTCAAAAAGCGCCTAGAGCGCGGGCGAAACTATGCCAGACAGGGCAACATTCTCTCGCTCGAATTCAAAGACTCTAAGGTATTCGCGACTGTCCAGGGGACGGCCAATGAGCCCTATCAGCTATCAATTTCCATCGAGCGCTTCACCGATGAGGACTGGAGCTTTGTAATCAATACGCTCAGTCAAAAGGCGCTGTATTCTGCGCAGCTGCTAGCGGGCGAGATGCCAGACTCGATCGAAGCCGTGTTCACGTCCAACGGCCTTAGTCTGTTTCCATTCACGCTAGCAGATGTGAAATCAAAATGTAGCTGCCCCGATCCCAAAAACCCCTGCAAGCATATTGCTGCTGTTTACTATCAGCTAGGCGATTCTTTCAGAGAAGATCCCTTTGTTTTATTTCAGCTACGAGGCCGCACCAAGGAGCAAATCCTGTTGGCACTGCGTCAGCACCGACAGCAGATGGCCCAGCAACTCGCGAGTGCGCAAACAGATCTGGTCGCTGATGGGGAAGCTGCCGCCTCAGCTGATGAGTCGAAAAAGTCGAAAACTAGGGCCAAAAGCAAAACCAAGCAAGGAAGCAAGGTGTCTAAAGCCTCCTCTACGCCCCCTTCTGTCGTAAAAGACGAGCAGGCTGTACCGATCGATACCTTCTGGAAATACGACACGCCTATCGATCCATCGCTAGTAGTAATCACCCCTGCGGAGCAGACAGTGCTAGAGGTAATCGGCGATATGCCTTTGCCGACTAGCGAAGCGCAAATAGTCATGGCCCACTTCAAAACGCTCTATCAGAACGTTGCTCAGCAGGCCATGATGACGGCACTTAGTTGATGTTGTTAGTTGATGTTGAGTGTTAAGCGTTGATATCAAACGGAATATTAAGGGTTGACGCCGAGTAGTCTGACGACGATGCTTCGTCTTTGGCTGCGCTAGCTTACCATTGCCAGCAAACGTCTTAGCCCTAGTGCACCGATGATGGTGTAGCCAACAGCAAGGAGTAGACTGCTGATGGTAACTCTAAAAGTTGCTTTTGTGGCTTCGGATCTGAGCCTGTTGGTCGCGTCTTCTCTTTGTTCCCCGATTCGGGTTTGTAGTTGAGTTTGAACCTCGCTAATCTGGGAGCTTAGAAAGCTGTCTAGCTCTTGGGGGTTCGTGCGGAAGCGTTCGATTTGGGCAGCTTGAGCTTCGTCTATACTACCGTTGGCAATTCCTGCCTGAAGCTGTTCTTCGTTTTGTAGCAGCGAATCTATTTGAGCTCGGCGCTGTGATAGCTCGTTATTCAGCCTGGTTTCAAGCTCGCTTGTTGCCTGGTCGGCTTCCGCCTGTACCTGGGTAAGCGCATCGCGACTTTGAATGCGAACGTTGTTGGGGTGCAGCACTGTGGTGACTAGAAATATCAGACCCAGCAGACAAGAGAGCAGACAGGTCCAAAACCTAGCATCTAAGAACAGAGTGGACTTTCGGGCTGATTTTCCTAGGCTAGTATCTATCCAATAGCCGGTCAGCAGTAGCGCGATGCCGACTAGTGGAACAATTCCTCTGTCGACTAGGCTAGTCACGGTCGATAGCTGCCATGCCCGGTTAGCAAAATCCGGTGGAAATAGCAAAGTCAAAAAATCGACCAGCGCTGCCAGAATTGTGATTGCGCCTACTAGCTTGAGCGAGATAGCCGCTAGGGGCGATGGAATAATAACGCTGTCATTTGGCGAAGTGGTTGTCATAACAAATTAACTAGGTGCAATCAGCTACACCATATTTCCCCTTGGTATGTTCAGAATTAGCATGGCGTGAATGGTGTGACGTTAAGAATAAATCAAATTTGGTTGATTAGCGACTGATACTAGGACAGTCTCTCTTATGTTCTTTCCTTTTCCGACGGCAGAGCGGAGCCGTAGAACGCTACTCTTCTCTTTGAGCAGCCTGACGCGCAGTCGAAACCCGGCGGTTGAGCGCAGTCGAACCCTGCTGGTTGAGCGCAGTCGAAACCGGATATCTTACATTGATCGGCTTTTTCCCCTCATATAGCCAGTTCATCTGCTTAGGATTTAGTCTGGCGTGGTACATCACCTTTAGAACCTGATTGACTAGTGCCTGTCGGTAGACACCGCGATCGCGAAATCGCCGAGCAGACGTGATCACTTTGCCAGGTGCGATCGCCACTCCCTTCGCACCGACAGATCTGCTGTAGTCGCGCAGCGCAATACTGAGCGCGGTATCCTCAAAAATATCCATATCTGGCACGCCGCCAACAGCACTTAGCGCCGACTGGGTGGCAAAGATGCAGTGATCTAGATAGAGAATGCTCTGACGTGATCGCACCCAGGTCGAATACCAAGAGGTAAACCGCAGCAGCCAGTGATCCATATCAAAGCTGTGGATAAATCCGCCCCAAACCGCATCCTGCGCCAGTGCAGCTTCGGCCTGCTGCAAGGCGGTGACCGGGGGCAGCAGCGTCGCCGGATGGTGCAGCAGAATATAGTCACCCTGGCTAGCTTCGATGCCGACGGTTAACCGCTGAGCTCGGTTGCCGGCCGTTGTCTCGATGATTTCTACTTCTGGGAACTGCTGGATAGTTGCCAAGGTATCATCATGGCTAGGACTGACAACGGCAATTAGCTGCTTAGGTCCGGTTTGTGATCGCAAATTCTCCAAAATCCTGGGCAAATAGCCATACCGCGATTCGTTGAAACAAGGTAAAACAACAGAGAACATAGGCCCAAGATATGGCAGACGTCAGGTGATGTTGCGTGTAGAGAAGCTGTAGAGAAGCTGTAGAAAGCAGCCACAAATGATTCTAATCTTTCTATGCGAGCGCTCTACTTCTTTATTAGCCTCTACTTTCTACCAGTCTTCTCTACTTTCTATCTGCAAGTGGTCGAAGATGGGTAGTCAAGCGCCTAGAATGTCTACGCCCAGCAGTGTCAGATTTAAGGACTAATCTACAAATGACCCCTACCATTGAAATTCTCGCTGACAAAGCGGCCCTGATCGATCGTGCCTATGACCTAACCGTATCGGTCGTAAAAGAAGCGATCGCCGCTAGCGATAGAGCAACGCTTGCACTCTCTGGTGGCAGCACGCCCAAACCGCTTTACGCAGCTTTAGCAAAAGCTGATCTGCCTTGGGAAAAGGTCTACATCTTTTGGGGCGACGAGCGCTACGTGCCTCACGATCATCCCAAAAGTAACGCGCTGATGGCAAGCGAAGCCTGGCTGAATCATGTCCCTATTCCAGCCGAGAATATCTTTCCTATGCCTACTAGTGCTAATGACCCGGCTGCCGATGCCGCTACTTATGAAAAACAGTTAAAAGACTTCTTTCAGCTAGCTGAAGGTGCTTTTCCTGCTCTAGACTTTGTCCTACAAGGGATGGGGGATGATGGTCATACAGCTTCCTTGTTTCCGCATACCGAGGCGCTAGATGTGCGTGATCGCCTAGTCACCGTTGGCAATCACGACGGCGAACCCCGCATCACCTTCACCGTCCCAGTCATCAACCGGGGCCATCACGTTGTCTTTCTAGTCGCCGGAGAAAACAAGCAAACAGCGTTGGCCAAAGTCTTTTCTGATGACGCCGACGACCATACCTATCCCAGCAAGCTAATTCAGCCTGCCGCCGGGGCGCACTGGCTGCTAGATGCGTCAGCGGGCAAAGGAGTGCCCAACCATTTGAAATAGCTAATTTGTTATTTTTATCAGCGCTATGATCACTTGCCCTAACTGCAATCATCAAAACCCAGATGGCGCCCTACAGTGCGAAGCTTGCTACACGCCTTTGCCAGCGCTCGCCACTTGTCCAAACTGCCAGGCATCAGTTCAGGCTGACGCTAGCTTTTGCGGCCAGTGCGGCTACGACTTGAGGACATCTTCAGAGACATCTTCAGAGATCCCTTCAGAAGCATCTGCCGAACCAAACAGCGCCGCTGCTGCCAATTCACTGGATGAGCCCGATGCTATCGGCGAATCTTTCAGCGAGTTTATTCAGTCCGTTGATCCCAGCGAGTCGGGCAGCTTCGGTGGACTCGAAGCCTCTGGACTAGAAACTTCCGGACTTGAAGCCTCTGTAGAAGAAGCAGAAACAGAGCCTGCTGCGGCTGCGGTCGCTCCGTCGCCTTTGACTCTAGATCCTCTATCAACACCCGCTGCCACCCAAATTCACACGCCTGGTGCGTCTCTCAGACATGTTCAAACCCAGACGAGTATTGCCATTCCCAGTCAGCTATCTATCGTACGGATTGGGAAGCCTAATGATCATACACCGCCTGATATCGATGTCTCGGGGTTTCCAGAGTCGGAGATTGTCTCTAGAGTGCATGCCAATCTTTTAGTAGAAGGCAACACCTATTATCTAGAAGATATGGGCAGCTCTAACGGCACTTACATCAATGGTCTGCCGCTGCCAAAAGGCAATCGCCATCGGCTAAATTCGGGCGATCGCATTGCTTTTGGTAAAGGCGATAAAGTCAGCTTTATCTTCGAGACAGCCAGATACTAGGCAGTCCCTTTGAGATCGAGTCTGAACTATCTGACCTGATTCGCTGATTGGGTGTGTATCGATTGTCCCACCCATCTGGTCTTTGCACTGTGCCCGCCCTAACCAACGTCATTACTCTATCTTTGCTGCACCCGACAGACAGAACACCTGTACAAAGCTGGACCTTTGACAGGGAATCTGTCGTCCGCATCGGTCGTTCAGTCAACAACGATGTCATTCTTTACAGCGCAGTAGTTTCGCGTCATCACGTAGAGCTTCGCCAAACGCCAGAGGGCTGGGAAATTCACAATATTGGCACTAACGGTACTTTTCTAGCGGGTCAGCGCATCGAAAAGAGAGTCGTTCAAGATGGTCTGGTCATTCGCCTGGCTCGCTCTGGGCCCAACATTCAGATCAATATGGTCTCTCAGATGAAAGGAATGTCCTCTATTCATGCCCTAGCCGCCAAGCAAGAGGCCGCGCAGAAGTCTTCCTAGACTAGGCAACTGTGACATTAGGCAACCGTGGTAGATTTTTGTCATTGAACTGATAGAGACAGTAGCAGAAATGGCACGGGGCGATCAGATCTATGCAATGCGTGAGGTGGTGGGCATTCCTTATGAACATCACGGTATCGATCGAGGCGACGGCAGCGTCATCCACTACAGCAAGCAGGGTGAGGCGGTCATCAAGCGGACGACTATGGATAGCTTTGCTAGAGGTGGTGTAGTCAGAATCAAGCCTCAACCAACTGCATTTATTCCTTCACTAGTCATAGAGCGAGCTGAAAGCCGTTTAGGAGAACGAGAATACGATCTGTTTTTTAATAACTGCGAGCATTTTGCCAACTGGTGCAAGACCGGACGCAGTGCATGCAAACAGCTAGATAATTTTGGTTTGAACCTAGAGCGGGTAAAGCTGCCTCAGGTGACTGACTTAGTTCATCAGGCAGCTCAAAGAGCCACAGGCAGTGAGCCATCGCAGCCCACTTACGAGCTTTTTCAGACGGCGCTAGAGAATGTAGTGATCGCCACTCGTACCTTACTGCCTGCGTACGAAGAGGCGATGCGCGATCACGCCACCTGGCACCAAATTGCCCAGCGTGCCCTCGCTAAAGATAGAGAAGACTTAGCCCGAGCCGCCCTTCACAAGAAAGTAGCCGCCAATAAAAAAGCTGAAGAAATCAAAGCCAACCTCACCCAGCTATCCAATTTGCAGCTGAGCCTAGAGCAGAACCAAGCATTCATACAAAAAAAGGCACTGTAGCCCCCTCTTCAGTCGCGGCGTCCGTTCACCCGAACAGATAAAAGTGTCTTTTATTACAGCTAAACCCAGTATTTCCCGCTAGCATTCAGTCTGAATCTAGGGTGTTTTTATGCAGAAATTATTAATAAAGCTGGTGGTGGGGGCAGTTTCTTTTTCGGCCATAGCCTCTACACCATCTGAGGCAAGAGCGCAGGCTTGCTTTGTTTCACAGCAGACTGTAGCGATGGGTCCCACGCTAATTCCAGTCTCCGAACGCAGAAACGTCGTTGTAGAGGACTGGCGGATCGCGTTTGCGGTGCCTGAAACCTACCAGCTATCGCGTGACGGCCTGCGAATGGACATTTTGCCGCCAGCGAGCGTCCGGATTGCTAGCTTAACTTCTGGCCCAACTTCTACTCAGACTGCGCACTGTGACTTGACACGGTCTCGCAGCGTTTCAGTTTCTATTGTCAACAGAGTTGTCTCCGAAGCTAGCATCCGTAGTCGCCTTTCCCCTGGCGAAGGCACCTATCTTGGCTTAACGAATACTCCTAGCGGTATCGCTTTCATGCACACGACCCGCATGCCAGACAACCAGGTTCATCTGAGCATTCCATTCCCCAACCAGCCTGTGAGCGTAGTATTTACCGCTCATGCCGATAGCAATGGTGAAATATTCCAAGAAGGCGTCTTTGAAACTATCCTCGAAACGTTTCAATTTCGCGACTAGTCAGGCGATTATCAGCAGTTATCTTAGGCCAGTACTTCCTCGCTGCGTCTATTTTCAAGAAAAAGATTCTGACGACAAGCAAAAGTAACCTGCAATTTTCTGCTTCAATTTCATCATCCGCAGGTCGCGTTCGGCTTGATTGCTGTCAAAGGGGATGCCAAAGTTATACACGAAGCCGAGCACCGCTGCCTCGTGAGCTTGCAGTCGCTCAAGCAGATTGTGGGCAGCAGAGCGTTTGGGCTGCCCCCTTTTTTTGTTTAGTCGAATCAGGTGTCGGTATTGGGTTCTGTTCGAATGGCCATACTCCGGGATGATTCGCTTGCCCACCCGATGGCTTCTTGCTTTGGCGCCGTAGGCTGCGCGTCCGTTTCCCAAAACCATCGCCTGACGGGGGCTTGCCGCTATTACGACTGTTCTTCCCGAGGTGACCTTGTGGCTCTTTAGGGACATAGCGTGCTATGCCCCTACCAGATAAGATATCTAAAGTCGTAAGCGACCAGATAGAAACGTTGAAAGGCCCTGTTGAAAGGCTCTGTTGAAAGGCTTTATGTTAGAAGACTCGGCATCGAAGGATTTGCGTAAAGAACTCACTAACATGATGGGGCCAGTGCCGTGGGAGCTGCTAAAGCCTCATGTACAGCGTGATGCGGTGGTCGTGGTCCACGATCAGCTTGATTTGGTTGAGGTGGGGATGGCGATCGCATCCAACCATACCCAAACCGTAGAGCGTTGGATCACCGAACAGCTCATCCAAAAGCCTACCGCCGAGCAGATTACCCTGTGGAGTAGCGAAAACAAAAGTTTCACTTCCTTGATTGTGCAGCCGTATGTTTTGATTCAGAATCAATCAATTACTTCTGCCGGTTCTGCTGACTGATAGCGTTCCGAATAACCGTATTTTGACTAGTCGCCGTTCATGGAACACTCGCTCTGGAAATATCTAACAACGGCCTCACTAGCGCGGTATCTGTTGCTGTTTGTCTGCGCTTGGGCAGCGGTAGAGCTGTTGGAATATTTTGAGATTGTTATTGTAATTTTCACGTTTTCGACTATTCTTGCTTTCTTGCTGGACCATCCGGTGCGATGGCTACAGCGATTTTTGCCGCATGGCATTGCCGTTTTGATTGTTTTTTCTGTGGCGCTGACTGTAATTGGTGGACTTGCAGCAACGATTGCGATCGCCGTACTCTCCCAAAGTCAGCCCTTAATTGACAATCTCTTAGAATTTATAACATCTCTGTCCCCTCGTATTGAAGCGCTAGAACAGTCCCTTCAGCAGTGGGGCTTGCAAATCGACTTGCAGGCGCTAAGCGCTCAACTTCGTGACCAGGCAGCGGGCCTGCTAGGCGTAGGATTCGGTCTGCTGCAGGGGTTAGTCAACAACTTTTTACACGCTGTTCTAGTAGCTGTTGTGACTTTGTTCATGCTGCTCGATGGATCGCGGCTCTGGACTTTTCTCGTCAAACGGTTGCCGTTGGAACGACAAGAACGAATCACGGAGGTACTTCAAGACAGCCTATTGGGTTTCTTTTGGGGACGGCTGCTGCTTTCTATCTTCTTTGGAATATCAACATTTGTTGTCTTTCTACTGCTAAAAGTACCGTATGCGCTAACGCTAGCTGTCATTGCTGGGTTATTCGATCTAATTCCTGGTGTTGGGGCGACAATAGGAGTTGTGTTAATTTTCTTATTTTTATTGTCGCAGAGCATTGGCTTAGCGATCCAGTCAGTTGTAATCTGTGTGGCACTTCAGCAGGTAGAAGAGAATCTACTGCTACCGCGCATTATGAAAGATTCGGTGAACATCAATCCGGTAGTGATGTTCTTTGCGCTGATTGTCGGTGCTAGGATTGCAGGCGTGTTTGGAATCTTTCTCTCGATTCCTGTGGCTAGCACTATTGTTAATCTGTTGGAGATTGATGAGATGAAGGGGAGCGTAGCGGTCTCTGAGAAAGCAGTTTCTGAGAAAACTTAAAGAGACGTCGATGAGTAACCCACCTCCGTATGGACGCACCATGTTACGGTACCTGTCTAGCGTAGGTTCCCGGGCCTACCCCGTCGCTACGCGCCCACGGTCCATCTGTGCTAGCTCTATTCAATTCTCAAAACTTGGTTTGCCGTTAGAGTCAGGCCAGGAAATGTCGGGGAAACAATCGGCTCGCTGCCTCTAAACTGTCGAATCTGATATCGGCTTTCTACCAGTCTACAGATAGAAAGCGTCGGTCGTTTAGGACTGCCGATGTGCCGAGTACCACCCAATCCTGCATAGTCTGCGATCCAGTACTCAGGGATTCTCAAGGTCTCGTAGTCTTCTAGCTTGCGTGAGTAGTCGTTTTGCCAGTTGCTACTGACAACTTCAGCCACCACCTTGATGGAAGCGCTTTGCGTCAGAATAGACTGCTCCTGCCAAAGTGGCTCACGCTCTAGCGCGGCTTCGTCTATCACAGCGACATCAGGGCGAAATGCCGTCATGTCAATATTGGGTGGACGGAGAAGCGGACGTTGCAAAATGACCCACGGGAGATTAGCTGAGTCTATTTGAACGCAAGCCTTCCTAGTGATAAATCCCGCTACTTGCTCATGAAGGCCAGTCGGTTCCAAATCGAATACTTCTCCATCAATCAGTTCGTATCGGTTGTCCCCGCCGTATCGGGAGAGGAACTCCCCAACGCTGATTGGTCTTTGCTGTAGCGGTTGATTGGCAGCGATGGTCATAACGCTGCCGCCCGGTCTACAGATTGCATAATTTGAATCAGGTTCTGTTGCATGTCTTCTGTAGCTGAAACAATGATCTCTGACATGCGATAGTTCTCGCATTCTGAAGGCGGTGGCAGCGGTTTGCCGTCGTATGTCGTCAGGCAGTAGCCCATTTCTTTGGCCATCCAGGCGAGAGCGGCGGTGTCTATAAACTGAGCGCTTGCCAGGATGACGCCTGCGACCTCTCCGGTCAGCAGTCCGTTGATTGGGGGAACGGCGACTTCTGCGGAGTAGTCGGTTTTGAGATCGATGACGGGATAGTGCGATCGCACCTCATCCGCAATCGGACTCAACGCCGTCCCCAGCACGACCTTTTCTCCAGGATTCTCAATCTTCAGCGGTTTGCACTGGTCGAGATCGTCATCCATCGTACCGACAAACGTGCCCCGACCTCGCAGGCTGTAGTAGTAGCGGTTGTTCGCGGGGCTCAGTGCGATCGCCGCCTCAAATCCATCCGCATTGATCACCGTCAAAATCACCAAATAATTCGGATGACCGTCCATGTAATAGCGTGTTCCATCAATCGGATCAAGCGTTACTAAGTAGTCGTCTTGCGGCCCCAGATCAATTGCTCTGAAGTACTTGGTGTTGTAGCTAGACTCATACTCTTCGCCGTAGAAGCGCACGTTGGGAAACTTCGCTAGCAACGTTACTTCTATAAACGTCTGAACTGAGAGATCCGCATCGGTCAGCGCATTGGCAAAGACATGGTCGCCTTCATACTTATCAGGATGAATCGCAATCCGCTTTTGAATTTGCTGAGCGTAGGCACCCGCCGCCTTGAGAGAGGGTAGCAGCGCGGACAAGATGTCCTTTGGAGAAGGTGATGCAGACATAGATTTAGATAGAGCGCTTGGTCGCTGAGTGAGCAGATTAGGCGGGTAAAACGATAGTAAACTCAGGCTCTAATTACTTAGACTGGAACTAATGTAATCCGTTACCGCTTTTTATGAAACATATTGCGATCGCAGGAGCCGGACCCGCTGGCGTGGCGACTGCCCTACTGCTCGCACAACAGGGATTGAAAGTCACCTTAATCGAACAGGAGCTGACGTTTGAGCGGGCCTTTAGAGGAGAAGGGTTGATGCCTTCTGGACTAGAAGCGTTGTATCAGATGGGTTTAAAGGAGACGTTTGCTCAGATTCCTTCGCGGCGGCTCGATGCGTGGGATTTCTATGTAGGCGGTCGGCGGCGCATGCGGGTGAAAGAGCCGATTGAGAATGGCATTTCGACCTACATTATCAACCAGACGGCGCTGCTAAAGGCGATGGTGGAAAAAGCGAAGACGCTGCCGAATTTTGAATTTTGTCCGGGGTGGCAGGTGGTGGATTTTTTGCGCGATCGCGTCAAAGACACCGTAATTGGCGTTCGAGCCAAAAAGACGGGCCAGAGCCGAGACATCTTTGCGGATGGCGTGATCGGCGCAGACGGTCGCTATTCACGGGTACGCAAGCTGGCAGGATTGAGTTTAGACCAGTCACCCGCCCAGTTTGACGTACTTTGGTTCAAGCTGCCTGCGCCTTCATTTTTCAAGAAGGAAACGCCATTTATTGCTTGCTTGCAGCCGGATAGTCAGTTCGCTTTCTATCCGTCTTGGGACCATCGATTGCAGATTGGCTGGATTGTCGAGAAGGGCTACTCTGCGAGAAGCGCAAAGCGCTACGACTCCGCTCAGCCCACGGGTAGGAGACTAGCTGAGCTGAAGGAGCGCGATTGGATTGAGACGTTTGCAGCGGCGTTGCCACCCAAGCTGGCTAAGCATTTTCGAGATTATGGAGACGAGCTGGAGGGCCCAATTTTTCTAGATGTGCAAGTTGGCTGCGCGCCACAGTGGAGTATTCCGGGGCTGTTGCTGATTGGCGATGCGGCGCATCCGATGGCGCCAAACCGAGCGCAGGGGATCAATATGGGGCTGCGAGATGCGATTGTGGTGGCGAATTATCTAGCTAAAGGAGATAACCGCAACGGGAAAGTGCCTGACGAGGTTTTTCGCTCGATTCAGTCTGAAAGGCAGCCAGAAGTAGAAGCGGTGCAGAAGATGCAGCTAGACGAATGGCGAAAGGTGAAGTTTATCTCTCGGCCCGGATTGCCGTATCAGGGGTTCAAGGCGATCGCCTCTACGTTTGGTCGCTTTGCGTTTGCTCAAAATATCTGGCTACATGACCAGAAAGGACTGCGAGAGGGGGTTGTGCCAGTCGGTCTGGATAGGTAATAGCGCCTGGGGTAGATATCAATCACGAATATCGATGGGATAAGATTGACATCGTAGCTAAACCGATCGGTTTAGAGCCTGATCCATCAGCGTCTTTTACCAGCTTTTTATGGTTTCTTTTCTATCTCGTTGCTCTGCTGCCCGATTGCTAGGCTTTTCGGCTGGCCTGTACCTAAGCGGACTGCTGGGCTGGGCAACTGCGCGTCCGGCGATGGCAGCAGAAGAGGTAATTTTGACCTATGGGTTTATTGAGGTTTCGACGTCGGTAGAAGCGCTAAGGCTCTATGCGCAGACGGGTCGGCCAAATGAAGAGCTCGCTCCTTACATTAGATTTCTCAGCGAGGAACAGCGGGTCCAGTTTCGTCAGGCGCTGCTAGCGAGGCAGGACATTAGCCCGGTGAATATTTCCCAGTTTCTGTACTCTGGAATCGGTCAAAATATCTCGCGCTCGGTCGGCAATATTATCCAGACAAAAGGTCGCCTGAGCGGTGCCAAAGGACTACGAGGCGCGTTAGTGCTAGCTGCCGCCGAACCAGATGGACTGTCTTTGCTCAGCGTATTAGACTACTTTCCCACTAGGGCAGTCCGGATTGACTCTAGACAGGCATTTCGCGGACTGAGCTCTTTTACTAGGCTGATTCAAGATACGCAAAGTGCGATCGCCGCGATCGCCAGCCGCAGCTCGCCCCCTTCGATTTTTCAAGACGCGGTGCCCACAGTAGAGACCCTATCGACATCGGGACCATACGAGGTAACACAGCAGGTGCTAATGCCAGTCGATCCGATGCGTGATCGCCTTTTGCCAACCGATCTCTACTTGCCGGTCAACGCGCCGCCAGCAGCGGTGATTGTTTTTTCTCATGGACTGGCGGGTGATCGCAAAGGCTTTATGAACGTCTCTCGCCACCTGGCTAGCCATGGCTATGCTGTTGCCGCGCTCGATCATCCTGGCAGTAATCGAGAACAGCTAAACGCAGTGCTCAGTGGTAACGCCAGCGAAATTGCCACGCCCGGTGAATTTCGCGATCGCCCCCTGGATGTCTCCTTCTTACTCGACGAACTCACCCGGCTCAACACCACCAGCAGCGACTTTGTCGGTCAGCTCAATCTAGACCAGGTTGGCATCATCGGCCATTCCTTCGGCGGCTACACCGCCCTCGCCCTCGCAGGCGCACAGCTCAACCTCGATACGCTAGCTGCCAACTGCGCCTCAGACGACTTTATCTTCAACGCTGCCAACCCGTCCATGCTGCTACAATGCACCGCCCTATTGGACGAAACGCAGTTTACCGACAATTTAAAGGATGACCGAATAGAAGTAGTAATTGCCCTCAACCCCATTACCAGTAGCCTGTTTGGCCGCTCGGGCTTCGCCCAGATTGACGTCCCTAGTCTGATCATCGCAGGCACAAACGATCCGGTTGCTCCGGCGTTACTAGAACAGATTCGCCCCTTTACCTGGCTCAATCAGTCAGCTAGTCAGTCGGCCAATCCACCGACGCATCTACTCGCGCTGATTCAGGGCGGATCGCATCTCTACGAACCGCCCGACGTAGAAGGCGCCGATCCGGCACTTGCCAGCGGCCTAATCAACAGTGACATTCCCCTCGTCGATAGCTATGTCGAAGCGCTTACGCTGGGTTTTTTCGAGGCTGAACTACAGCAAGATACCCGCTATCGCGACGCCCTCAATGAGGCTACCATTGTGCAAATCGGTCAGCAGCCAGTACCGCTTTACCTCGTCAATAGTCTGACCTTGAGGCAGCTACGGGCAGACACAGCGCCCACCCCATCATTAGTCCCATCACCAGTCCTATCACAGCGATATAATCCATGACTCTAAATGTTTACGGCATCCCCAACTGCGGCACCTGCAAGAAGGCGATCGCCTGGTTAGAAGACAAAGGCATCACCTACGAATTTATCAACACCAAAGAACAGCCACCCACCAAGCCCATGCTGAAGAAGTGGGTAGAAGATTTGACGGCTAGGCCCATGCGTAATACATCGGGTCTATCATACCGGGCGCTCGGAGAAGAAAAGAAAGAATGGAGCGACCAGCAGTGGGTAGATGCTTTTGCAGAGGACGCTATGCTGTTAAAGCGGCCACTGTTCGAGAAAGATAGCGAGGCCGTGATGGTGGGCTTCAGGGCCAAAGAAGAAGAGAAAATCGCTAAGCTGTCTTAGGCTTTCAACCAAAATTATGACTACAGAAACAACAGATGTTGTTGTCATTGGCAGTGGTATCGGCGGCCTGTGTTGCGCCGCGCTGCTAGCACACTACGGTAAGCAAGTGACGGTATGCGAAAGTCACACCTTACTCGGCGGCGCGGCTCACGGATTTGAGCGCGAAGGTCACTGTTTCGATTCTGGTCCCTCCTTATATTCGGGACTGTCCGAAAGCCCTTCACCCAATCCGCTGCGTCAGGTGCTCGATATTATCGGCGAGGACCTGACCTGGGCGAACTACGACACTTGGGGTGTTCATTTACCCGAAGGTAGCTTCGATACATCAGTGGGCGCCGATCAGTTTTGCGAAGTGCTGCAAAAGCTGCGCGGCTCGCGTGCCGTAGCCGAATGGAGAGCGCTACAGAAAGTGATGCAGCCGCTGGCGAGTGCGGCAGTAGCCCTACCAACCGCTGCCGTTCGATTCGACTGGGGAGCGCTCAGGACCGCAGGCCCTTTTCTGCCAAAGCTGCTAAAGCACAGTCTCACTACTCTTAAGCTGACCGGACCGTTTAGCCGCATCATAGATGACGTGATTACCGATCCATTCGTGCGTAATTGGCTAGACATGCTGTGCTTTTTGCTTTCTGGACTGCCCGCAAGCGGCACTAGCACAGCCGAAGTCGCCTTTATGTTTGCCGACTGGTATCGGCCTAACGTACAGCTTGACTATCCAATGGGCGGTTCAGCGGCGTTAGTAGAGGCCCTTGTCAGAGGCGTGACTAAACACAGCGGCGAGATCAAAACGGGAGCACATGTCGCCTCAATTACGACCGAGGCAGGTAGAGCAACGGGTGTGGCGCTGCGGAATGGGGAAAAGATAGCAGCGCAAACAGTCATTTCTAATGCTTCGATTTGGGACACGTTGAAGCTGGTGCCCAAAGGTGTGTTGCCACAGAAGTTTGTGGAGAGGCGATCACACATTCCCCCGTGTGAAAGCTTCATGCACCTGCACCTAGGCATAGACGCACAGGGCTTGCCTTCAGATCTGGCCTGCCACTACATTGTGATCAACGACTGGGCTAAAGGCGTAGACGGGCCTCAAAATCTAGTTCTAATCTCAATTCCCTCTGTGCTTGACCCTTCACTTGCACCACCTGGAAAGCACACGCTGCATGTCTACACACCCGGCAACGAACCCTACGACCCCTGGTCATGTCTGCACAGGGGCAGCGCCGCCTACGCAGCCCAAAAGCAAAAGCGAGCCGAAGTCATGTGGCAGGCACTAGAACGGGTGATTCCTGATATTCGAGCGCGAACAACGCTAAATCTGACCGGGACACCGCTAACCCATGAGCGCTACCTGCGCCGTCATCGCGGCTCTTATGGCCCAGCGATTCAAGCAGGAAAGGCACTTTTCCCAGGGCCGCTCACCCCCATCAGAGGACTGCTGTGCTGCGGAGATTCTACCTTCCCCGGCATTGGACTACCCGCAGTTGCAGCTAGCGGGATGATTGCAGCCCATTCACTGATTCCGGTGTCGCAGCATCAAAGGTCGTTAGTGTCCATCGCTACTTAACATGTTTGATTGGTACCTCTGATTGGCACATCCAAGCTGATAGAGGACGAAGCGATAGAACTAGAGAAAGAACCGAAGGAAAACGGAAAAATACTTAGCAGAAGCCACGTATGTTGGTATTGTTTCTTTAGTCAATTCTACGTAAGCTCAGGGCTCGGTGCGAGTATGGCGCGTGATAATAACAGTCGATTTGCCATTATTGCAACGCTGCTCGCATTCGGACTAGTTGGTGGAATCTCTCTCTTACTGTGGCTGTTGACAGGTCGAGTAGATAGAGCCGTTCCTTTGCAGGCTAATAACAGCAGCAGCGTCGCCCTGAATGAGGATCTGCCAGAAGCGGTGCGTACTAGAGTCAGCATGGGTGAAGAGGTGCTGTTCCCAGATGCGTCAGAGGCTAAGCGCGAAGGCGTAGAGGCGATCGCCCAGGGAGATTTTGCCAGCGCAGTCACCACTTTCAACGCCGCTCTATTAGATAATCCTAACGATCCAGAAAGCTTCATCTATCGTAGCAATGCTCGAATTGCCAACCAAAAGGTGCTGACAATTGCAGTAATTGCCCCAGCGGGCGTCTCTAGCGATATTGGTCTAGAAATTTTACGCGGCGTGGCCCAGGCACAGGACGATATCAATCGCAACGGTGGCGTTGATGGGATTCCAGTCATGCTCGTCCTAGTCGATGACGAAAACGACCCAGAATTAGCCCAGACTATCGCCGAAGGACTGGTTGAAGACCCTGCTGTGATGGGCGTGGTGGGCCACTACAGCAGTGATGTTACCCTAGCGACTGCGCCTATCTACGAATCAGGCGAGCTAGTGACGATTACTCCCGTCAGTACAGCGGTGGATCTTTCTGGCCTTAGCCCCTATCTCTATCGCACTGTGCCCACCGATAGCTTTGCTTCAGCAGCGCTGTCGGCCTACATGCTCTACTACCAAGAAGACAAAAGCGTCGCTGTCTTCTTCGATTCGACTAGCGATCTAAGTGCTTCCTTTAAAGAAGAGTTCAACAGCTTTGTCGTCGCCTGGGGAGGGGACGTCACGGCTGAGTACGATTTATCAGACGAGCAGCTAGATGCCGAAACGCTACTGAATGGCGAGCTGCTAACTGAGGCGGGCGATCGCGTTGATAGCATCATGATTGCAGCTAGTCCCAGCACCCGATTAGCCGCTGCTGACGTGATCAATGCCAATCAAAACGAACGCACGATCCTAGGCGGCGACGAACTCTACAGCCGAGAAGTTTTAGAAGAGACGGGCCGCGACGCACAGGCAATGGTAGTCGCCGTTCCCTGGCATTTGCTCTCTCGCGATACCGATGAAGGATTTGTCGAGGCGTCTAGAGATCTGTGGGAAGGGGATGTGAGCTGGCGGACCGCTACTGCCTATGACGCGGTAGTTGCGATCGCCGCTGGACTAGAAGGTGATGCTAGCAGAGGCGGGCTCAAAAGCGCTCTCGATGACAACAACTTCAGCGTAGAGAGCGCAACCGGTCCCATTGTATTTTTGCCCTCGGGCGATCGCCGTCAGGTCGATCGGCTTGTCACCGTCGAACCTGGCACCCGCTCTGGGACTGGCTATGACTTCGTGCCTTTCGTAATTGAGTAGCAGTGAGCGTAAAGCCATCATTTACAGCATGGATGCTCTGATTCCGGGTCTGTGTATCTGGCTCGGTCGCTGGGCACTGCGTGTATAGCAAAGTAAGGATGCATTCTTACTTTGCGAGAAGAGTTGCCTGTTGCTCTGTAACGGTTTCAGCCGACAAGGATGTCCTAAGCAACTCTTCAAAAGCTATAGGTAGCGCTCTGGCAGAAGCTACCTATTCTGGCACGCTTCATCAGGCTGTAGGAATTGCTATCGTTCTACCCAGATACCGAACATACAGCACCTATCAGGGCAGCTATGACCCTCGATAAACATTACATCGAAGGCATTTGCCGCTAGCTACAGCGTTGTTTTCTTTTCTTCTGCAGAAAGGTCAGCAGAAACTGTAAACGAGTTTCCTGTAGAGCGCTCTAGCGCCTGTAGCCAGCGCAGCTTCAGCAGATTGGGATTATCGTTGAGCATACGGGCCGCATTTGCCAGATTTCGTAGCGCTGCGCTCTCGCCCCTGGCTCGCTCTAGTTGGGCAGCGCCTTCTTGTTTGGCCTGAGCAACCTGAGCGTACAGGTCGCGCAACTTCCCTGGCAGCATTAGATCTTTGATACTTACTTGAGTCAGGCGCAATCCTATCGGAGCGATCGCAGGTGCGGCACGTTCAAGAATTCGCTGGCCTAGAACGTTACGGTTCATCAGCAGATCTTCCATTGCAATCTCACCTACGACTTCTCGCAGTCCGTCTTGCACAGTTCGGTATAGTGCAGTGGGGTACTCTAATACCTGGTTCACCGCAACCGCTGGGTTTACCACCTCATAGACCACGGTCATACTCACCTTTAGACCAACTCCATCAGCGGTCAAAATCTCTTGTCCAGGTATAGATACGTACTGCAAACGGACATCGACCTTACGGATGGCTCTGCTGCCAAAGAACGGCGTGATCCAATACTGACCGGGCGGCAATTCTCGTCTAAAGCGCCCCTTTATGTACTCTAGTCCGCGCTCGTACTCAAAAACGGTAATACGCATCTATTCGGTATCAATCAAAAATTCTAAAGCCCCTCGACAACTGATCCAAGTTCATTGGCGGAGGTCTTAACCTGCAAAGCCGCTGTTCTTTTGTACCCGAAGGTGGAGCAGTTGCTAAGGAGCCGGTAGGGGTCGAACCTTAGAAGTTTTTCCAAACTTTTGACCACAGAAAAGTGCGATATGCAAAGCCCGATCAGTGATACTGCCGGACCGCTGGCCATCTTCTCTACAGGTTTAACCATACCGTAGGGTCGGTTTTCGGCTATGGATTTCTAGTTATCTACTCATAGCCTTCTCTCAAGAAAACGCTGGACTCGTCATATTTCTCAGAATGTTAGGAAAACCTCTCAGACTCGGCCTTTTGAGAGACCAAAAGTGGTTTAGCTTTGTTATACTTGTTTACATAACGTTTCATAAAACTTAACGCTCTCACCTCACACATGAATATCACCTCTATTGCCAGCTCAATTTTCAAGCCCAACGTCAATGCTAATACGGCTTCCCAGGCAACTCTGGCACTCGCTCGCCTCGTACTGGGTCTAATGATGATCCACAACGGTCAAGACAAGCTTGCAGATATTGAAAGCTTTGCTCAGGCGTACGTTGCCTACCTCGGTCTGCCTTTCCCTATCTTCCTTAGCTACGTTGCTGCCTACACTGAGCTAATTGCGGCTCCATTGGTGATGGTGGGTCTCTTTACTCGCCCTGCGGCCTTCGGTCTGTTCAGCACTATGTGTGTTGCCATGTACCACCACATCAAGGTGGCAGGTCTCAGCCTTCCTTACCTAGAGCTTTCTGCAATCTACGCCGCTTGCTTCTTGTACTTCACAGTGAACGGACCTGGTCTGTTTTCCTTCGACGCTTTGATTGCTAACCGCATTGATGCGACTGCGCTATCTGCTAGAGCCAAGCAGGTGATGCGTCTAGAGAAGGCATTCCAAGCTGACAGCGTTCAAAAGTCTGAAGTCACTGCTCAGTAGTAATCGCTGATTAGTCTGAAGACCAAAGATATCTGACTTAGAAGCGGTCTTGCCAGTGGCAAGGCCGCTTTTTTGCTCTGTTTTTTTTGCGTCTGCTATGACGCAACGGTATAAAGTTGAAGCAATCATTTGGAGCCCACTTTTGACACGCACTATCCCACTACATTTTGTCGATGAAGAACAGGTCAAACGCGACTACGTCAATCAGTCAGTGTGGCTAGAGATGTCTGGGTTCACGGCCAGACCAGGGACTCACTGTCTACTTCCTTCTGCGGATGGTGAGCTAGACCGGGTGCTAATTGGCCAGCCGACAAACTTTGATACTTGGACGCTAGGCACGCTAGCCCAGGCGCTACCCGCTCAAAAGTATAGGCTGGCAGACGAATTTTCCGCCGACATCGCCAACAAGCTGTGCCTTGGCTGGGTGCTAGGTCAGTATCGATTTACCCGCTACAAACAGCTCGCAGACGCCCTACCCGAGCTCGAGTTCCCTGACAGCGTAGACGATAGGTACATCACAGCCGCTGCCGAAGCCACTTACCTGGTGCGCGATCTGGTTAACACCCCCACATCAGATATGGCGCCGCAGCATCTAGCGGAAGCGGCAAAAAAGCTAGCTGACCAGTTTGACGCCAGCTGCGAGGTTTTGGTCGGGGAAGAGCTATTAGAAAAGAACTATCCCATGATCTACGCGGTAGGTCAGGCCAATAACGAACCTAGCGCGCAAACGCCACGGCTAATTGACCTGCGCTGGGGTGAAACCGGCAATCCCGCGCTAACGCTTGTAGGTAAAGGGGTCTGCTTCGACACGGGCGGGCTAAATATCAAGGCAGCCGCAAGTATGAAGCTGATGAAAAAAGACATGGGCGGCGCGGCGCAGGTGCTGGGACTAGCCAAAATGATCATGCAGCTAAAGGTTCCGGTCAAGCTGCGAGTACTCGTACCAGCGGTAGAAAACAGTATCTCTAGCAATTCCAATCGACCTTCAGACGTGCTGATTTCTCGTCAGGGAAAAACTGTCGAAATCGGTAATACAGATGCAGAAGGCAGGTTGGTGCTAGCAGATGCACTCAGTGAAGCCAGCAGCGAAGCGCCCGATCTGCTCATAGACTGCGCCACTTTGACTGGGGCCGCGCGGATTGCAGTGGGTGCAGAGATTGCAGCGCTATTTTGTAATGATGACGAAACGGCTGAGGCGCTGCTGGCAGCAGGCCTAGCCGTAGACGACCCGCTGTGGAGACTGCCGCTGCACGATCCTTACAAGGCGATGCTAGAGAGCAAAGTTGCCGACCTCAATAATATTGCTAGCACGCCCTACGGAGGCTCAATTACAGCGGCGCTGTTTCTGCGTGAATTTACTCAGGGGCAGGTGCCGTGGATACACATCGACTTTATGGCATATAACGTCCGCTCTTTGCCAGGACGCCCTGAAGGCGGCGAAGCGATGGGAATGAGAGCTCTGTTTGAACTCATTCAGGACCGATTCGGTCGATAGCGCGCTCAGTCTGGCCGATAGCCTCTACAATGGCACCCAATCTAGACAAGAAAAGAGTCTTAATCAAAACTTTTGATGCAGTTGGCTGTCTGTTCTACTCGTTGGGCACTGTAAAGCGACTTTGACGTATCAAATGTTTTTGATGACTTCAGTCTTGATGACTTCAGATAGTCTATCCTTTGTTTAGCTTAGCTGCCGCCGCCGCTGGATTTTGCCGCTATGACATCTACCCCGCCCGTTTCTACGCTCTCTACGTCTGGGTCTGAGGCCGCAGTCTCAAAGCCTCAGAGCGATCGCCGCAGCGTATATCCTAGAAGTATGCCAAAAGGCTTGATCTGGCCGCTGGTATGGACGGCAATTCTGGTAGTCGCTGGCGCGGTCAGCTTTCGGGCGGTGTCGATCATGACGCGCAATCCACCGCTGCCAGATTGCAATCAGATTCTCAGTGGGGGCAGTGACAGTGAGCGGCTGCTATGTGCCCAGGCAAGCGTGCAGTCGGGTTCGGCGCAGGCACTGGTAGCCGCGATTGAGATGGTGGAGCCCTGGGGGCCTTCTAACCCGGAGTATGGAGAGGCGAACCGACTGATGAACCGCTGGGCCAAGGCGCTGCTGCCGGAGCTAGACAAAATGGTGCAGTCAGGTGAGATCACGCGGGCGATCGCACTGGCCAGACGCATTCCCAAGCGAGTCGAAGTCTATCCTCGGTTCAAAAGTGCGATCGCCACCTGGGATAAAGAGTGGAGCGTGGGCAAAGAAATCGAATCATCGGTTCAGCAGAAAATCAACGCTCAGAACTGGTCCGGGGCTCGCCGTAGCCTGCAGCGGCTAAAGGTACTCAATAGCAACTACTGGGTGCTGACTCGCTATGCTCAGCTAGAAGAAAGAATAGAGAGAGAAGAAGACGGCCGCCGCCTGATAGAGAAAGCCAGATCGCTAGTGGCAACCAGTCGCAGAACAGGCAACCTAGATAAGCTAGGCGAAGCGCTCCTAGTCATGAAAGGCATCAATCTAGAAACCGCTGCCTGGAAAGATGCCAAAGCCGACATTGACCAGTGGGCGGAGCGAGTATTGCAGTACAGCTTTCAAAAATGGGAAGAAGAAGACATTGAAGCGGCAGTTGAAATTGTCCAGCTAGTGCCGCCCGATATCGCCGTTACCAAAGAAGCCAAAGATCTGCTGAACTTTGGTCATGCACAGCGTCTAGCCAACAGCAAATACGATCAGTGGGGCCCCTCCTACGGCCAGATCTACAACCTACTCGAAGCGATTCAGGCGGTGCAGCGCATCTCGCCCAATAGTCCTTTTTACCTCGAAGCCCAAGAAAGCGTCGCTAGCTGGCAGCAAAAGCTAGACGATATGGTGCAGCTACAGTCTGCCAACGCCCTGGCCGAGATCGGCCAGAAAGCTACCTATCGGATGGCGATCGCCAAAGCCGAACAAATCACCCAGGAGCGCCCACAGAGAGTTCAGGCGCAAACCCTAGTCTCCCACTGGAAAAAAGAGATTCAGCGCATTGAAGATCGGCCCATACTAGACGAAGCAGTGCAGATTGCGACCGCAGGCGGCAAGGCAAACCTACGACGGGCGATCGCCCAGGCGGGCAAGGTAGAACAGGGCCGAGCGCTGCGCATTGAAGGCCAGACCTACATTGCCGAGTGGGAAGATCGCATTGAAATCATCGAAGATCAGCCGATCATGGCCGAGGCCGAGCAGCTAGCTAATAGGGGCAAGCTGAGAGACGCGATCGCCCAGGCCGAAAAAGTCAAAGCAGGCCGCGCCCTCTATAAAACTGCACAGGCTTCCATCGAAGACTGGACTACGGCAGCCGAGACCATTGAAGATCGCCCTATTCTGATTCGAGCCCAGAACCTAGCTGCGATCGGTCACTACTCAGCCGCGATTGATATGGCCTATCAAATTGCACCTGGCCGTGCCCTCTACGGCGAAGCCCTTACCAGCATCGCTATCTGGGAAGACGAGCGCGCTTACATCTGGTCACTCGATCAGCCCGCTACAGCGCCGTATGACGATGGCTACGGCGATAGCTACGATGACGGCTATAACAACAGCTACGATGACGGCTATGATGACAGCTACAGTGACGACAGCTACTACAGTGAGGATAGCTACAGCGACGATTTTTAGATGAGTGATGCGACTGCTTCTGATTCCTCTCAGAATCCAATCCAGATCATGCTGGTCGATGCTGACCCAGTCTTTCGCCTGGGCCTAAAAGTATGGCTAGATCAGCAGAGTGACTTTACCGTCGTCGCTGAAGCAGATAGCTCCGCTGAAGCACTAGAAGACGTGCGATCGCGCTTCAGCACCTACCAACAGTCCCTCGACAACCCCGCTCTGCGCAAACAAGACAAGCCGACTATCCCCCCTATCGACCTTGTCCTGCTAGACCTAGCTATTGGCGCATCAGACCCCAGCACCACCCCAGGGCTGACCCTCTGTCAGCAGCTCAAAGCCGACTTTCCAGCCCTTCCCATCCTGGTCCTAGGCACGCAGGCCGAACCCGTCCTTCAATCTGCCGCCGAACGTATGGGCGCAAATGCCTACGGCACCCGCAGCATGTCCGTCCGCCGCCTCGCCCAGCTCATCCGCCAAACTGCCATCCCCACGAAACCCAAACCCCCCATAGATCCCACTCTCCCCTCTCCTCCCCCTTCACTCTCAGAAACCGAGCGGAGTCGTAGGCGTGCCGCCTTCTCTTCGAATAGCCCCCAGCTAACCGACATCCCCGGCCCCTTCACTGCCATGCGCATCAGCATGCGCCTCTCCGGCCTTAGGCAAATTGATCAAAACCTGTTTGACATAGACGTCGCCCGTCAGCAGACAGCTTCCTGGCTGAAGCAGGCCATTCTAGATGGTAAGAAGCGAGAGCTAGTGGCGGCTAGGTGGCTAATGTCGGCGCTGTGGCGAACGCCGGGCTTCGACTCCGCTCAGCCCTCATTGACTGGCCAGGCCCCTGGCCGGAGCCCCGAGCGCAGTCGTTCGCGCAGCGTCTCGAGGCGAGATGGGGCGGATACAGATTGGATTCGACTGTCTCAATTAGGCTCTGCAGGCAGCTACGCAGATAGAACAGCAGCACGATATCTAGACCGCTCCGCTCTAGTCCCAGGAGCGGCCGCCGCGCTAGCCGATATTGAGTCTCGGCTAGGCGGAGCCTTGCAGGGGCGACCGGGTGAGTTACAAAATGCGGTATTTGAAGGTGTGTTTGCCAAGCTACAGCGTCCACTGAAGAATGTGGGACCGCAGCCGTTGGAGATTGATATCCTGCGATCCGACAAAAAGTTAGAGCTGTTATATCTAGTCCTCAGACAGTTAGAAGAACTGCTAGAAGATTTGCGCGCTTCGCAGGTCAAACCTGGGCAGCTATCGAGCAGGTCCACACAGGTACTACAAGATCTGTGGGAAGCAGCGAATACAGAATTCTTTGGGAAGTACTATACGGTACAAGTCAGCAATGTCGAAGAGGAGGTTGTTACATTATTGCAACAGGAAAAACCGGTTGTAGAAGCGCAGATATTGAACAATATTCCGCTAGTGCCTGAGCTTTTTGGCCACTGGCTGTTTCAGGAATCTTTGATGATCGAAAGTGAGCTGTATACAGCTACTACACCACAGGCGATCGCCTACAGTGAGCGCCTACTAGAGAATTTGATGATTCAGGTTGCCAACGCGGTCGTTCAGCCGCTACTCAATCGCCTGGCCGACACAGAACCGATCAAGAAAACCCTGTACTCTACGCGAATGATGTCCTCTAGAGAGATTGAGCGTTTTCGAAATGATTTGTCTTGGCGCTATCGCCTCAACCGACTAGTCAACGAGCCCAAGGCAATCTTTGAAAGTCGTTACGATCTGTTTGTGCTTACAGCTAGAGGCATCGATCAAACTTCGATTTATTCGCCTCGCCGTGCAGAATTAGATAGGCTGCAAGGCATTCCGCTGGTAGTGACTTTGGCGATGGAAACTAGGGATGCGATCGCCCCTCGCCTACGCACAGCCATCTCTCTCATCGGCAACGGTGTCGTCTATGTTCTTACCGAAGTCCTCGGACGCGGCCTTGGCCTGGTCGGACGAGGCATCTTCCAGGGTATGGGCTCTGCCTGGAAAGACACCAAAGGCAAACAGCGCCGCGTCCGAGCGCCTTATCCTGAATCACCTACTGCTACAGACTCGCCCTACCGCGACCCTTACGTCGAGAATTCCTACTCCCAAGACTTCAATGAATGGGAATGAATCCTGTAGAAAAGCTGACGAACGACTCATATCCGATAATTCAGACTTCGTCTGGATCTACTCCTAGCTCTCGCAGCTTCGCAGCTAAGCGCTCTGCTCTTTGACTTTCCTGCTCTGCTCTCTGGCTTTCCTGCTCTGCTCTCTGGCTTTCCTGCTCCGCTCTCTGGCTTTCCTGCTCCGCTTGCTGCTGCGCTTGGGTAGCTCTTTGCTGCGCTGTCAGAATCCAGTTGCCTGTCGCGTCCTGCCAGCGCAGCCACTTTCCCGCTACGCCTTCATACTCGCCTTCCCATACGCCTAGGCTCAGTCCCAATTCTTCAAACCAGTGCCGCTGGCTCTCTAGCGCTATCGGCTCGTACCGAGTCCCTACCAGCCGATACAGCCTGAAGTCGTTTTCGTAGCGGTCAAACACGGCGTAGTACGGTACCCGCAGAATCTGTTCGTAGACCTGCCACTTGGTCGGCGGCTGGTTCACCTCTCGTAGCGTCTGGCCTAGGTCTTCTGCTTCTGTTCCGGGCGATAGCAGCTCTACCGTTAGCAGAGGCGTTTTGCCTTCTTGCCAGATCACGTAGCTCCAGCGCAGGTCGTTTTGCTGTCGGGCTCGCTCTACGCCTAGCACAACAAACCAGTCCGGACGCTTGTGCCAAACCGGATGGTTGATGTCGTAGTAGATATTCAGGTCAGTTCCCATAAAGACTCTTTCCGCGGGAACTGTGGTTGGCTGGCAGGTTTCTCTTAGTAGCTGCGGCTGAAACTCATGGAATTCATCTGGCAAACCCAGTTCCTCGGGATACTCGCTGGGGAGATCGTACATGGTGGGTAGCGTTTCGCTGGGAGGCTTTGGCAGGTGCGGCTCCGATAGCTGTAAATCTGATAGCTGTAGATTCGCTGGCTGAGAAGGGGGCATACCAAAGAACTCCATACGGCGCTTCTTATAGTCTACTCGCTATAGATGAAGACCAAACAAAGCAGGTTAGCGCTGTCTAAAACGTACTAAGATCAGGTCGCAGATCTCAGCAACTAAGCATTTATTCCCAGCGGCTATGACCCATTCCACCATTGATAACGCGATTGACGATAAGGCAGTTGATGATAAGGCGGTTGTTCGCGAGTACTTTAACGCGACGGGCTTTGATCGCTGGCAGCGGATCTATGGCGATGGTGACGTTAATAAGGTGCAGGCGAATATCCGTACGGGCCATCAAAAGACGATCGATAACGTGCTCGAATGGTTTGCAGAAGATGAGGATCTATCGCAAGTTACGGTATGTGATGCGGGCTGTGGCGTTGGCAGCTTAAGCATTCCGCTGGCGAAGCTGGGCGCGAAGGTATTTGCCAGCGACATTTCCGAAAAGATGGTGGCTGAAGCTGAGATCAGGGCAAAAGCAGCGCTTTCAGACGAACTGAGCGCAGAGAAGATGCCCGAATTTGAGGCGAAGGATTTGGAAGCGATCACAGGCACATATCACACGGTCGTCTGCCTAGACGTACTGATCCACTACCCGCAGGACAAAGCAAGTGACATGATCAAGCACCTTAGTTCGCTAGCCACCGATCGCATCTTTGTCAGCTTCGCGCCCAAAACTTGCTTCTATGCCACGCTCAAGAAGGTTGGTGATTTCTTTCCTGGACCGAGCAAGGCGACTAGAGCTTATTTGCACAGAGAATCAGACGTAGTAAAGGCACTAGAAGACAACGGCTGGAAAGTAGGACGGCGATCGCTCAACAAAGCCCCTTTCTACTTCTCTAGATTGCTAGAAGCCACTCGCGCCAATGGGTAGCGCCAATGAACGTAGCGCCTATGAACAAGGTCAGGCGAATCACTGGTATTAGTCTATCTGCGGTGGGGCTGTTGCTGAGCTTTCTATGCTTGGGACGAGCGGTAGAGACAATGCTTGATCGCAATCCCAATCGGCAGGGAAAGCGGGAAACGGTGCTAGCTGGGCTGCTGATTGGACTACCAGCAGGGGCAGGGGCGCTGTGGATGCTGCGAGATTTGGAACGCGATCACACACTAGTTCACTCTCAAAAGCTACAGTCTCTTTTCTACAGAGCACTCAAAGCCAACAACGGACGAATCAGCGCCGCACAGTTCGCTATGCTATCCCAGAGTTCACTAGAAGAGGCCAAAACCTTTTTAGATAGCTGGGCTGGGGCAATGAATGCCCAGTTCGATGTGGATGAGACTGGGCTGGTAGTCTACTGCTTTCCCTTGCCGAAGTGACGCCCAAAGTGACTCAAAGTCGTCCTAGCGACTTTTCTCGGCCAGCTAGTATCGGTAGCTAATCTTGGTATCTAGATAGTGGCAAAGCGTTTGAGATTTCTACTAAGCTGTTCCTGTTGCTGATATGGATGTCTCTATGGCTAGGTTCCTGGCTGGATCTCTATGACCGGTTTATTCGTTGCGATCGCCTCTATCCTCGGAGCTCTCTCAGTCGCAGGGGGTGCCTTCGGTGCCCACGCGCTCCAAGGCAAACTGACCGATACGGCCCTAAGCAGCTTTGAAACGGGGGTGCGATACCAGATGTATCATGCGATCGCGCTTTTGATCATCGCTCTATTAATTAGTCAAAACCCCAATAGTAAAGAACTGATCACCGCTGGCTGGTGCTTCGTTGCTGGCGTTGTTCTTTTCTCGGGGAGCCTCTATGGCCTCAGCTTACTAGGCATCAAAGCGCTAGGTCCCGTCACACCCCTCGGCGGTTTGGCTTTCATCATTGGCTGGATCAGCCTGGCACTCGCCAGCGGTAAACTCGCATAAATCCGCACCGGCTCAGCAACGCTTACCTTACCTTTTCAGTTCAATTAGGACTCTATATGTGTCGAATTCTAGGCTATCTAGGTCCACAGATTTCTCTCGATCAGCTAGTGCTAAAGCCAGAGCACTCCATGCTGGTGCAAAGCTACAAACCGAAGGAACTAAAGTCTGCCTTGCTGAACGGCGATGGCTTTGGCCTGGGATGGCACGCTCAAGATGGCGAGAGCGATCCTTTCATCTATCGCAATATTTTACCAATGTGGAACGACCGCAGCTTAGACGACCTGTGCCGCTATATCCAGGCTAATAACTTTGTGGTCAATCTACGCAGCGCCACCGACAAAATGCCCATAGATTTCAGCAACTGCCAGCCTTGGAAATATAGGCAGATGCTGTTTGTTCACAACGGCCTGATTGAGAACTTCTTCGAGTCATTGCAGCGTCCAATCAGAGAAAAGCTGTGCGACCGGGCATACCGTTCTATTCAAGGACTGACCGATTCAGAACATATCTTTGCGCTGCTAGTTCACTACCTAGAAATTCAGCCCGATATCGACCTGGCCGAAGCTTTGCATCAGACAGTCAAAACACTGGTAGGGATGGCCAATGCGGCTGGCGTTAGGATTGCTGTAAACATCATCCTTTCGACGCCCGATCGCCTAATTGCGCTCAGATACGACAACCAACAGCTAGCGCCCTCTTTGTATCTGCTGAAAAACTCGAGCCGCTTTTCCGACTCAGTCATCCTCAGCTCAGAAGGGCTCTTTGAAGGGGACTGGCAGCCACTTAGCCAGGGTGAGCTAATCAGTATAGAGAGCGATCTCACTATCAAAAGCTACGCGACTATTGACTAATGTAGCTTGCACTTGTAGCTTTCATCTTGCCTGTTGTCTCTTTTCTATTATTCCATTGCATCCTCTATCCGCTGACTTGAACAAAAGGTCACCTGTCGACACTTTTCAAGATGCTCTTCAAGAGTGCCGCTGTCAAACGCTGGCATTGACTGACAACATTACGCCCGAGCTTTTTTGCACGCAATCGCACCCTGATTTTAGTCCGGTTGGCTGGCATTTGGGTCATATTGCCTACACAGAGTCCCTATGGATCTTAGAACAGTTGGCCAAGCGACCCAACCCGTTTCCACAGTACGAGCGGCTGTTTGCGGCAGACGGCTTGCCAAAATCAGAACGGCAGAATCTACCGATGCTAGAGGAGATTTTGGGCTATCTAGAGACGGTGCGATCGCAAACAATCTCAATCCTCAATCGCAGCACTCTCGAAGACGGTCGCCTCTGGCACTGGCTGATTCAACACGAAAGCCAGCATGCCGAAACGATAGCGATGGTCCTAGCGATGCATTATCTGAACGAGAGCGCCTACAGTTATCCAGCCGCTCAGCCAATTTCTACGACAGCTATTGGTGAGATGGTTCATATCGAAGCAGGTAGCGTTACCGTAGGTTGCGATGCACCGCATGCTATTGACAATGAACATCCGGCACATTTGGTCTCTACAGAGAGCTATTGGATCGATTGCGCGCCTGTGACTTGTGGGCAGTATCAAAATTTTATAGAGTCTGGCGGATATCAAGACAAAAGGTGGTGGAGTCCAGAAGGCTGGCAGTGGCTACAGTCTATCCAGATGAATGGGCCGCTCTATTGGCCAAAAAATTGGTCAAAAACGGCAGATAGTACAGCCTGGCGCAGCTATCCTGTCTGTGGCGTAAGCTGGTACGAAGCTGAGGCGTATGCCAAATTTGCTGGGAAACGGCTACCCACAGAAGCAGAGTGGGAGAGGGCAATGACTGTAGATAGCGGGTGTGATCTTACCTCCGGCAAGGTCTGGGAATGGACAGAAACTTGGTTCTCACCATACTTAGGATTCCAGCCCTTTCCTTACGAAGGCTATTCGAAAATTTACTTCGATGGCGAGCACCGGGTGTTAAAAGGGGGCAGTCTGGCAACACCAAAATGGGTGATGCGACCCAGCTTTCGCAACTGGTATCATCCATATCGGCGAGAAGTCTTCGCTGGATTTCGCTGCGCTATGTGATCAGCTCGCAAGCAGTCAAAACTACAAGGAATCAATGCTAAAAGATCAGCAGAAACTGACTATCTCTAATCTCGCGGAATCTGTTGATTCGGTCAAAAAACCAGGACAGGACGTCGTGACTGGATTATCTTCTAATCCGAAGTATCTGCCTCCAAAATATTTCTACGATGAAAGGGGGTCACGGCTATTTGAACAGATCTGTGAGCTACCGGAATATTATCCAACGCGGACAGAGACCTCTATTTTGAAAGCGTTTGGAAGTGTGATCGCCCAAATCACTGGTCCCTGCGAAATCGTTGAACTTGGCAGTGGTAGCTCTACCAAAACTCGCATATTGCTAGATGCTTACCAGCTAGCGGGCTATCCGCTACGCTATCTCCCAATCGATGTCAGCAGCACTATGCTAAGTGCAACTGCCGAGCAACTGCTGAAAGAATATCCTGAAATGTCGATTCATGCCCTAGCAGGTACCTACGAATCCTCGCTCAACGTCTTGCCAAGTAAGCAGCTATGCGCTCGGATGATTGCCTTCATAGGTAGCACCATCGGCAATATGCCACCTCGAGAATGTAACGATTTCTTAGCCTATGTCAGCGAAATTCTAGAATCTGACGATTATCTTTTACTGGGCCTAGACCTACAAAAAGAGATTGAGACTCTAGAAACTGCCTACAACGATAGTCAGGGGATAACGGCAGCCTTTAACCTCAATATGTTGAAACATCTCAATCAGCGGTTTGATGGGAATTTTGACATAGAAAATTTCTCTCATATCGCGCATTACAATAAACAAGAAAATCAGATCGAGATGTATTTGGAGAGTGCGATCACGCAAAGTGTGAGACTAGAGGCCCTAGATCTGAGTGTTGAATTTGAGCGGAGCGATCGCATCCTCAGCGAAATCTCTCGCAAATTCGACGTCGAGACAATGACCCATACCCTAGCCGAACATCAGCTCAACGTTATCAAAGCCTTCACCGACGAGCAGCAGTGGTTTGGACTTTTACTCTGTCAACGGCTTTAGCAGAGTTTCATCTTGAATAAAACTAGCTCAGAACCTATGTTAGGAACGCCACAAGCTGAAGTTAGGATTGATGTTGCGCTGGTGTCGCAGCTGCTCGCTCAGCAGCACCCGGACCTATGTAACTTGGCAATTCAGTTTGTCGATGCGGGTTGGGACAATGCGATGTTTCGGTTGGGCGATCGCCTTGCTGTGAGACTGCCTCGAAGAGCGATCGCCGCCAGCCTCATCAAAAAAGAACAGCAGTGGCTTCCGCAGCTCGCCGAGCAACTTCCAATTCCAGTTCCAGCGCCCCACCGAATCGGACAGCCAAACGCTCTCTATCCCTGGCATTGGAGTATTGTCCCCTGGCTTTCGGGACAAACTGCCGACAGCGATCGACTCGATGCAGGCTGCGCTCAACAGCTTGCGCTATTTCTAAAAGTACTACACATCACGCCACCCAAGAACGCTCCACAGAACCCATTTCGGGGTGTGCCACTTATTCAGCGAGTGCCTCTAATAAACGAACGATTTCCACGAGTGAAAGCTCACATCAAAACAATTGCACCGACAATACAAGCAATTTGGCAACAGGCAGTCGGCGCCCCAATTGATAGAGAAGCAACGTGGATACACGGCGATCTACATCCACGCAATGTTCTGGTAGGTAGTCACAAGATCACAGGCGTAATCGACTGGGGCGACCTAGCTACAGGCGACTGCGCAACTGATTTGGCCGCTCTTTGGTCGCTGCTCCCCGACCAACAGTCTAGACAGCAAGCAATTGAGACTTATGGAGAAATCTCAGAGGCTACCTTGGCACGGGCCAAAGGTTGGGCAATCATGTTTGGCGTCGTTCTACTCGATTCGGGCTTAGTGGACAACCCACAGCATGCAGCAATTGGGCGAAATATCTTACAGTGCGTGGCTCAGCAGTGAGATTACATGATGTACTAATTCCCTTTGTCAAGCGCTAGAATCATTTACAAAAATGCTTATGCTGTTCTGCAGGTGGTCCAGATAGATGGTTCAAGCTCCCTCTAAACCATTGACGTTGGTAGAATTCTTGCAGCTGCCAGAAACAAAGCCTGCCAGTGAGTACATCAGCGGCCGCATCATCCAAAAACCTATGCCAAAGGGACGACACAGCCGCTTGCAAGTAAAGCTCTGCACCACCATCAATCAGATCGCAGAAGCCCCAAAAATAGCCTATGCCTTTCCAGAACTAAGATGTAGCTTCGGAGGGCGATCGATTGTATCTGATATAGCTGTGTTTCGCTGGGAGCGGATTCCCTTTACTTCAGATGGCAACGTTCCAGACAATTTCAACCTACCACCAGATTGGACGATCGAAATTCTTTCTCCTGATCAGAGACCGAACAAAGTTCTTGGCAACATTCTTCATTGCCTAGAACACGGTAGTCGCCTAGGCTGGTTTGTTGACCCGGACGATTTCAGCATTTTGTATCTACTGCCGCAACAACAACCCGTACTTTGCCAAACCAACCAACCGCTTCCTGTCCTCCCTAATTTAGACCTGACACTCACCGCTGACCAGATATTCAGCTGGCTAGCTATGGCTCGATAGTCTTCTATGAAAACAACTTCTTAGTCCTTGCATCAGCATTACTGGAATTATTGAGGTATATCTCTCGCATGAATAGAACTTTTCGTTGGTGGCCTCGATAACTTACAGATGGCAAACAAAGTGCTACCTCGCCAGGTAGGTTCTGAGTACGCTATAAGGGTTTAAGTCAAAAAGCGCACTTTTAATCACTAGGAAGTTTTCATGGCGGAGAAGCCAGTCATTTTGACCGTTGACGACGATCCAGCGGTCCTTCAATCAATTTCACGAGATTTAAGAAAGCAATACGGCGATCGCTTTCGTATCGTCCGGGCGGACTCAGGCAATACCGCGCTAGAAACTACCGAAAAGATTAAGCTACGCGGCGATACCGTAGCGCTATTTCTCGCCGATCAGCGGATGCCAGACATGAGTGGTGTCGAATTTCTAGAGCAGGGCAGCGAAATTTTCCCAATGGCAAAGCGAGCGCTACTGACTGCCTACGCAGACACCAACGCCGCTATCTCGGCGATCAATGATGCCAGGCTCGATTACTACCTACTGAAGCCCTGGGATCCACCTGAAGAAAAGCTCTATCCGGTTCTAGACGATCTGATTCAAGATTGGAAAGCAGGGTTTAAGCCAGAGTTTAAAGGTGTAAAAGTTATTAGCGATCGCTGGTCTCCCCATTCGCACGACCTGCGCGATTTTCTCTCTCGCAACCAGATTCCCTACCGCTGGCTCGATATTGAAACTAGCGAAGAAGCACAAAAGCTGATCGAATATGCCGACTCAGAGCCAGATAGTTCTTGTCTGCCATTGGTGATCACAGCTGGGGGCAATAAGCTGATCAAACCCAGCGTCACAGAGCTAGCTCAGCAGGTTGGCTTGCAAACCGAAGCGGCTAAACCGTTCTACGATTTGGTGATTGTGGGGGGTGGACCTGCCGGACTCGCTGCCGCTGTCTATGGTGCCTCCGAAGGATTGAAGACGGTGATGATAGAGCGAGAAGCCCCAGGTGGGCAGGCAGGGACTAGCTCTCGAATTGAGAATTATCTAGGCTTTCCGGTTGGCCTTAGCGGGGATGACCTCGCCAGACGCGCTGTCACTCAGGCTAGGCGCTTTGGGGTAGAAATTCTGACGCCTCAGGCAGCCACAGCACTACGAATAGAAGACGACTATCGCACGATTACGCTAGCGGACGGCAGTGAAATCAGCTGCCATGCGCTGATCCTGGCATTGGGTGTGTCTTGGCGATTGTTAAAAGTGCCTGGTGTCGATAAGTTTACCGGCGCGGGCGTTTACTATGGTGCGGCAAAGACGGAAGCACCTGCCTGTAAAGGAGAAGAAATATACGTTGTAGGCGGGGCGAATTCGGCTGGGCAGGCGGCGATGTATTTCTCTCAATATGCTAAGCAGGTGAATATGTTAGTGCGCGGTGAGTCGCTAGTTAAAAGCATGTCGCAGTACCTAATTGACCAAATTGAAGGCACTGAGAATATCAACGTGATGCCGTTTCATAGCGTTGTTGAAGCTCAAGGCGACGAGCGGCTAAACAGCATTTTGGTCGAAGATTCTCAATCTGGTGAGACCAAAACATTTCCGACCAGCTATTTGTTTATTTTTATTGGCGCAACGCCGAGCACAGACTGGCTAGGCGACCAGGTGCAGCGTGATGAAAGGGGATTCATCTGTACAGGGCCCGACGTCAGCGCAGAGAGAGGATGGCCATTGGAGCGTGATCGCTTCCTCCTAGAAACCGACGTTCCCGGTGTCTTCGCCGTAGGCGATGTCCGCCACAACTCAGTCAAGCGAGTCGCCTCTGGCGTAGGAGAAGGCTCAATCTGCGTGCAGTTTGTACATAGGCATCTAGCAAATGTCTAACGTGTCCACGTTGTGCAGTATCTCTGTCGATATAGTTACGATCAACATCACTGTCATTTCGAGGAGTCAATTTTATGGAACAAAAAGCCTCATCGCCCCTCTGTAATCATCAATGTCAAAGACAATTTCAATCAGTCGACCGATACAACGATTGCGGTAATCAGAATCAGTCAAGACCCGATTGGCATCTCCAATCGTGACAATGGGCAGCGAGGTAGGCATGTTTTCTTCACGCATTACTTGCTCTAGCGAATTCTCGCCTTTCATACTTCGATTCGCCGTTAGCAGAACCATTTGGTTTGTTTGAGCAAATTTCCAAACTACTCTGTCGTTGCTAGCAGCAGCTAGTCCAACTTCTTCGAACGTGACAAAACGAACTGGCAGCAGATCTAACCAACCTAAGCTAGCGATATGGCCTGACAGAAGCAAAGCATGTCCCTCAAGGTTGTGATCGGCTAGAAAGATCACCTAGGAGACTCAAGTCGGGTATAACGCTTTGCTTTCTGTTCTTGCAGCTTTTTCCAGGCAATCTCCATACCCGGTCTGGGGGGTTTTGCTGCAAGTCGGTCGATGAGATCACGATTTCGTTCTTCGTAATACTGACGAAGTGCTTCAGATTCTCTCAGGACAATTTGATATTCAGCTTCGACCTCAGCACGATTCGCTTCAATGTGATTGAAAGCAGCATTGACTTGTTCGTCAGTTAGGTTAAAAAGACCCCGGATGAACTTAGGAGGATATTGAGCGGTTACGTAATCCATCACATCGTAGAGCGTAATCCGGGTACCTGTAATAGTCAGGCCACGTTCTGTACGAATTATTGCTGGTTGCTGATTAGATACTGATGTCATACGCACTAGTCACGAAGTCGCTTCCATCCTATCTCATGAGAAAAGGAAGAAGCTAGACGGTTGTTATCGTGTAGAACTAGCCTATAACGAATATTGCAAAACATAGCCTAAGTTTTTCCAGTGCTAATAAGGTTCCCTGTTGAATTCCACAGGACGGACAGACGGCTCATTAACCGCTACTGACAGACGACGATGATGCGGACGAACGTGTGGAATCAATGAGTGAGGTTTCTCTAATCCATGAGCTTCCATCAATTCCTGATCGCCCATAATATCTAGCGGATCGCCATCGGCAATGATTTGACCGTTATCGATGAGGAGAACGCGATCGCACACCTCCAGCACAAATTCTAGATCATGAGACGAAATCAGCAGTGTCTCGGCAGATCTTTGCAAAAAGCCGATCAGCCGCCTGCGCGTACGCATATCTAGGCTAGCTGTGGGCTCATCGAGCAGTATGACTTCAGGATTCATTGCCAGCAGACCCGCGATCGCCACCATCTGTTTCTCACCACCCGATAGATGATGAGGCGTGCGATCGCCCAGAAATTCCGTTCCAGTCACGGCCAGTGCTCTATTCACCCTAGCGGTAGCCGCCTCTGGATCTAAACCCATATTCTGCGGACCAAAGGCGATATCTTCTCTGACAGTAGGAGAAAATAGCTGGTCATCAGGGTCTTGAAATAGCATCGCCACTTCTGGGCGAAATTGTCCAGGCTCAACCGGCTGGTCTAGAAGAGAGATTTCTCCTGAGTTAGGAGAAAGTACGCCACAGAGCAGCATGAATAGGGTAGTTTTACCGCAGCCGTTATGGCCGATGATGCCAATTCGCTGTCCCTGATGGACAAATAGAGAGATATTGTTAAGAACAGGATCGCAGTTGGGATAGCAGAAGGTGAGGTTGCGGGTCGCGATCGCGCTTTTCCCTTGCTTCGCTTTCTTTTGTTCTTCTAGAAATACTTCATTTTCTACAGACTGCTGAGCGGGAACTAGACTCATTCGAACTATCCTGATGTCTACAGTGACTTTAACGTTACGAGAAGAATTTAACAGTAGATTTGGTAGTTTTATAAGAGTCTTTTAAGGTCGCACAAGAAGCGATTATAGGCTAACAGCAGGCAGTGAGAATTCGGCAATCACAAAGCTTAAAGCGGCGATGATGCTAAAGCCAGTTAATAGCACGCTGCTGCTATCAATTGACGGTTTTTCGACAGACCGCTTTTGCTGCCCATACCCTCGCAGCTGCATTGCCTTATACACGCGCTCCGAGCGTTCGTAGCTACGCACTAGCAGCGTACCTAGCAGTCCGGCTAGCCTTTGCAAATCTTGACGCTGCAATCGAAACCATCGCTGCTGCTGGCCGAAGCCTCTTAGCCGCATTGAGCGCTGCATGGTGCTAAGCATTTCTGCAGTTTCAAACAGATAGCGATAGGTCAACAGGGTCATGTCTGCAATTAGATGCGGCAAACCGAGCGATCGCAGCCCCCGCAGCAAAGTCACAAAAGGTGTTGTCCCCAGCAAGATAAATCCCAACGTCAAAATCGAAAGAAACCGACCCAATATCAGCAGCATGGTCTCGATCCCTTCTTGCCGCAGTGCCAAAGCGTCCCACTGCCAAAGCACCGTTTCTCCCGTCGAGAACGGCAGCACTAGCACCACCATCAAGATAAACAATCCTGGGTAGCTCAACCGCTTTAGCAAAAAGGAAAACGGCAGCTCAGAGAGCAGGTAAAAACCGGCGGTTAGACAAAGCATCGGCGGCACCAAGGCCAAATGCCTAACAGCGGCAAAAGCAAACATCAGCAGCCCAAGGCTAGCTAGCTTTAGCCGAGGGGTCCAGGTGTGGAGACGCGATCGCCCGCGCACGTAGGTTTCAAAATTAGCCAGTGCCATTCACCTCTATCTCCCAGCCAGTAATTCTGGCTTTACCCGGTGCAAAAAAACGGCCAGCATCGCCGTAAAAGCTCCCTCTAACAGCGCTAGCGGCAGATGCAAAACCAGCAGCGCGACTATTGCCGTTCGCTCTGTATCAAAGTCGAAGTCAGCAGGCACCGTAGTAATCACAATCCCGGTAAAGATTAGCGCCGCTATGGCCAGTCCCACAGCGCCCCCCAAAAAAGCAAATAGGCCCACTCTGATCCTGGCAGCGCGTTCGTCTAGTGGGTCTCTCTTCCCTGCTTTGTTACCGATATGCCTTAGCTGAAAGAGATGATAGGCCATCAGTGCCGGGATACCCATCATGCTGGCATTGATCCCCAACGTCGTCAGCCCACCATGTCCGACTACCAGCGCCTGAAAAAACAGCCCAATCAAAATTGCTGGGAACGCAAAATAGCCCAGCAAAACGCCCAGCAACCCGTTCAAAACTAAATGAACACTGCTAGGCGGAATCGGAATGTAGATAGAAGACGCCACAAAAAAAGCAGCTGTCAAAAGAGACGCCTTAGGAATTTTTGAGCTGGGATCGCCCTGCCGATCAATTCGGCGTAGCGAATACCAGGTCAACAGGCCCGTCAGTCCATAGCCCGCAATGCAGACCTGCGCCGGAAGGATACCGTCAGGAATATGCACTAGCGATCGCTCCTCGAATCGGAAGCAACCGCCACTGTATGGCCGTTTGCACGATTAGCTGCCTGATCGCCAGCGGTTGGTTTAGAACGCGACTTGAAGTAGAGCGCAGTTCCAATAAATCCCCAGATGATTGCAGCTATGCTGATCCAGTGCTGCATATCAAACCGTGACTGGGCCACTGATGGATCAGACGCAGGGCGCAAGATCCCGTTACCCAGCTCAAAGTAGGCCGTCTGACCATGCCCCGCCTTTCTAACGGTGACCTCCCAGCGACCGTCTGCTAACGATTCAGTGGCTGCTGTCGCATCAGGCGAGAATACGAATCGCCCCTCGCCATCGGTTTGACCCACAGCCACGGGCATTTCTGGGTCCGTAGGCGCATAGACTGCTACCTGCGCATCGCTCATCGGCTCGCCAGTATCAAACGCAGCTCTAATCTCAACAGCAGCTGGATTGACTTCAACCACAGCGCCGTGAGCCTGCGCGACTGGCGCTTTTGACAACAGCGATAGACCAATCGTCAAAAATAGAACAGAGACCGCAGAATTCAGTTGCTTGCTTCGCAATGGCCCTCCCCGACGTGGCCCAAGCTGGGCATCACCGCCTGTAACGTTTGATAATCTGAAGCCGACAGTGATTGTTCTAACTGTTCGCTATCTACACTCACTGTGCCATTCTCAGCAAGCTGAGCAATCGGTTCAAAGCCTAACGCACCTGTATTGATCTCATCATCAGCAGGCGCTTCGCCATCGCCAAAAAGGTGATCAAAATGGAAAGTCGCCTCTAAATCAGCGGTTTTATCAGCTGTTAAGATTCCTTTCCGAGCATCCCCGACAAAGTCACCACAGGAATAGACATAGGGTTCGTCCAGGCTAATCTGGAAGGCGATCGGCTCAGCATCGGCAGCATCAGCTTTAACTGCACTGCCGACTAGCATCAGTGGGTAGCCAGCCGATGGACCCTCTTCGGCTGCGGTCAGCTCCCAAGCTAGTGCGTTGTAGCGCCCAGTCGGTGCGGGCGAGATTTCCCCGACCATGACCGGCGCTGCTGTTTCATCTCCCTCTGCCAAATCTACCGTAATAGGCTCAGCTAGCTTAACTTGCTGCTGAGCGACCAGCTCACCTTGACCGGGTTCAAAAGGAGGCTCGCTCTGGCTAGCCGTGATTTCCGCTAGCGTGACGTACACATGGTCGAATTCGATTTCCCAGCCGTCTTTAGAGACAAAGCCCTGGCGAACAAAGTCTTCGCCATTCGCGCGAATTTCAAGCGTTCCTGAACCATCTGCTGTCGCCTCCGCATCGGTCATTTCGGTATCAGAGGGCTCAGCACTATCAACCACTTGGGAACTAGTACCGCTGCAGCCAACTGTTGCGATCGCCAATACAACAGCCGCACCCAGCGCTTGAAGCCTCTTGCTGGCTCTCTTCTGATCTGTTTTCCCAGCCTGCTCACCAGATAGCAATCTGTGCGCCTGCTGCACCGAAGCTGACAAAATAGCCGACGAAATTCTCCACTCACTCATGCTTGTCTACTCGTATTTAACTAGAGAGTTCGACTAATCATGAGTGATCGCTTCTAGCCTTTGCAATACCCCCCTAGGGCATCAAAGAAGTAAAGCCTTACTTAAAAAATCCAACATGCCAGGACTCACTTCGTTATCCTATGATTCTGAATACGCCCTAAGACATTTCCCAAAAAGACATTCCAGAAACATCAATAGAGCCATCAGTCATCAGTAGAGCCATTCAAAAATATAGAGCCATTCAAAAATATCAGCCTACTTAACTTCACTTAACAAACAAAACTGTAATATTTGTTTTTGATACGAACCACAACATTTTTAAGATTCATCCACTCTTGACCGAGTCCAGATTCCCTTAGCCCGTGTGGGTCATATTAGTGAAGTCTTCTAATTCTATTTCGTCAAATACCAATCCTCAGACCAGCGATTCTTTGATCGTCGAGTCTTCCTTCGATCGCTCGCATCTACAGGCAGCCAACTCCCAAGCTTCACATCCTCACATCCACAGCGAAGAATCTCTCAAAAAGATTGTAAATCGGCTGTCACGTTTGGAAGGTCATATTCGAGGCATCAAAACGATGGTGCAAGAGAACCGCCCTTGCCCCGACGTTTTGGTCCAGGTGGCAGCGGTTCGAGGCGGACTAGACCGAGTGGCCAGAGTGATTCTAGACGAGCATCTAAGCGAATGCATTACCAGGGCCGCCGCAGAAGGCAAGATTGAAGAAGAGATAGAAGCACTTAAGACAGCCCTAGATCGATTCGTTGTATAGGATTCGACGTGCAGTAGATATGCGGAAAAAGATGCAAAGAGATCAGGCACTCATGCTCTGAGCAAACTCAACTTGAACTATCACATCATCGAAGTCCTGATCGCCCCCGCCAACCATATCTTCAAAGCCAAAAGTGTTATTGCCGAACAGGCGAACATGGTCCGCACCGTCAGAATTGGCTCCTAAGAAGGGAAAGTAGATGGCCGGATCGCTGTCGGTATCGCTATCTAGAAGTTCATCGACAGTGCCATCAATAATTAGGAAAGGCGCAAGAATCTGCCCAGCTTCTAGCGTACTAGAAAAAGATTTAAAGCTGCCGCTATCCGCAGACAAAGAGATATCAGCAATTCGATTTGCCAATGCTGCCTGCACATAGTTCGTCGTATCTTCCGGCGAGAACACGTTACCGATAGAGTCGCCAACTCGCCCAGTCAAATCATCAATAATGTAGAATCCAACCGCATTGTCAAAGACGGCCTCTCCTTCGACTGTAAAGGTTACTTCTACGTCAGAGGCTAGTTCGGTCAAATCAAGGACTTCAGCCTGAGTGATCCCCTGAAGGGCAGTCCCAGCAGACGGCGAGCTAGAGGGCGAGGCATTCACACTCAGTCCAGCAATAGATAGATCCAAGCCAGTTGCCTGGTTGACTTGCTCGATGCTAGATAGCGAAACTTGCCCATCGCCACCACGCAAGAAGCTATCGACGGTACCGCCACTGATAGAGAAAAATTGAATGTAGCTGTCTTCAAGCAAAGAGCGACTACTAAACGGCGTCAAATTAGACTCAAACGCTGCATTTTCAGGCATCGCCGAAAACAAGACAGAAGAGCGAGCAAGCGCCGCAGTCAGATACCCCATACTCGAAGAAGAAAGGCCGTCTATACTCCCTGACGTATCGTCTACAGTAAAAAAGCCAATCTCTGAGTCAGTACTAAATCTATCTGCACGAAAATCCAACGTGACCACATCGCCGCTGCTAGCGAGATCCTGCACCTTATCCCAGACCGCATTTGCCACCTGCCGACCAGACACCCGAGCATTCAGATCGCCATCATCAAAATGAATTCCACCGTAGATACGAGAAAGTCCAGCCTCATCTGCAGCCTCAGTAAACGTATCCCAGCTCAAAGTAGTCTCTTCCAACGGTGTCAGCTGATTCTCGAAACGAGAAGATCCAGATTCAAACGTGACCGCCGCGCCAAAGTCATCACTACCTGTGAACAGCTTTAGGATCTCTGCGCCAGTAGCGCTAAAAGAGCTGTGACCAGACGTGTATTCTCCAAAAGGGGGTGAAACATCACTTCCAGGTGTCTGGTAGGTGAGAAAGTTATCAGCAAGAATTGTCCTTGTGCCTTGACCGGGCCCGCCCCAGGCTTCGATTACAAACCCAGTTTCGCCCGTTACTTCGTCCGTTCCGGTCATACCACCATTCAAGAGTCCTAGCTTTCCTAGCTCTCTAATTGCCCGAATAGGGCGAACATAGTCATAGAATACCTTTGCTTCCCAGGTAGATACACTGACGTCAAAAACGGCATTACCAAGGCTAAAGAAAAGCAGCGCATCTTCGTCTAGGCTGTTGTTGTCTCTAGCTGAGACAAACTGACTAAACGTATGCCAGGTCCCCGGAGGAAAAGAGGTCCCTCCGCCATCTTCCCAAAATTCTGCAATTAGCTTTTCTTCATCAGTCAGGTTAGCGCTTGCTGCAACCACACGCTCAGCCTGATCGATAAAAGCTTGATTGATAAACTTATCCGGTTCACCTACTACGCCAACCATATCAGCGGTGATCGGCTGAGCCTCGTTTTCGCCAGCGAGCGTAATTGTGCGATTCTCTAGATCAACCGTTGCATCTACCAGTAAAAAAGGCTCAGGTGCTACAGGCCGTACAGAATTGGGAGACTCTAGCGCGAAAGGCGTGGTGACAGACCACTGGGGCGTCAGGAATTCTTGCAGTCTAATTGAGTCGGTGGACTCGGATGTAGAGTCGATCGCATCGATTGGAACAGACTCGGGTGTCCATCTTTGAAGATCAACAACGTTGTTGGCATCTGCATTGACTGGCACGTATCCCGTAGTGTCGGCGTAGCCGTTTTCTTGATTAGAGCCATCAGCACGGCGAAATACCATCAGGGTTTCGGCTGATATGTTACCAATACCAGCAGCAGTCGTGGTGTCGGTTGTATCGTTGTTGATATCTAGGCCCAGCGAAGTCATGACATCGTCAAAAAGTGCCTTGTCTGCTGCGGCTGGAAACAGCTCTGATAAGACTCTATAGGCAGCGAAGCTCATTGCTTCAATCTTGTTGGCGACTGTCCATTCTGAAACAGGCCGCTGAAGATCATCTCCGGTCT
>JBCCOH010000021.1:0-53257 GCA_039111275.1 Cyanobacteria bacterium P01_D01_bin.1 | reverse complement strand
TCCCAAGCCTGCTGTAGCTGAGGATGAAGAGCAAGATGCTGAGCTAGGACCTGATCTGCATCTATCACCATCGAGCGAAATTTCCATATCCAAAATGGCTTCGCATCTCGACCGATTCGCGGTTGTTGATAGAAGATCGGCCCCGGAGAACTCAAAAAAACTAATAGGCTGATGAGCAAAATCAGCGGTAGGCAAACTATACCGATTAAGGCAACTAGACCGTTATCTAGAATCGCCTTTAGCAACCTAGGTCCTAAAAAAAACAGCTGCTTGCTAGCCTCTGAGCTTAGTACGCTGCTGAAATTGCTGGTAGTTGTTCCCAGCATAACCACACCCAACCAATCAGGAATAATAGCCAAATGTTATAGCTTCCTATTATAGCGACCGATACAAGAGAAAAAGTATAGAGGATAAAGTACAAAAAGTCTGACAACAGGCCGTCTACAGCATGGCAACAATAGCGTAGCGTTCTTTTCCGGGGTAAGGCCGCAGTCTCCAAGTAATTGACCTGACTAACAAAGTTGACTTTCAAAGACAGCGATCTGCATGCCAAGCGATCTGCATGCCAAGCGATCTACATGCCAGTAATATTACCGGCATGGAACTGGGCCCAGGCTTGCTCTACAAACGCTTCAAAACGGGCACGAAAACGCGGAGCTGCAAACTTCTCAGCGTTAGCTCTCAGTACTTTTGGTTCGAAGATTGCTTCCCTGCTGTGTAGCTGTCTGACAGCATCTGTCAGACTCTCTACCGTCTGTTCTAGAAACAGCAAACCCGTTTCACTATGAACTACCGTCTCTGCCTGCCCTCCTTTGGCATAAGCAACAACGGGCGCGCCCGCCGCTTGAGCCTCGACAGGTGTAATTCCAAAGTCTTCTTCTGAAGAAAAGACAAATCCCCGACAGCGCTGCATGTAATCTTCTACGACATTGTCAGGCTGCTGGCCCAAGAATTGGATATTATGCTTGGCCGCTTTTTCTAGAGTCGAACGACTATCGCCATCCCCGATGACAACGAGAGGTAAACCTAGCTGATTGAACGCCTCAATAATCAAGTCAAGACGCTTGTAAGGCACAAACCGTGACACCGTTAGATAAAAATTATCCCGCTTCGCGTCTGCTACAAATCGCTGAGTATCGACTGGAGGATAAATCACATTAGCACTGCGACGGTAGGTCTTTTCTATCCGCCTAGCAACATAGCGGGAATTGGCAGCATAGCAGTCGACTCTGTTGGCACTGATGACATCCCACAGGCGTAAGTAGTGCAAAACCGCTCGAACCAGCCAGCTCTTTGCTCCGGTCTCTAGCCTAGCGTGACGTAAGTACTGATGCTGAAACTCCCACCCGTAGCGTAAAGGCGTATGAACATAGCAAACATGCAGCTGGTCAGGGCGAGTGATCACGCCTTTGGCTACAGCGTGGTGACTAGAGATGACCAGATCGTAGGTCGACAGGTCAAACTGCTCTACCGCTAGCGGCATCAACGGTAGGTAGTTGCGAAAAGAACGCCTAGCAAATGGAAGCTGTTGGATAAACGATGTCGTAACTGACTTTTCCTGGATAAATGCACGCTGATGCACAGGCAAGAAATCAACTAGGCTATAGAGATGCGCATGGGGATAGATATTGAGAATTTGTTGGACAACTTTTTCGGACCCGTCACAGCTCGCTAGCCACTCATGGACGACAGCAACCTTTCTCATATCTTCTCGTTATTAAACAAGTTTTCATAGGTGGAAGAGGCGAATAGTCTCAATCAGTAGAATAGTAGTGGTCCATACGACGAGGCTAATTCCTACTGCTATTAGCGTTGACTGCGCCCATCTGTCTAATAGCCCTTGCTATAGCCGATACATCCTCGTCACCATACCCCTGCGCCATTAGCCCAGTTTCTATCTGTTCTACGTACGCTGCCACTGGCAAGGGCAAACCTAGCTCACGCGCGGCCTCTAGCGCAATCTCTAAATCCTTTTGGTGTAACCGCACTCGAAAGCCCAGGGGATACTCATTAGCAATCATGTTGCCCGATCGGTTCGTCAGCCCCCAAGACCCTGCCGCCCCACTCCCAACTGCTTGAACCACCTTTTCCATATCCAAACCCGCTTTTAGCCCTAGCGCCATGCCTTCAGCTACGGACCAATAGGTGCCCGCCACAACAATTTGATTGATAGCCTTCGTGGTCTGCCCTGCGCCAATCGTGCCAACGTGGGTGAGAGTGCTACCCATTGTCGACAAAACAGGCCGAGCCTTCTCAACATCCTCGACCTCGCCACCGATCATAATCGACAGCGTACCTTTCTGAGCACCTTCCGAACCGCCGGAGACCGGGGCGTCTAGCATGTGAACGGCCTCTTCAGCTAGACGAGCGGCAATGCTACGGGTGACACTAGGACTAATGGTAGACATATCGATTACCAGAGCACCGGGCTGAGCACCGTGGATAATGCCTGAATTTCCCAATACGACAGCTTCTACATCAGGGGTGTCGCTAACACAAGTAATAATAATGTCAGCGTCGGTGGCAGCGGATTGAGGGGTAGGAGAGGCCGCTGCGCCTGCTTTTACTAGCGGCTGTTCTTTCTCTCGACTGCGATTATGCGCAGTAACCGAATATCCTGCTTTCAACAGGTTTAGCGCCATCGGTGCGCCCATCGTACCGAGTCCAACGAATGCAACGTTCATAAGCTTCAATTGAAAAAGTAGAGAAAGACAGCGGCCCAACACGCGCAAAAGCCTCTAGCCATTGGCTAGAGACTTTTCGATGCTAGCTAGGATCCAAAGAGTCAGAACCTGGCCAAACCTAAGACAGCGGAATATTACTCGGCAGCACAGGGGTCAGCCGCACAAGGGTCAGCCGCACAAGGGTCGGCTGCGCAGGGGTCAGCCGCGCAAGGATCAGCCGCGCAAGGATCGACTTCAACATCTTCAGTCGCATCTGTCTCGACAGTTGTTTCTGGCGTACAGCTAGCGAGCGTACCAAGGCCGAGAACAGAAGCAGCAGCTACAGCAGCTAGGTATTGAACTTTCATTTTGGACTCCTAAAACTTTGATAACAAATGGATTGAAACTGCAAATAGGCTAGAATTACGGTTAGTTGACTTAGCAGGGGCACTGCTGTCTACCAGCAATAGTATGCGCTGAGTATTACAGCAAAGTCTGAGAAAGCGCTGAGCAAAGAGGAATAAGAACAAAGGTTCTGATTACTAGTCTGTAACCTTTCTCTTTGTATTTTCTCACTAGCACCACTTTTCCAATACTAGGCAGCAATTTGGAACGTAGCAATCTGGATAGAGGTACCCAAAATAATTGCTATTCAGTTTCTTCTTCAACATCTTCGACTGCTTCATCGACAGCGTCATCGGTTGTTTCAGCCGCGTCATCAACAGCTTCGCCAGCGTCATCGATAGCTTCGTCTGTTGCTTCACCCGCGTCTTCAACGGCCTCTTCCGCATCTTCTACAGCACCGTCGACAGCGTCGGGCACCTGAGTATTACAGCCGCCTAACACAGTTAGACCGAGCATAGAAGCAGTGATTAGAGCCGCTACATACTTAAATCTCATCTCTGCAATCTCTCCTTTTTTGACCCTTGCTAGGCTAGCTGCTGAGTAGAGACCCGCCGATGGCGCTCCACCAATAGTGCCTTAGATAAATCAATGACACAAGAGGTCAGTAACGCGATCACTACGACTCACAAAAGAGCAGCTTAACCACGACAAACACAAAATTAAGTCTTGCTACCGTAGAGTGTCAAGTCACCGAAGAGAGTGTCAAGCCACCGAAGAGTAATCCAACTCCTGAAACCATGCACATAAAGCGGTTAGAGGGAATTATTACCTTTTGGTTATTTTTCCTAACACCGCTTGAATAATGCTGCTGGTGATACTTTCGCTGGCATGTCTGAGAATGCACTACCAGGAGTTCCTCTTTCTTTAGATAGAGTCGAATACTCTTTAATGCTCGAGCTCTTTGGCGCTCTAGCTCTTTAGCAGTCTAATGATGTTTGTTGTTTCTTTCCTTTTCTCTACGCTTTCGACTGCGCTTTCGACTGCTGAGCTGGCTGCCAAAAGCATCACTTACAGAGTGACTAATCGACCCCAGCTCTAGTCCAATAACAACAGCAAGCCATTCAAACAAGTACTTTCTAAACAGAGTCTGAAAGGGCTCTCTGACCGTTTGCCACGTTAACTGAGCATCCCACAGTACGTTCAAAAGGGTCATACCCGCGATCGCAAACAGCGACAGCCATACCGATAGATAAGCGACTCGCAAAGCCGTACCAACGATAGGCCCATGCGAAAGCTGCGAACGGTGCTTGATCGCAATCTGATAGGGTAGCCAAATCCAGCGCAGCGGTCCCCATCGCACGTACTGAACAGAGCGGATGTCTAAGTCGGGGCCAAGCATAAAGCCACCGACTAAAAAGGAGAGAGACACAATCACCGTCAGCGGTAGGCTGTAGGTGAATCCGAAGGCGCTGGTAGTCACAAAGGGCAGACACCAGAGCGTAATTTGGTCGTGCGTACGGCCTGCGGGCATAGCGAAACAGAGGATGTAGAGGCAACACCTAGTAATACAAATGAATTGATTGCTGTCAAGGACTTCGGCTCCGCTCAGTCCCCGACAAGAGTGGGGCTGAGCAAAGTCGAAGTCACCAGGGGATCAGAAAACCTGCTCGCAGTTTTCTTGTGCAAAAGTGGTACGTGACCTGTTATCATCTAAATCCCGATACGCAGTTTGGCTGTGTTGGCTACGGGCGATTAGCTCAGTTGGTAGAGCGCCTCCCTTACAAGGAGGATGTCACAGGTTCGAGTCCTGTATCGCCCATATTTTTTGTGACTGTTGAGCGACTAGGTAAGCGCTTTAGTAAGTGGGCTCTGCCCAGGGTTCGTATTTCAGCTTCTTTGAGTCTGGGCGACTTCAGGGTAGTGCTTTAACTTTAGAGGATGAAATGGTGCCTGCGCTCATACTAGCCGCGTCTCGCCGGTGAGGAGTTCTTTCATCGTGCTTTGCTAAGCCACAATTCGCCAAAGGATGACGCCTATCCCAGCCAAAGAGCATACATAGGCAAGCGATCGCACTGGCCCAATCCCCGCAATGTAAAACACACCGTGCAAAACTCGAAAAGCCAGAATCGCGATCGCCGCATTCGCTGTCCATCCGTCCGTCTGACCAGTCACCTGCGCAACCAAAATCACCACCGCAATCATCGCTAGATTATCATGATGATTTCGCTGCGCTCGGTCAGCGCGGCCCACCCAGAGTGGCCCTTCGATATATTTGTCGCGATTGCCTGCTGCCCATTCAACGCCCGCCTCAGAGATGCGGGCGATCGCAGGAATGTGATTTAGTGGAATGGACCAGAGCGCAAGCAGGAGAAGGCAAGTTAGTTCGGTAGGCATTGAAGAGAAGGATGGAGTAGGAAGGGTGAAGGATGAATAGGGATGGCTGAGCGGAGTCGTAGAGCTTTGCCCTTCCCGTAGAGTAGTCAAAAAGGAAAGCTGTAGCCGACGTAGCCGTAGATGGCATCTAGTCCGGGGTTGGCTTCGAAGGTGTTGGCATTGGAAATATGATACCAGCGTAGACCGGTCATGATGCGCTGGGTGTCGTTGACAGCAAACGTTGCGCCGCCGCCGATCTGGGGCGTGAAGTTGAAGCTCGAGCCCGCGTCGGGGACATCATTGTTGGTGGTCAGCAGTCCTGCGCCGCCGTCAATGTAGATAGACCAGTTGTCGCCGCGTATCCAGTGCGATCGCACTAACAAAGCTAAGTTTAAGCCGACAGCATTGTTATTTTGCTGGTCAACGGCTAGACCATTTAGTTCCAGATTAATGCTGTGGCCCTCAAAAACAAAGTAAGAAACGCCAGTCCCGACTAGGCCAAACAGATCGTCATCAAAGTCTGCACCGACGCCGCCTTGGACATACCAGCGCGGCTTACCTTTCTGACCAAATTTAGGCGGAGCCGCCGTGTTATCAGATTCATCAAACTGTGCGATTAGATCTGCGCTTATGCCGCGATCATCAGTTGTTTGACTAATCGGCGCTTCTTCTACCAAGACAAGCGGCAACTCATGATCTTCCCCCACAGGAATCTCTAGTCTAGAAGTCGCTGAACTAGAAGCCTCTAAACTAAATACTTCTGAACTTAGAACCTCTGAACTGAAAGCCTCTGAAACTTCTGGAATAGAGTCTAGGTTAGAAAACCCTAAGCTAGGACTGCTACTGAGAAAAGGATCAGGATACGCATCCATCGCCAGCACCTTGACCTGTTGTTCCGCAGTATGCCGTTCCAAACTATGCTGTTCTGCATTCTGCTGCTCATCTAGTTCTACAAACGCATTGTCTGCGAATCTAGCAGACGCTTCAGCACCTGTCGCAACCGAGCAAACAGCATTGAGTATCAGCACAGCACTAACGACACGACAATTGAACGAACCAAAAGCAGTCAGTTGCGAAAAACTCAGCAGGCGGTTTTGGTGCTTCAGTAGGCGGTTTTGGTGCTTCATAAGATAGCCAAGACGTATAGAACGGGCGCAAACAGATCAGAGCATCAACGCATTCTACCTGTCTAGCTCCTGAATAGCTGTTAAAAATAAACTGACAATTTCGGCAGTTGTCACGACCTTTTCTGGAGCAGCAGGTGGCTTTTGAGCCAAATCAAAAGTCCTAAAGCCCTGACGCAGCAAATCCGCCTGAATGGTGGCTAGTCGGCTAGCTGCGCTCTTCTCGCCCCACTGCTCTAGCATTAGCACAATACCTGCTAGCGTTCCCAACGGATTGGCAATGCCCTTCCCGGCAATATCGGGAGCGGTGCCGTGGACAGCCTCATACATGCCAAAGCCGTCAGCGTTGAGGCTAGCCGAACCGAGCAGACCGATTGATCCAGCGATCGCACCTCCCAAATCGCTCAAAATATCACCAAACAAATTCCCAGCTAGGATCACATCAAAGTCTCTAGGTCTCATCACTAACTGCATCGCCAGGTTATCCACTAGCATCGGTTCTACAGTTACATCCGGAAAGGCGATCGACTCCTCTCTCACTAGCCTAGACCAGGGTAGATGCGGCAGAGCGTTTTCTTTGTGTGCGACAACCAGGTGCGATCGCCGCTGCTGCGCATAGCCCAAAGCCACCCTCGCCACTCGCCGAATCTCCTCATCCGCATAGCGCATCGTATGAAAGCCGTAATGCCCACCCTCTTTTCCCCGCCCCGACGCCCCAAAGTAAATACCGCTAACCAGCTCCCGCACAAACAACAGATCCACACCTTCTAGCCTGTCTGCCCTAATCGGGGAAGCCTCAGTCAAACTTGGAGACGGGCGCACTGGCCGTAGATTAATAAACAGATCAAAATGACGCCGCAGCTTTAACAAACCACCCTTTGTCACCGCCCCAAACACGATACCGTCTGACGCCTCACACAGTTTCAAAGTTTCATCAGGAAGAAACGTCCCAAACTGCTGCCATGCGGGTTTGCCAATCAAACCGTGATCTATGGTGAGAGAAAACTTCTCATAGATAGCCAGCTCTTTCAAAATAGTTAAGCAAGCCTCTACAACTTCGGGGCCGATGCCTTCACCCGGAAGGACGACAATTCGGTAGTGGCGAGAGGGCGCGATCCCCGAGGTTGCTACCATAGCTGGTGTTTGACGCATCTGTTTGACGTATCCGGGGCTTACGCTGCTAGCGTATGACGCTTCATAGAGATCACGATTACTTTTAACCTTTCTAAACGTCCGCCTGAGAGGCTATCAGGAACCGGAGCTCTAGGATGAGGTTTAACATTTCATTTGGCGTTTCATAGGCAATTAGACTGACCCATCTGTCCTCGTTCTTGCCTCTTTGCATTTCACGCCAGCTTCTCAAAGCTAGTGTGAAATGTAAGATAAGTCTGTACATTTATAGATCGTGGATGCTTGAAGTAAAGTTAAATAAGCTAGTTTCTTTCGTAGAGAAAGTCAGATGTCAGGCTCGAATCAAAACGATAGTCCAATAGTGCAAATTGTCGCCAGCGTGGTGATAGCTTTGCTAGTTGGTGGAAGTGCACCCTGGTGGTGGCAAGAGTTCTTCTCAAAAGACACCCCAGACCCTGCTTCGACTGAACGGATAGAGCCTATATCAGATTCCTCTACGACAGCCTCGCCTGTACAAGCATCACCCACGCCAGTAGTGCCTAATCCTGAACCGCCTGCACCTCGTCGGACCTCGATTAGTGTTGCTTACAGGGGCGATTACTATGGCTGTAGCTTGCCTGTGGCGATTAGTGTTGCGGGCAAGCAGGTCTATCCTCAGGGTGCTATCTATCAGATCAGCGATGTTGAAGTGGGTCAACAGGGATATCAAATTAGTGGACAAATCGACTGCCCAACCGTTGGCAGCTGCCAAGTTTTTGGCGAAGGAACTATCGATGTTGTATCGAACGGTGTCTACTACATGATTTGGCAGAATACAGCGCTGGGTCAATGTTCTGCCATGCTGCAAGCGAATATCTAGCTCTGCGCCAATACTTTGGCGTATCGCTTTACAGGGTTCACCTGAGAGTTACATCAACCCAGATACCCCACGACCTAGCCAATAGAAAGCAAAAACGATGATTGTCTCAATCAGATAGGTTGCAGCCAGTGCTTGATAAAAGCTGCGCAGCCGAAACCGCTGGCCAGTGGCTAGGTCCTTTTGTACTAAGTCTTTCCAAACGGACCATTTGTTGTTGATATAGGCTGCTGTGAAGAGTCCGCCCAATAGCAGTACGCTCCACTGTGGGAACTGAATGAATCCGCATGCGATCGTCGCTAATAGCAAACAGAACCCCAACAGATACCCCAGTATCTTTCGTATACCCATAGATCCAGAAGAATTTGAGAACAGAAGAGAAACGTGCCACCAGCTCAATCCAGCAGCACGTTTACCTTTACCTATACAAAAGGCCGTGCCTTATTTGTTTGGCTGAGGAGTCATCCGTAGGTATGGCTTTACTTCAGTCACACCTTTTGGAAACTGCTTCTTGGCATCTTCTGTAGAGATAGAAGGAACAACGACGCAGTCACCGCCATCTTGCCAGTTACCGGGCGTTGCTACTTTGTGATAGTCAGTCAGCTGCAAAGAATCAATCACACGCAATATCTCGTCAAAGTTGCGGCCAGTGCTAGCGGGGTAGGTAATGGTCAGACGGATCTTCTTGTTTGGATCGATTACGAATACAGAGCGAACAGTCAGCGTATTGCCTGTGCTGGACTCTGGGTGGAGCATGCCGTACAGTGTGGCTACTTTCTTGTCGTCATCGGCCAGGATGGGATAGTTGACGTTGGTGCTCTGGGTCTCGTCGATATCCTTAATCCACCCTTTATGGGATTCTGCGTCATCCACGCTGAGGGCAATTGTCTTGACGTTGCGCTTTTTGAACTCTTCTTGCAAAGAAGCAACCAAACCTAACTCAGTTGTGCAAACGGGCGTAAAGTCAGCAGGGTGAGAAAAAAGGACCACCCAGCTATCGCCTGCCCATTCATGAAAGTTAATATCGCCCATCGAAGACTTCTGAGAGAAGTCTGGAGCTACATCGCCTAGTTGAAGTGTCATGTTTTTGAAGCTACCTATTGATTACCTTTTGTGGTGTGCTGATCGAGCTTGATCAGTCTTCGCATTAGTCAGATTCTGACACAATCCCCGGTATTCCGATCGGAGTTTAGTAGATTTTTTAATATAGCCGTTACACTCAATGACCTGAGCAGTGCCTAAGCCCTAAAAGAAGTGCCAAGAGGGAGCCAGCTACGGAGATTTCTCCAGATGCAATCAGCTCGGGAATGGCGACCAGCGGCTGTAGAACCACTTCGATGTCCTCTGTTCTGTCTAGCCGCTGATCGCCGACTAGTGCTACGGGTTGAGCTTTGAACAGATAGAGACGGTTGTTTTGCTTGACTGGATTGTTGTAGATAGTCGAGATCATCTCCCAGCTGTCGGCGCCATATCCGGTTTCTTCTCTCAGCTCTCTTTGGGCGGCTTGTAGCGGATCTTCGCCAGCTTCGAAGGTTCCTGCTGGCAGCTCTAGAAGTACCTGCTGAACGCCGTGCCGATACTGCCGGACAAAGACGACTTCTCCTGCTGCTGTGATCGGCAGCACCGTTGCGATATCTGGCCTAAGGCTAACAAAGTAGTCGTCTATCACTTCCCCATTAGGTAGGGCTACCCTGTCCTGGCGCAGTCGATACCACTGGTGGTCAAAGACTATCTTCGAGTTTAGCGTTTTCCACTTTTGAACGGTCATTAGTTTTTAGCTTGTGATTTTTGTGGTGGCAAGCATAGCACCATAGCTACAGAGCAAGAATGCATCCTTACTTTGCTATATCATCAAGAGAACCCTACTGACTTATGCAAATTCATGGCAGATACTTCTAGCAAAATTCTCCTCGTCGATGACGAACCGGGCCTGCGCGAATCGGTGCAAGCATATCTAGAGGACAGTAATTTTGAGGTGCGGGTCGCTAGCAATGCTAAGGAAGGCTGGGAGCTATTACAGCAGGAAATTCCCAACGTGCTGATCTCAGATATTATGATGCCGCAGGTGGATGGCTATCAGTTTCTAAAGCAGGTGAGAGAGGACGCTAGGTTTCAGGCGTTGCCAGTAGTATTTTTGACGGCTCGGGGGATGACGAGCGATCGCATCCAAGGTTACCAGGCTGGGGCCGATGCCTACTTACCCAAACCTTTCGACCCCGAAGAACTAGTTGCCATTGTCACCAGCTTAATAGAACGCCGCGCAGCGCAAACGCCCGACGCTTCTACAACCCCAGATATCGCCACTATGGCCCGGCAGATCGAAGAGATCAAAGCTCTGCTCACTCAGCGTGGCAGCATGATCAAGCAAAACAGTAGTGGCATCAAAATTGACTTTACCCCTCGTGAGCAAGACGTACTCGACCTAGTCGCCGAGGGCCTAATGAATAAAGAAATCGCCAGTCGGCTAGGCACAACCGTGCGCAACGTTGAGAAATATGTCAGTCGACTATTCGGTAAGACGGGAACTAATAGCCGGACGGAATTGGTGCGCTATGCATTAGAAAATGGACTGGTAACTACTTAAATGATTAAGTATTTGGGACGCAGCGTTTAGCTCAATCAATTACCTGGACCTCTACAGATCCTCGAGGGCGATCGCAACTCCCCTCAGCCAATTCACGAGCTCCTCTAGATCGGTCTCGAACTGAGCCTAGACCACTGTCCACTCGGTATCTTGGTCATCGGCTTTGGGTGCCTGTATGCGTCGTTCTTACCCCCGCGCGAGAGGTTACCGACCTTCACTTTGGCTTTCGTATTCACTGAAATTCTCAACCCCTAAGGGTCTGTGTCTGCCGCAGCTTTGGCTATCTTTTTATACTCGAAGATAGCGTCTGTGACACTACGAAGAAATTCTTCTTGTGCATAAGAATAGATTCTCATTTCTCCATAGTATTACTATCCGTATCTTCCGCTTCTCTGAAGCTACTTTTATACAACACTTTGGATAGATAACAGACCAAACTATTGCCAAATCCTTACACTTGCCTAACTTCAGATGGGTAGCCCTACTGATTATCTCGATTGTGAAGATTGGGTAATCTGGGCAAGCAGCACGACTAAAAGTTTCCGGAAAGACTGTTTTCCGCTTTTACTCCCCCAACCAGTTAGGAAGCCCGCCATGTCCGCAAAGAAGCAGACTCGCAACAAAGCTATTAATAAGACTCGCTCTGACTTTCAGCGACTTGCGCGTCGTTTTATGAGCGGTCTATTAAGAAGTCTGTTCTTCATAAACAGACCAACTCGTTCGAATAGAGCTGGTTTTGTTTTACCAACGACGGCACTTTTATTATTGATGGTAACCCTAACTGCTGGAGCCCTCAGCTTTCGCACTTTCAGTCGAACACAATCAGTAATTGCGCAGCGAGAGCAGGAGGTGATTGTAGGTGCTGCAACACCAGCAATCGACAGAGCAAAAGCAAAAATAGAATATCTGTTTACCCAAGACATCCGTTTGCCCGGAGGTTTGCCTACTAGTAACAAACTCCAGGCAATGATGAAAAACGTCACCAATAACGAGGCGGGTGGTAGTGCCAATACGCCTCTTCCAGGTGGTCCGGCTGGCGTAGCTCCAGAATCTCTTCCTCCGTATACTCTGCCAGATGAGACACGACTGGATCTAAATGGCGATGATGTCCTAGACAACGCTTGGTCATTTTCTACGGACATTGATGGAGACGGTACAGCCTCGGCAAACGAGCTGGTTGTGTACTCCATCATCATGGACGATGCTCAAGCTGATCCAACTGACTCTACTCAGATCAGACAGATTAACGATGCCGTCAGCGATGACAAAGCTCAGGCACTCGTAAATCGGAACGCCTCAATCGATACTGCTGCTCAGGGTAATAACTGTCCTAGAGAGAATGCCGGAGGGGCGCTCGTACGCGGAACTAACAATCCTGGCTGGGAAGCTTTGGACAATGTCACCTTACTCAAGAACTTTCAAATAGATGTTTTTGTAATCAACGACAATCCGGTAAATAGGACAGTCAGCACCTTAGAATTTCAACAGGTTCGTCAGGCTATTAGGGGAAACAAATGGGCCGCCTGGTTTAAGAATGATCTTGAGCTGTTCGCAGATGGCTTTATCTGGAATGGCGCTATGCATACAGAAGGCAGCATTTTTCTGGGTAACTCACCACGGCTAAATATGATTAGCGCCTATGAATCTTGTCTATATCCTGATGCCACAGCCTCGGCTATCACAATGGCTGAAAAACCAGAGACGAACTTTACAGGACAGTTTGTTACTGGAACATTAGGAGGAGGTACTCTAACAGGTGCTGGAGGTGCACCTGTAGTGGATTGGTTCGCAAGTCTTTCGTCTCATGGTCAAACAGTACTACGGGCGGCCGGACAAGATGACTCTGTACAGTCTGCATCGGGTTCGACAGCCACTACCGCTGATGTAGCGCTTGATCCCATTCAAATGTTCACAGCAGACGAATCCCACCACAACGATCAAACAACCTGGGAGCGTCCAGCGGCATGGGCCACATCGGACCTAACAGCGCCAACAGGAGCAACCAACATCCCTCGCGTCAGCAATCAGAATCAAAGTACACCGTTTCTAGACGATCTCTATCGTGCTGACAACCGTTACGGGCCAAAGCCTGCCTATACATCCAACTTCGGTCTGAAGGATGTCAACAATGGTAATGGGGTGAGTATTGGCGTAGATATGAGAACACCTGCCATTCCGGCATCAGGATCTACACCAGCTATACCAGCAACGGCCGGCCCCTCTGAGCTAATAGATCCTGTTCAAGGATTAGATGGCTACTGGGAGCGGCAAGCTATCAATGAAGGGCTAAGAATTATTGGTGGACAGCGCTTAGAGCTAGGTAATAACACCGGATGGAGAGGTAACCTATCATCAACAGCGCCTTCTGCTCCTCTTGACGATAGGTTTATGGATCCGTTGTACAACGAAGCGCTTTCGTTCAACGGCACTCTATCTGGAAGTACTGATAAGTCGATTCGGCTACATCGGTTGTCTCTAAGAGATAACTTGGCCGCCGTCCAGTCGATGGCTGTCTATCATGCTAATGGAGCAGGCAATGGGACTTTCCCAATGATGTGCATGTCGATGACATCGCATCCAGGAACGCCGACTACCGTTACCAGAAGTACTAGCTTCAACAATGCTACTAGCACAGCGGCAGGTAGTACTCCTCAGATGGAGATTGACTTCTTTCACGGCTTTGGGACTAATGGATGGGAGTATGCGCCACCTCTAGGTGATGAAACGACCTTCGCTAGTGCATACGACAATGCCACAACAACTAGTCTGAAGAAAGCACTGAGGAACTTAGCCTACTTCGCCGGCGATCCTCTAGGTGGCGCTCCTTCGTTCATCCCCGTTCAAGACGACCACATCCACCCATACCCAATGTTCTCGATGTGGGGTGATTTCTCTCATCTGCGTCGCCTTGTTGACGCTACTGCCCCCAACAATCTGGCCTCGATTGCCTACGCTGATCTTAGTCCAGCCGATCAGGCATATCTACACACGGCAGCTTGCACGTTGGGTATGTTAGCTGACAACATTCGAACAGTGCAGAACTTGTCACTTAGTTCTGGCGACCTTGACGCCATAGCCGCTGCTGTTGGCTCGGTCACCGTTCCTTTCGTTGGAGATTTAACGTCTTCAGGTGATGACCAATTCCTTTTGCAGACATCTCCTCATGTCTATGTCTCTAGAATAGAATCGGAAGCAGCCAACGATACCGAGAGAAACATAGCCCGGCTAGCTAGAATATTTCACTTGCAAAACCAAATTATTCGAGATCGGCGATTTGGTTTTGCGAGAAGTAATACGTTCGACTACACACTCAGTTCAAATCAGATACTGACGTCTAACACTACGCTCACTCCGAACGGACAAGAGCTTCTTGCGAATACGGTAGTCTCTCTTGGAATAGACTACACAGCAGCTACAGGCAATGACTTCTTCGGCTTTGGTACTCCATCTGATGCTACGGAAGAGCGAAGGTTTCTACAGTTGGCAGCTCTTGCTAGTGGAATCGATCTTCCTGGCTCTACAAATAACGCCGGACAGCCAAAATTTCCTTCCTTGTTCTATCTCTTTCCGTTAGCAAATCACGATCACCTGGGCGCAGGCGACACCGGTACTACCACACAGCCTCTGTATGAACCCTATATCGACGATCGCATTGACTCGATAGATAGCGATACAAATCCCGATCAGTATGTAATAGGCAAAGATCCCACACCTAGTACGCCCTCATCTTCAGAATATGCTTATCAGGTAATAGACTCTAGCGACTCTGAAGATGTTAGCGATATTGCGCTGACTAGAAGGACTGCTGACGCTTCAAGCTGGGTTTCACCTTACGCAACACCAAGTACAACAGCTCCGAATATTAGTCCCAATATTATCAGCGTAGATGGTACTGACAAAGCAATTCTTTTACTAGATAAGGGCTTTATGGATGGGCGAGAAATGCTGTCTAGTAGATCTATTGACTTAGATATTACATTGGCTACTAGCGCATCAGAGGCGGTGACGACAATTGCAGCTACGTCAACAGCGCCCGAAGTAACGGTCACCTGGATTGCTCCTGACAGTCAAGATGCGGTAGGTGGAATCGTCTATGCGTTTAGGGAGGACGCTAGGCGCGAGGATTCAATTATTCGGCCACGTCGAACTGCTTTAGGCACTGTAGACGCTGCTTGGACGACTTGTTCTGGCGATATTATTGCGGCAAACTGTTTGATGAGTTTTGAATTCGGTACTCAGTATGATCCGCCGCTACGTAGAACAGGTGGAGATGATAATAACTACATTAGTCCTAAACCTGTCGACTACTTTGCGGATCCGATACGCCGTCCATATGGCTTCAGAATTTCCAATGGCTCAACGCTGAATAGACCAACTAGTGTCACCGCTGGACTCTCTTTCATTAGTGATAACCCTACCTTTGTCAAAGGCGACTTTAACTTGCACCTAACATCTAATGTTACTCAAGAAGAATTTACGACTGCGCTGAATAACAACTACGGCAATTTCTATACACGGACTGGTGAAAACACAAACTATGGAAACAGAGCGCAAGATAGCTGGCGACCTGTTGAAATTGTCGGTGACTCCATAGGGATCCTGTCTGATAGCTGGCAGGATGGCGCTATTTCGCACACATTCACAAAGGCTAGACCTGGTTCAATTGGAGGGGGCGATTCTTCTTACATGAATCACCTACGTCCTGAAGGACTCGTTAACAACAATGGTAGATTTTTCGGGCTAACAGTTGCTGACATCAATAATCCTAGCTGGTTTAGAGAAAATCCCTACGACGGAGATAGCGGTGGTCAGAATTCGCCAGTGAGAGTGTGGCGCGATGGTGAATTTCTAGGCGCTACTGTTCAAAGGACCGCTGCTGCTAGAGAAGCGATTACTGACAACCTGATGACTTTGAGTACTAATAATTTAGACCGTAGGCGAAGACGCGATCGCATTCAGGCGCAGGAGACAACCATCAATGCGCTGCTGGTTACAGGTGTAGTTCCTTCTCGTCGCAACCAATCTAATGGTGGGTTACACAACTTTCCCCGATTGCTAGAGCACTGGCGAGTAGGTGCTAACACCCTAACTAATCTAAACATCACAGGTGGATTCTTTCAGCTCAACTACAGTACTTATGCAACAGGTCCTTGGGACCAAAGAGCAGACTACTGGGAGCCTGGTAGCAACACTACTTCGAGTTCTCCATTTAGCATCACTTACTATGGTGCACCTGGAAGACGATGGGGCTATGACGTAGCGTTTCAGTTTGCACCTCCTGGTCCGGTATCAAGACGTTTTGTCACTATCAGCAATCCTCGGAGCGAGTACTACCAGGAGGTTGCTGCGGATGATCCGTATATGCGGAATCTACAGTGCGCTGTCGAGATTGACGCCGGAGGCAATCGTACGTACGTACTAAACAATCAGACTGTTAACTGCCCTGCTACTCCATAGAATTGAACTGCTATGAATACACTGTGCTCTCTTTTCTCTCGCCTCGTAGCTAGCAATGATCAAACTGATAGTGGTCTGACGCTGATTGAGTGTTTGGTTGCGATCGCGGTAATTGCCCTAACCTCCGCCACTATCGCCCCAGTGATGGTACTATCCGTTGCTACCCGCGTCCAGAATCAAAAGTCTGAACAAGCTTTGCAGATAGCCCAGGGTGAAGTAGACCGCATACGACTTCTAATAGAACGCAATCCAACCTATTCGAGCGCAGATTTAGCTTTGGCTGAGTCTGCATCAGCACCTTTGTCCAGCACACCCTCTACTACACCAGGTACTGCTATCACAACTGTAGGTAAACCTACAGCCCTATCGGCTGAATCTGTTTGGACTGCTAGTGGCTACACCCCCAGTGCTGTGACGGCGCGAGAGATTGATGTAAATGGAGATAGCAACCCAGATTTTGTTCTCCAATCTTTTCGAGGTGGCGCTGTGGAAGTTGCTGTAACGCCAACTGTTACGATGCCAGTTGCTTTTGATATGGGTGTGCGTGTATATGACTATGCGGCTGTAACGGATGACGCGGGCGATATCATCTCCGATCTTGATACTGATGCCGCCACGCTTGGATTCACCAGCGGTGAGGGGCAGCGAGGTAGAAAGCCTTTAGCCGTACTGTACACACAAATCATTAACAGCGATAATCCACAGTCTCTGTGTAGGTACATGGACTATTTGAGAGCATCAGCCCCTGGCACGATGGACTGTAGCTAATAGCCGAGTCAGCTTTGTATGTGTGTTAGATATATCTGGAAAGGCCCATGATTCCTAAGATTTGGCGATTAATATTACCGACAACAAAAAGCAAGCAGGCAAACAGTCGCGGCTTTACCTTGATAGAGCTCCTAGTCTCTATGATTGTTGCCAGTATCGTAATCTCTGGACTGCTCTATCTAGTGAACCAGCTTGTTCGTATAGACCGCCGTGAAGCCAGCTTAGAGAATGTGCAAAGAGATATGCAAAGAGCGATGGACTACATTACTGACGATCTTCGAGAATCAGTATACGTCTACCCTGATCCTACTGCCGTTACCAGTCTACTCACAGATGCTGATCTGCCTACAGGGCCTGGTGGAACGGTAGCGACGCCTGTTATTGCTTTCTGGCGACCAGAGTTTTTATCAATAGATGAATCAAGTGATTTGGATAGTGTAGATTGTACAACAACGTTCTCAGATCCAGTTGAGGCGGATGGTTGCGAGGCTTTGAAGCTAAGGCAGTCTTATTACTCGCTAGTTGTGTATTTCACATTGGGTAACACGCCGACCGACAATAACGCTAACTGGGATGGTCAGGCTAGAATTATCCGATATACGCTCCCTCAGTACAAGAGAAGCGTAATTGGACCCACACTGGCAGAAACTCAGGGATATGTTGCACCTAATAACGATTTCTTTGCGTGGGCGCCAGAGGCTGGTGTCGACACAGATGGTGACTGGGCAGTGCTGGTAGATTACGTAGATGCACCAAACTCTAGCGCGCTAGCTACAGACTGCTCTACTTTTGATGCAGCCTATACTTTAGCTCCTTCCACAGCTAGCACGAGCAATAGTTTTATGGCCTGCGTGAGTGCGCCAGGGACTTTGGCACTTGGCAGCAACCAAGAAGTTGCGTTGATGTTAAGAGGCAGCGCACGGACAGCAGCTCAGGCAGCCACAATCCCATCAGGATCTTCTATACCCAATCAGAGTGTTCTTCCGTCATTAGAGAGTCGGGTTTTGGTACGGGGTGCTGCAAACAAAAACCCAAACGGGACTTAGTTTTGATCTGATTTTAAGAAATTCACTGATATCCACACTATGAAAGCAGTTTGCCAGATCAAAGATAGAAGAGAAGAGGGCTTTACTCTGATAGAGCTTTTGGTGGTGGTTGTAATTGTGGGTGTGTTGGGCGCTATTGCTGCGCCCGGTTGGCTGGGTTTCTTTACCCGTCAAAAGATGAATGCAGTCAATAGCGATTTGGCTAGCGTGATCAAAGATGCCCAATCAGATGCTATTCAACAGAGAAGTCGCAGACAGGTGACTTTTAGTGCTGTAGGCTCTACACCCTCGGTCACCGTTTCTTCCCTGGGTGTTGATGGAGTGGATCTTTATACTACGGAGCTAGGAACTGATAGCGAGAATTTACAGCTAGCAACATTTGAACGTGTTTCTGGTGCGTGGACTGTAGCTAGTACTCCGCAGATAACTTTTGATCACAATGGTAATGTTTCTTCAACGAACGGTCCACCGTATATTGTTGAAGTTCAACCTCAAGATTCCAACTTTTCGATACCTTCAAGATGTGTGATCATAACAACTCTGTTAGGAGGAATCAAGGTAGAAAATGGTAATGCCTGTAACAACTTTTCTCCAGATTAATAGAGTGATTTTATATGCGGTTACTCTTCAACAGCTCTTACTGTCAGTCTCGCTCAAGATCAAGGCTAGACAGTGATGGATTCACACTGTTGGAATTCATGGCTGTGGTCGCTATCGTGGCTATACTGGTGGCTATTGTTGCACCTAGCTGGGTAAGATTTTTAGATACCCAACGTCTAATCTATGCTCAGAATGTTGTCTATCAGGGTATTCAGGAAGCGCAAATGAAGGCCCGACAGCATCACTCTGAATGGCAGTTTTCTATTAGAGATACTAGCGGCGCGTTGGAGTGGAGCGTACATTCTAGCGCTGTTCCTGTTGATGACTCTAATTGGCAGACGATTACAGATGCGTCTATTCAAATGGACTCTGAGACAACATTGCAGCTTGTTCGACGCTCCGGTCGCAGTCGGACTGTGAGATTTAACCGAAAGGGAAATGTTGTCTCTCGTTTAGGACGGGTTACTTTGTCCATTAGGCGATTTCCTCAGGTAAAGCGATGCGTTTATGTGTCGACGATACTAGGTGCTCTACGACAGTCCAAAGAGCAGAGTAGATCACGAAGAGGTGATTTTTGCTATTAGCGTCGGTTTTTATACCTACTAAAAGCAATGAGTAGTTGATTTAGTCACGGCTGCCGTTGATACCGTCGAACAGGAGGAAGAGACCACCAAAGAAGATGGCGATCGCAAGAACGACCAGTATCCAATCAAACGAAGCGGTACTTTCCATAAAGTCTCAGTTCTGTGAGCGTGCAGTGATTATAAGTCTTTGCGAGCAGAGACGAATCTTTGAGTGCCAGAGAGATCTTTGTGGATGACGATCTGAGCGTATTCGTTTTGGTAAGCGAGCAGATCCGCGACGGTCTCTGCTTGTCCGATCATTAGTTCCGTAAGGAAAAGGCCGCCAGGATGTAGATAATTGGCACTGTTAATGATCAGGTGTTTGAGACTGTCTAATCCGTCGGGTCCACCATCTAGGGCGATATGGGGTTCGTGCTTAGTGACTTCGGGTTGAAGGGTCAAGACAGTGTGTGTTGGGATATATGGTGGGTTTGAGATGATGGCTGATAGATTGCCTTTTAGCGGTTCTAAAGGAGTGAGCCAACTACCTTTGTAGAAGACGATGCGGTCTGCGAGATTGTTTTTCTGAGCGTTTGATTTGGCGACTGTAAGGGCTGCGCTGCTAATGTCGGTGGCGTGGATGGTGGCGATGGGGAGTCGTTTGGCTAGGGATAGGGCGATCGCACCACTCCCAGTACCCAAATCCGCCCAGTGCCCAACCAAAATTTTCTCTTTGGTGGAACTTTGCTGGGCGAGGTCTAACGCGATCTCGATGATGAGTTCGGTTTCGGGGCGGGGAATGAGTACATCAGGCGTGACAGTAAGCATGAGATCTCGCCAGGGAGTTTCGCCAACTAGGTACTGCACTGGCACACGTTCGGTAATACGTTGTTGCCACTTTCGAGTGAGTTCTTCTAGAGAGAGCGCAATTGGAATATTTTCTTTGGAACGGTAGGTTTCTAGTCGAAGAGCGCTGCTGGTAAGAGAAGTCACGCCTTGCAAAAGCCAATCGATCTCGAAGGGGTCGACATTGCTGGGCCGTGCGAGCTGCGCTGCCCAGGTTCTCCATTCGTATATTGCTTGCCCGGATACGGTGTCAGGCATTAGAAGCGCTTAGAGTACGTGTAACAGGCTGGGGATATCGACGACTTCTGGAAAATCGCGGATCTCATTGAGGGCTTTGTAGAAGGCACTTTCTTGGACTTCGTGAGTGACGACAACAAGTTCGACCAGACTATTTTGAATGCCGATCTGGACAATAGATTCTAAGCTAACGTCGTGCTGACCGAAGCAGGTGCCAAGCTTGCCGATGACGCCGGAAGAATCTTTGACTCGAAGACGGATATAGAGCCGGGTGACAACTTCGGTGTTAGGAACAATTTCGAGAGTGTGGTCGTGAGGACAGGTGAGTAGTGGATTTGGTATCTGTCGGCTAGTTGAGTTGGCGGCGATCGCAATTAGGTCAGAAACAACAGCGCTGGCAGTAGGGCCTTCTCCGGCGCCAGGACCGTAGAGCATGATTTTGCCAATAGGGTCTCCTTCAACGAGGACAGCGTTATTGACATCACTGACGCTAGCTAAGGGGTGAGTGACCGGAACTAGGGTCGGATGGACGCGGACCTGGATACGGTTTGAATCACTTTCGGGGTGAGTGTCTTTCGAGATTTGTTCTTCTATGTGATGTTCTAGGAGCTGTTTCTCTAGGAGCTTTTTCTCTGGGAGCTTTTTCTCTGGGAGCTGTTTCTCTGGGAGCTGTTTTTCTGGGAGCTGGGCGATCGCCAACAGTTTAATCGCAAACCCCAGCCTTTCCGCGTACGATATGTCGGCTGCGCTCACGTTGCGAATCCCTTCGCAGTAGATATTCTTTCGATTAACACGACCGCCAAAGGCTAGTGCAGCTAATATCGCAATCTTGTCAGCGGCGTCTAAGCCATCTACGTCTGCAGTTGGGTCGGCTTCGGCATAGCCCAGTGCCTGGGCATCCGCCAGAATCGCTTCAAAGTCGCCGCCTTCGTTTTGCATCCGAGTGAGGATGTAGTTGGTCGTTCCATTGACGATCCCCATGACTGCTTGAATACGATTCACGCTGAGGGCTTGCTTCAGGGGTGCAATGATAGGAATGCCGCCACCCACAGCAGCTTCAATCATGACATAGACGCCTGCTACGGTAGCTGCTGTGTAGATTTCCTCGCCGTATCGAGAAATCACGGCTTTGTTCGCGGTGACGATATGCTTACCATTTTTGATGGCGGTAAGAATTAGCGAGCGGGCAGGCTCTAATCCGCCGATGACTTCGACGATGATGTCGATGCTTGGATCGGTGACAATGCTGTCGAGATCGGTTGTGTAGATTTTGCTTGGGAGATCAACTTGACGGGGTTTGAGCGATCGCACGCCCACCTTCTCAAGCTCTAGCGTATTTAACAACGCATGTCGGCCTTCTGGTTCTAACAGAATCTTTGCGACTCCTGTACCTACTGTGCCCAGGCCCAGCATTCCGACCTTTAGTGCCGCCTTAGAATCCAATGTCCTGCAATCTCACAAAAATGATCCCTCCAATTGTACAAGCCCAATCGTAAAAGCCAAATTGAAAAAAGGGACCGCTCTCTGATAAGAACAGTCCCTCTTCATTGCCTTTACTTATGGAGATGCTGACAGACAATATGCCTTCCCTTAAGGGCGTAGCATGTACCTGTTTAGCGACGGGGTGGGCTTGGTGTGTCACTCAAACGCACGTTCCTTAGTAAGTCTCCACGTTCCAGCGGTGAGCCTTCTTGAGGGTGCGACGATATTCAGACCAATCAACATCAGCTTTAGCGGCCTCTGCTGCCATTGCTTCGTCGATTCCATCTTCCATCCCTTTTAGGCCGCAGATATAGACGTAGGTGTTGTCTTGCTGAACCATCTGCCAAAGCCGCTCTGCGTTCTCAGCGACCCGGTGCTGAATGTACATCCGACCGCCTTCTGAGTTCTTTTGCTCACGGCTGATAGCGTAGGTCAACTCAAAGTTGTCGGGGTACTTTTCTTTGATTTCTTCTAGTTCCTCTTTGTAGAGAATGTTCTCCGTCTTCGGAATACCGAAAATCAGCCATGCCTTCCCGTTGAACTGATAGTCAGGGTTTGCCTTGCGCTCTTCTTCTTTGAACATCCGCCACAGGTAAGCACGGAAGGGTGCAATTCCTGTTCCAGTACCCATCATGACAATATTGGCATTGGGATCGTCAGCAAGCAGCATCTCCTTACCAACAGGGCCAGTGATCTTGACCTTGTGACCGACGTCTAGATTGCAGAGGAAAGAGGAACAGACCCCTTTAACTTCTTCACCAGTTTCTGGATCCTTGTACTCTAGCTGACGGACACATAGGGAGACGGTCTTGTCGTCTATGTCATCGCCGTGCTGAGTAGAGGCAATCGAATAGAGACGAATCTTGTGAGGCTTACCGTTTTCGTCTTCGCCATCGGGAATAATACCGATACTCTGACCTTCTAGGTAGTGCAAGTCGCCTTCCGAAAGGTCGAATTTGAGATGCTTGACGGTACCGATACCGCCTTCTGCAACAAGCTCATCATTAGAAATACATGCGCCTAAGTAGGGTGATTTAGGACGGTAGATGTTGACGGGAACCTTTTTCTTTTCTTTAGCTTGAGTCATTGCTTTCTTCTTAGAGTCTGAGGAGGGTGTCGGGTTGTGAGCAGGCTGGCTACCGTTATCTGATGAATTTGTATCCGATGAATTTGATGCTTGACTAGCTGATTCGCGGGCCGCTTCGTCAGCAGGGCGAATGCTAACGATGGTGCCGCCCAACTGCATGATTCGCCTGGTCTCTTGCTGCATACGAGCATAGGGCACAACGATAGAAGTAGTGCCGCTACGACGAAGGGGCGCATCCATATCAGCTGCTTGGCCGCTTTGGCCTAAACCTTCCACTTCGTAAACATAGAGTCGGCTGTCTGCACTTTTGACGGTGCTGCTGGGGTTGTACATCCTTGATAATCGCCTCAGGTGGCTTCATATAGCTATATGAAGTCTAGGTTATCACTGTGTGCTATCACCGTGCGTTATCGATACGTGCTAATGGGCATGCTGATGGACTTCATCCGCCATGATTGAGCGTCTCCCATAGCGGTACAGATTTAAGGATGGCAGCACTGTGCGAAATTGTAGTGCGTCTGGCTGTATTCGAGGTCATCGTTCGTTGAAACTTATGATCGCAGACAATGCTTCTTGGACAATGCTTCTAACCAAAGCATGTCGTGGAGGATACCTTCAGAAATGCATCACATCTGAAGCAGGAAGGAGAAGATCTACGTCTTTCGAGATAGTTCGAGCAATAAGTGAGTACATCGGGGATCGCTAGGTGAGATCGCTTGTTGTGACGACGTGGTGTCTGATAATATTCAATATACGTAATCAAAAGTTTCAAATCATTAAAAAGCGTGATTTGTATAGGTTCATGCTTGGACCTGGCGGTGGATGAGCTGCATGCTGCTGCCGGATACAGGGGAGCCTTTTCTTTTGGGCAATCGTGGCTGACTTTTTGTCATCATGCAAAAGATTGTCTGTCTTTGATTCCTTAAAAATGATTTTGTTGTAGAGGACCCTATGACCAGTAAAAACGGCCAGGTAGTTTTAATCGGTGTTGCCGGAGACTCAGGATGCGGCAAATCGACTTTTTTACGTCGGTTAGCAGACCTCTTTGGCGAAGAATTCATGACAGTCATCTGTTTGGATGACTACCACAGTTTGGATCGCAAACAGCGCAAGGAAAAGAAAGTCACAGCGCTGAACCCGAAGGCCAACAACTTTGATTTGATGTACGAGCAGATCAAGGCACTCAAAGAAGGCAACACCATCGATAAGCCGATTTACAATCATGAGACTGGCGAACTCGATCCACCAGAGAAAGTCGAACCCAACAAGATCGTTGTGATCGAAGGGCTGCATCCTCTATATGACGAGCGAGTACGCAAGCTCCTAGACTTTAGCGTGTATCTTGATATTAGCGACGAGGTCAAGATCAACTGGAAGATTCAGCGCGATATGGCTGAGCGCGGACACACTTATGAAGATGTCTTGGCAGCCATCAATGCACGTAAGCCTGACTTCGAGGCTTATATCGATGTACAGAAGCAGTATGCAGATGTTGTCATCCAAATTCTGCCGACGAATCTGATTCCTGATGATAAGGAAAATAAGATCCTGCGAGTTCGTCTCATTCAGCGCGAGGGTATTGAGGGCTTTGATCCGGTTTATCTGTTCGATGAAGGCTCGACCATCAACTGGATCCCCTGTGGACGCAAGCTAACTTGTTCTTATCCCGGTCTGCGAATGCAGTATGGTCCTGACAGCTACTTTGGTAACGAGGTCTCTGTGCTGGAACTCGATGGCGAGTTTGACCGATTGGAGGAAGTGATCTACGTGGAGAGCCATCTGAGCAACACGTCGACTGAACACTACGGCGAGATGACTGAGTTACTGCTAAAGCATCGCGACTATCCAGGCTCTAAGAACGGCAGTGGTTTGTTTCAGGTTTTAGTCGGTCTGAAGATGCGTGAGACCTATCGCACGCTGACTGAGGCTAAGGTGCCTGTAGGTTCAGTAGCCTAGTTCAAGGCTGCTACAAGATTGAAGCTGCTATCAGTTGAATCGGTAATTTTCCCGAAAAGTCAGTACCAAAAGGTCAACAAAAAGGAGGTCGTTCTAGAAAGCGGCCTCCTTTTTGTTGTGTGTGACCATTTTTGAGCGGAGATTCAAGACTGATTTCGAGGTGAGCTAGGGAGCGTACCTGTTTGCTTTTGTTGCGATCGCCTCCTGAGATGTCCTGAAGTCGCTAGGCTAACTGTGAATGATTACTTGGAGACAGGCTTTGAAAGAGACAGCATGGAAAAATTACGATGGGCGTAGTTGTTTTGTGCTGTCTGTTCGGGCTTAATCACTAAAGATTCGACAAAAGGATTGTAGAGTGTTTATGTCTTTTTGGCAGCGCTTGGTCCATTCCAGTTTGACCACTACTCCGGTAATTTCCCGGCAATTTCTATGGCTTCTGATTCTGCTCAGCTCACCAGCATCTTAATCGTTGAGGACAGTCAGGGTCGACGCGAGATCTCTTTGGATAGTTCGGTATATTCGATCGGGCGAGACCCAAAATGCGACATTCGGCTGGCATCGCAGTTTGTGTCGAGACATCATGCAACGATAGTACAGTTGCCCAAAGATGATAAGACGCTCTATCGGATTGTAGACGGCAATCTAAAAGGGAAGCCGAGTGCGAACGGTATGCTAATCAACGGGAGAAAGGTGCAGTCTCACGACTTGCGGAATGAGGATGAGATTGTGTTTGGACCGCAGGCAAGGGCGATCTTCTACCAGCTTGCGAGAGATACCTTCTCCGGCGTTGCGCCAGATGAGTTCGATATTACTTTGATCAGTCCGAACATGATCGATGAGGATGAGGGGTAGCGGGATGGGTTCTAGTCGAGGTTCTAATGAGCCTCTGGTTCCAGACCCTGATGCTCCCATAGCTTCGAGTTCCGATGCGTCTCTGGCTCCGAGTTCTAATGATCTTCTGGCTCGAAAGATCCTGCTAGGCGATAATAAAGCGCTGACTGAGCTGAAGCAGTGTTTTCGACAGCTGCGCCAAGAAAAGAATCTGGTTGACCGTCAGTACAAAATTTTGCGAGAGGCTGAGCAGCGGCAAATTCCGCTAGAAAAGTTTGAGCTGATGTTTGCTCAGTATTGCAATCGGCGGGCTTGGAATAGGCGAGCAGATGGCGGACTGAGAAAGATTACAGACATTGTCGGCCAGTTGAGTATTCTGTTTGGCCTGGTGCTGTTTGTGACGGAGGCAGATAGCCGCAAGCAGCAGGCAAATGAGCAGGCTTGGGGCGTGATCATCGCAGCGCAAAGAGCACAGGCAACTAAAGACGTAGATGGAATGGGAGATGCCTCCCATCTGGGTCGAATCGCAGCACTGGAGTCCTTGAACCAGGGATGTAGGGAGGCGCGCGAGGAGAGTCAGCAGCCGTTCTGGATGAATTTACTGCCGTGGGAATGGTCTCTTTGGCATTCAAAATGCGCGACGCTTCAGGGCCTTTGGCTGACGGGTGTGCATCTACCTAACGTGAAGCTGCCATATGCTACTTTGCGCAATACAAATTTTAGAGAGACCGGACTGTGGTCTGCCGACTTTAGAGAGGCCGATCTATCGGATGCAATTTTAGAAAGAGCGCTGTTGAACGAGTCTGATTTTTCAGGGGCGAATTTGACTGGCGCGAATTTGAAGGGGGCTAACCTCGCAGGAGTTAGTCTAGATGGGGCTATTCTGCTTGATACAAACTTCACCAATTCTCGAGACGAGATCGAAGGAACATTGCTTAAGCGAACTCGACTGACGCAGAATCAGTTGGCAACCGCTTTGATCTGCGGAGCGCAGTTTCCTAAGAACGTAAGGCCACCAGCTGACGACTGCTCGGAGGTAAAAGCAGAACTGCATAAGCGCTATCCAGACCAGTTTGCGGATGAAGAGACTGCTGGTGAGTTTGTCGATGAGTTACTTGAAAGGAAGCAGGCTGCCGATAGATAAGCGCTGTTTTTTTGAGGGCAGGGTTTAGGTACTGAGGTTAGATTGAAAGCTAGCTGGGAGTAAATAGAGTAGTCCTGATATCCAGGTGAGCGCAACAGCTATCCAGAAAAGGAGAAGCGCACTCTGTTGCCAAATGCCGCTTAGGGGAGCAAGTAGAAGGGCGATCGCAACTATCTGCACAACAGTCTTCATTTTCCCCCAGATGCCAGCACCAGGGACCTTTTCTTTTTGAAAGCTGGGATTAACTCGCCATCCAGAAATAGTTAGCTCTCTAGCCAAAATGAGAAACACACCCCAAGCCGGAATCTCGCCCAAACCTACTAGGGCCATCAGCGGAGCCAAGACTAGCAGTTTATCGACTAGCGGGTCTAGAAACTTACCCAAATCGGTTACTTGATCTAGCCTACGAGCTAGATAGCCATCTAGCCAATCGGTGCCTGCGAAGATGACAAAAGCGACTACGCTAAGCCAGCGGCGGAAGTCAGTAGGCTCTAAGAGCGCTACTAAAACAATCGGAACGCCGACAAGCCGAGAGATTGTGATCCAGGTAGGAAGGTTCATTCGGATTTTCTAAAAGCTGAGTCTCTAGATAAGGGCCGCTGGTGGCGAGGGCCGGGACCGTAGGAAATTTGGGGTTCGACGTAGTTGAGCGGTTCAACGTGGATGGTCACTCGGCTAGGTCCAAAAGCGGTGACGATCGCCTGCTCAATCTGCTCAGTTATATTGTGAGCGCCAAGTATATTGTGAGCGCCAAGGATGTCTGCAGGTTCGACGATGAGGTGCATATCAATAAAGACTTGGCGGCCTAGCAGCCCCTTAGAGGCAATGCTGTGACAGTTGATTACGCCGGGTACCTGCATAACGACACTGTGAATGGCTTCGGGTGCGATCGCCATCTCATCCACCAGCCAGGGTAAATTGGCCGACAGCACTATCCAACCGCTGCGAATAACCAGGAGCGCGACGGGAAAGGCCAGTATGATGTCTAACCACTGGACCCCGAGCCAGACGCCAATCAACCCGCCTAGCACGGTGATGGTAATCCAGATATCACTCATCGTGTGTTGAGCGTCGGCGACGAGGATATTGCTACCGAGCCTGGTCCCTACTCTTCGCTCGTAGAAAGCCACAAAGATATTGACGCCCAGTACCAGCAGCATGATCCACAGAGAAATCGCGCTTATGGTAACCGGCTCGCTCTCAGAGAACAGGCGTTCCCCGGCCCCTTTCAAGATCTCAAAGCAGGCAATACCTAGAAAAGCGGCAATGCCAAGCGCACCCACAGCCTCAAACTTCTGATGGCCGTAGGGATGGTCGCGATCCGGCTCAGGGGAGGCGAGCTGGTTAGTAACCAGTCCTAGGACGTTGTTGGCACTGTCGGTGACGCTGTGAAGGGCATCGGCCATCAGGCTTAGTGAGCCTGTCCACCAGCCGACGGCGGCTTTCAATATAACAACGACGACATTGAGAACAAGCGTTAGCAGCAGAACCCGCCTGACTTTGGCGCGATATGTGTAGAAGCCAGCATGACTGGTATGATCAGCGCCAGCATCGCGATCACCAGTATCACAATCAGTGGCGTGGACATGGCAGCGACTATGAGGCAAGTTAGGCCGATGTTCAGGATTGGAAGGCTCTAGTGAATCAGCTTTCGTCACGTTTTCTGAGCCTCCTAGATAGAGTCATTAGCACTGCTAGCCTATCGTGTTCTCGCAGGTTCAGGCGCTAAGATTCATGTCACTCGTGTAGATTCAGCCTTCGGAGGTAAGTCTCTAGACGCTTGCCCCTTGGGCACTGACATCTGAGACGGCCTGGTTGACCTGAGTGAAGACAGCATGACAGTGGTTCTGCTGACGCAGAGGCAACTCCTCGTTCTTGACGATTAGATCAATTTTTGCGCCCTGGGTCTTGAGAGGAGGGGGATTGAGCAAAATTTCAACAGTCGCAAGCTGGGCAAAGGAAACTTGGCCGGGCTTTTCTTTGGCAACGATATAGACAGGATCTTGATAGACCAAATCGAGATTACAGGCTTTCAGAGCGCTCACGAGCCCTTGATGAACTTCTTCTTTGGGTGCGCCAGTCATAAATAGATTGGTGTAGCGAGCCATAGTGGAGTGTAAGAGATGGGTGATAGCGCGGCTAAGACTCTGGCCGTGCCTGTTATCCTATCGAAGACCAATGTCAGAATACCGCTGTTTTTAGGAATAGGGAATAGGCGGGTGTAAAACGATGTATGAACGAGTAGATCTTGTTTGAGTGGAAGTACTGAGGCAGTGACTAGGAAATAAGTAGATGCGTGGAAAACTAATCGTGTTTGAAGGGGGCGAGGGGTGTGGTAAAACAACTCAGCTTCAGCGATCGCACGGTTGGCTGGTTCAAAACGATGTTTGGCAATTGCTATGCGAGAAAAAGCAGATAGCAGGTGTGAAGACGACACGTGAGCCGGGTGGGACAGCGCTAGGTCAGCGGTTGCGTCAGCTGCTATTGAATGGGCTAGAGTCGGATCAGCAAACGCCGATTGTCAGCAGAGCGGAACTGTTACTGTACGCGGCGGACCGGGCGCAGCATGTGGAGGAGACTTTGCTGCCTTGGCTAGAGGCTGGGTATTGGGTGCTGTGCGATCGCTACACTGATTCAACCATTGCCTATCAGGGCTATGGCCGTCAGCTAGATTTGCCCATGATTACCACGCTAAACCAGATTGCAACGGGTGGACTCAAGAGTGATCTGACGCTGTGGCTACAGGTGTCGCCTGAGGTTGGACTAGCTAGGATGCGATCGCGCGGACAGGCAGATCGCATTGAGCAGGCGAGTATGGCGTTTCATCGGCGGGTGGCGACTGGGTTTGCGGCGTTAGCAGAAAGTGAAGCTACGGTGACGGTAGAAGGCGATCGCGCTGCTGATGAGGTGGCAGCTAGCATTCAGCAAGTCTTGCGATCAAGGTTAAGGCAGTGGTACCCGGAGTGTTCGAATTTGTGAGTAAAAGATTGCTGGTGATATGGAGATAGATCCTTTTGCTCATCTAGTGGGTCAAGCGCAGGCGGTGGCTTTGCTGCGGCGGGTGGTGCAGCTAGAGCGGGTGGCGCCGGGCTATCTGTTTGTCGGTCCGGCGGGGACTGGAAAGTCCATAGCGGCGGCAGGGTTTGCGCTGCTGCTGTTGCGCTATAGTCGGCGACAGGCTGCGCAGGATAATGAGGTGCTGGCTAGGCGGATTCGTGATCGCAATCATCCGGATCTGCTGTGGGTGGAGCCGACTTACTTGCACCAGGGCAAACTTCTGACGGCTGCTGAAGCGGCTGAGGCTGGGCTAAAGCGGAAGAGTCCGCCTCGCATTCGTCTGTCGCAAATTAGGGAGATTGCTCGGTTTTTGAGTCGACCGGCGCTGGAGTCGAATCGGGCGGTAGTGGTGATTGAGCAGGGGGAGAAGATGGCAGAAGGGGCAGCGAATGCTCTGTTAAAGACTTTGGAGGAGCCGGGCCAAGCGACGTTGATTTTGATGGCGCCGGATCAGCAGGTTTTGTTACCGACGTTGATTTCTCGCTGTCAGTCGATTCCTTTTCGGCGGTTGAATGGTGAGCAGATGGCGCAGGTGTTGACGCGGTTGGGGTGTGAGGAGATTGCGGGGGAGACGGAAGTTATGGCGATCGCGCAGGGTTCGCCGGGGCGGGCGATTGATAGCTGGGCACAGATGCAGGGGTTACCTGCTGAGCTGTTGTTGGCTTTGGAAAAGCCGCCTGCTCGCACTCAAGATGCTTTGGAGATTGCAAGAGATATTAATCAGACATTAGATACAGAAGCTCAGCTGTGGCTATTGGACTATTTACAGCATCGCTACTGGCAGCGTGGACTGAGTCAGAGGGATGACTTGGAAGGTTTAGAAAGGGCCCGAGAGTATCTGCTGGCTTATGTCCAGCCGAGGTTGGTTTGGGAGGTGACTTTGTTGGGGTTGGTGAAGCGTAGGAACGTGGCTTTTCAATCTGTGGGTTTTTGACTCTTTTTGAGGCAAGAGGAAAGCAAGAGGCAAGGTGATCGCGAAAATTGCTGACGGGCTAGGTCTGTCTGGGCTATGTCTGTCTTATCAGAGCGTTCGAACGCTGGCGCGTTGATACCGAGACCAAGGAGCAGTGGGCATACTGCCAGACTACGATAGATGGGGCGACCAGCGCATTCGTAGCGAGCGGAAGATCTACAGTCATTCTCCAAAGGATACGAAGGGCGTGAGTTTGAAGTCTAGCTAGAACCCAGAATGGAAATTCATCAGTTGTCTGCCTGCGAGCTAGTCGCTAAAATTCGAGATCGCCAGCTGAGCGCGACTGATGCTGTAGAAGCTTGCTTGAAACAGATCGATTTGCACAACGACCAGCTAAAAGCCGTGATAACCGTCTGCCGAGAACAGGCATTGGCTGAAGCACGGGTAGCTGATCAGGCAATTTCAAACGGAGAAAGCCTTAGCCCGCTGCACGGTGTCCCTTTCACCGCCAAAGATTTAACACCTACCGCAGGCGTTCGTACGACTTTTGGCTCTTCTATCTACGCCAACCATATTCCTACGCAAGACGAGCTTTGTGTCGCTCGCCTTAAAGCTGCTGGAGGCATCTTGCTGGGCAAAACCAATACGCCCGAGTTTGGCATGGGTGCACATTGCAACAACGTTTTATATGGCCCAACGGCTAATCCCTTCGACTCGAGTCGTAGTGCGGGCGGCTCTAGTGGTGGCGCAGCAGTCGCAGTGGCGACAGGTATGTGCTTTCTAGCGCAAGGGACTGATATGGGCGGTTCAGTCCGAACCCCTGCTAGCTTTTGCAATGTGATAGGCTTGCGGCCATCTGTAGGGCGCGTTCCCTGCAGCCGAAAAAAGCTTTTGTGGGACTCTCTAGAAACGGATGGCAGCTTATCGCGCACTGTAGAAGACGCCGGATTAATGCTCTCGATCATGTCAGGAGAAGACTGGCGAGATCCCCTATCTATCGGACGTCCTGCCTGGTGTCTATCTGCTCTCTCTGGTTGTAATGGCAAGCAGATATTAGAGAATACGCGAATTGGAACAAGCGTTGATTTAGGGATAGCTACGGTTGATGCTGAAGTTGCGCAAGTTTTTGAACGGGTGATCACAACCTTATCACCGCACTGCAAGGGCGTTACAGCAATCCATCCAGATTGTTCTATGGCACCTCTAGCCTTCGAGACTATTAGAGCCGTGTTGCTTTGGCACAAGCTGGGCGCACTTTATGAAAAGCATCCCAATCAACTATCGACAAGTGTTCGATGGAATATAGAACAAGGAAGAGATATTTCAGCGGCTTCTTTGCTAGATGCACAGGCGGAGCGCGATCGCTTGTATCTCAACTTTTTAGATTTCTTTGACCACTGTGATGTATTAGCTACCGTCAGCGCCAGTGTTCTTCCCTTCCCTCACGACCAGGGCGAAATCCTTGAGATCAACAATGTTCGGCAGCAAAATATTATCGACTACTTGCGAATTACCTATGCTGTTTCATTAACTGGTTTACCTACTATTTCCATTCCTTGCGGCTGGTCTGCTTCAGGGCTCCCTGTTGGGCTACAGCTGATAGGAAAACCTTGGGGAGAAGCAAGTTTGCTAGCAGTTGCTTTTGCTTTAGGTCAAGTCGTATCAGAGAATCGACCTAAACGTACAATCTGAACAGTTTCCCTCAACCTACCCAGCATAAAATCCAACGTAGCATTGAAGGAATAGCTAGTGAAACTTATCGGCGTAGACATTGGCGGCACCTTCACCGATCTGATTTTGGCAGATGTAGTCCAGCAGCAAACCTGGATTCATAAAGTTCCAACAACAGTTGAAGATCCCTCTATCGGCATGATTCAGGGAATTCAGGCTCTTTGTACTATGGCCCAGGTCAACTGTTGCAACATCGAGCACGTGCTACACGGTACTACCATCGCGACCAACACCCTGCTTACTCACGACGGTGCTACCACTGGCATGATTACCACCGAGGGCTATCGCGACATTATCCATATTGGACGGCACCAGCGCCCTCAGCACTACTCCATCATGCAGGACATTCCCTGGCAGGCCCGCCCCCTAGTCAAGCGTCGAAATCGCAAAGTCGTTCCCGAACGCCTTGACCCCAAAGGTCAAGTCCTCATTCCCTTAGACGAAGACGCTACTCGCACTGCCATCCTAGAGCTAAAAGCTGCCAAAGTAGAATCTATTGCCATCTGCTTCCTCAATTCCTACTTCGACGCTCGCCACGAGAACCGGGTCGCAGAACTGGTCGAGGAACTGTTCCCGGACACCTTCATCACCACTAGCGCCAGTATCTTCCCCCAGTTTCGCGAGTTTGAGCGGTTCACAACTACCTGCATCAACGCCTTCGTCGGGCCTAAAGTAAAGCGCTACATCCAAAATCTCAGCCGCAGCCTTAAGGAACAATCTGTACGTGGAGAGCTACACATCATGCGCTCCAACGGGGGCGTGGCTGCTGCGGAGGTTGCCGGTGAACAACCGGTCACACTGCTGCTGTCGGGCCTAGCTGCTGGTGTCTTGGGAGGGGCAGCAGCGGGGGAACGGTCAGCCTGTACTCGCCTGATTACCTTCGATATGGGCGGCACCAGCACTGACATTGGCATTGTTACCGAACGAGGGTTTGTCGAGGCTACCGCTCGCGACACCTGTATTGCAGGCTACCCCGTTATGGTGCCAATGATCGACGTTCACACTATTGGTGCTGGGGGTGGCAGTATCGCCTATGTAGACAAGGGCGGCGCGTTTCGCGTGGGGCCTCGCAGCGCTGGTGCAGAACCGGGTCCAATTTGTTATGACAAGGGTGGTACCGAAGTCACGGTAACCGATGCCAACGTGGTGCTTAATCGCCTTGATCCAGAACACTTTTTAGGCGGCGAGATGGCCATCTACCCCGATAAAGCCTTCGCAGCAGTGCAGACCTTGGCAGATAGAGTGGGGCTAGAACTGTACGAAACCGCAGCGGGCATTCTCACCATTGTCAACAACAATATGGCCAATGCCATTCGCTCTCGCACCATTCAAAAAGGACAAGATCCGCGCCAGTTTGCCCTCGTCGCCCAGGGAGGTGCGGGTCCTCTGCACGCTACAGAAGTCGCGCTGTCACTGGGCATTCCAGAAGTGATTGTCCCCCGCTATCCGGGCATCACCTCGGCCATGGGGCTCCTCACCACCGACCTGAAGCATGACCTGATTCAAAACGAATTTGTCCTCAGCACCGACCCCCATCTGGACAAACTCAATATCGATTTAAAGGCGCTAGAAAATCAGGTGATCGAACAGCTTCGGGTGGACGGTTTTGGCCCTGACCAGATGATGCTACAGCGGTTTGCGGACTGCCGATATGTGGGCCAGGGGTACGAGCTACGGACCCTTGTTCCCAGCGGAGAACTGGATGCGGCCACCTTGGAAACCGTATGGCAACAGTTCCACGATCTGCATACAGCTGAATACGGCCACGCCTTCCCCGGCAATCCGGTGGAGCTGGTAACCCTGCGGGTGACAGGCACGGGTCCCATGCCAAAACTCTCGGGTTTGCCGGTGCCCACGGTAGGCGAAATCAAAGATGCCTGGCTGAAAACGGCAACCACCTACTTCCGCGTCAACGGGCAGTTAGAGAAATATTCTACGGACTTCTTTGAGCGCGATCGCCTACCCGTCGGCGGCACAATCGAGGGGCCAGCGGTGATTTTCCAAAAGGATTCCACTATTTTACTGGCACCCCACAGCCAAACCACTGTAGAAGCTAACGGTAATTTGCGGATTCGTTTAACAGCGGAACTGCGATCAGAGCAGCGGGAAACGTCAGAAGTTGTGGTTTAGGTCGCTCTAGGCGCCGATTAACCGTGAGGTTGCAGCCTAAGTATCTTCTAGTTTTCCTGTAGTACAAGCTACGACAACCACCACCAGCTCTCTGTACCCACTAGCTCTCTGTACCCATTAGCTCTCTGTACAAAGACATGAATAGCTCTTCACCCCAATCTGTTATGACAGTTTCTTTGCCTAAGCCCCACCAACTGCCCAAACAACTGCCCAAGATTGATCCCGTAACCGCCCAAGTCGTCGCAGGTGCTCTGAACGGCATTGCATTGGAGATGGGACACAAGCTGGCACGCATGTCCTACTCCAGCATCATTCGAGAATCCGAGGACTTCGGTGCCGCCATCCTAGATGCCAACTGTCAGCAGCTGGCAGAATGCGCCTACAGCACCCCGCTACAGCTCGGCCCTATTCCTGGATATATGCGCGGCGTTCTTAAAGCTATGGCAGAAGATGGAGAAACGTTTTACCCCGGCGATATTATCCTCCACAACCATCCCTACTATGGGGCATCCCACGGGCCGGACATTGGTATTGGCATTCCAATCTTTAAAGGCGAAGACCTGATCGGCTATTCCTTTACCACCGCTCACCATTTAGATATTGGCTCGTCATCCCCTGGTAGCTGTGGCATTGTCGATGCCGTGGATGCCTTTGCCGAAGGGCTACAGTTTAAGGCAGTGAAGCTATACGAAAACGGTGTCAAAAATCGTCAGGTGTGGCGAATATTGCGGCAGAACATCCGTAGCGCCAGCGTAGTTGTAGGAGACATTGAAGCGCAGGTTGCGGCCTGTCGCGTGGGCGAACAGCGCTTTTTGGACTTAGTAGAGCAGTACGGTTTGGATACGGTGCTAGCGGCCAGTGACGAGCTGATGGCCTACTCCGAGCGAATGGTGCGCCAGGCCATTGAGCGCCTGCCTGATGGTCAGTACGCGGCAGAAGGCTTCATAGATGGCTTTATCGATGACCCTGACCCTAAGAAGAAGGATTTGAAAATTGCCGTCACCGTCACCGTCGACAGCAGTGATATGACCATTGACCTGACGGGCACCGCCCCCCAGGTGGACGATCGGCCCATCAATATGCCCTTTGTCGGCACGGTGGATATTGCAATTTTTGTCACCCTGCGATCGGTGCTGCTGGACACGGCCCTGATGGAATATGTACCGCAGAATTCTGGCCTCACCCGTCCGGTACACATCATCGCCCCTAAGGGCTGTCTGGCAAATCCCATCTATCCCGCGCCGGTGATTGCCCGCTGCTGCACCGGCAACATTGTAGCCGATACCCTAATGAAGGCCCTTGCCCAAGTAGCACCCAAAAACGTCAGCGGCGGCATCGGCAACATCAAAGTCACAGCCTACAGCGGTGCCCTAGATGAAGACTACTGGGTCTACATGGATATTACTGAGGGCAGCTATGGCGGACGCTACGGTAAAGACGGTATGGACGGGGTCGACACTCTCTATGCCAACACCCGCAACAATCCTATTGAAGACATTGAAGCCCACTTACCCCTTAGGGTTACCCGCTACGAGCTAGTCGAAGACGCCAGCGGCGCTGGTCAATATCGAGGCGGTCTGGGGTCGATTCGCGATATACAGTTCCTCGTACCGGGGCAAATGTCGCTTGAAGGAGAAGGCAACAAGTACGCTCCCTGGGGCATTTTCGACGGCAAAGATGGCACACCGGGCGCGGTGCAGGTGCGTAATCCTAATGATGACACTACTGAAGATTTACCGTCTAAGTTTCCCTGCCGTAAGACCAGGGTTGGCGACACCCTGCGCACCGTCAGCCCCTGTGGTGGCGGCTACGGCGATCCGCTAAAGCGGGACCCTGCGTTGGTATTAGAGGATGTGCTAGATGACTTTGTCAGCATCGCGTCGGCGCGACGAGACTATGGTGTGGTAATTGATCCAGCTGATTTGACCCTGGATGAGCTGGCCACAACAGCTTTGCGCCAATCAATGGTTTAGCCGTCGATGTCCGCTCCCTATTCACGGAATATTTATGGCTATGGACTACCCCTGTTGAGGTGAATTCTTTTGTTGCTTTTCCTTCAGAAGTCGAGCAGTAGAAACGTGAGAATGTTTCGGGTCAAAATTTACAGGCAGACAGCTACGTTACTCTGTTATTAGTGTCGTTCGAAGTAAAGATGAAAGAACTCAAGCTACTGTGTTTTACTCTTGTACTTACTCTTCTCACAAGCTGTGGGGTACTTGCACAGGTACCACCTGATCAAGTTGTGTTTCATGCCATCACTCAACAGCAAATAGATATGCAGTCAGCTGTGGCGAAGGGATTAAATATTTCTACTAGAACAGGCGTCATCCCTGACTTCAGCGTGGGCAAGATCTCTATCAAAAGCCGAGAGAAGCTATCGGACCCAGAGATTAAGAAGCAGGCAGCTTCCCATGGTGCATACATCAATGAGCTGTACAAGGTGACAGGCACCTACGATGCCACTTTGACAAAAGGGGATCAAACTATCACTCAAAGCAGTCCTTTTGAAGTTTATTTAGGAAATCGACCAAAGAGCATGCGTAGTACAGTATCTGCCGCTGAAGCTGCTGAACAGTGGTATTTATTATCAAATGATGATGCAAAACGAATCTAGCTATTGATAGCGCTTCTGATTTGTCGCACTGGCAGGGATTGTGCTTATGATAATGCATCTAATTTCAAAGTCTGAGTTCGTTGCTGTTATCAGGAAGCTATGTCAACACCGCCTATATCTAATTCCGATCGCGAATCACGTTTTCGATTTGATCGCCGACTGTGGCAACGTTTTATCACCATTGCCCAACCCTATTTTTTCCCGATTGGGAACCGTTCAACCAGCGTATATTTAGGTTTATTGCTGCTTTTACTCATTGCTGTAGTCGCCCTTGCCTTTTGGCTGACGGTGGGACTAACCCTTGCTGGGAAAGCGGTATTTCCTGCCTTCTTCGAGAATGTGGCAGGGCAGCTGGTTGAGCGCGTGGATGGACTACTCAGCGCTTGGGTGCCCTATGGCGCGATCGCGGCTCTAGCTGTCGTTGGTCTTGTTGTCTACAGGCTGCGAAGATTGCTCAAAGCGCGAGCAATTCAATGGGCTATGTTGGGGTTACTGCTATTGCTTTCCTTTACTGTCAATGGCATTAACGTCTCGATTAGCTACGTCTTTCGGTTTGTTGATACCGCGCTGAATCAGCGAGAGGCTGATACCTTTTGGCAGTTTCTGTTCGTCTACGCCGGGATTATCATCGGTGCCATTCCGCTGTTGGTGCTGTATCGCTACATCAGGCTCAAACTGGCGCTGCGCTGGCGTAAGTGGTTGACCGAACACTTTTTAGAAAGATACTTCGCGAATCGTTCTTATTACGAGCTAGACTCCAACTCCGCGAATACAGAGATCGACAATCCCGACCAGCGAATTACCCAGGACATCAGATCCTTTACAGAAGTAACGCTATCGTTCTTGCTGGATATTTTAGATTCTGTCTTGACGCTGATTTCATTCACCGCCATCCTCTACACCATTTCTAGAACGCTGACGATTGGACTACTCATCTATGCAACGGCTGGCACGCTGATTGCTGTAATCGCAGGGCGCAAGCTGATCAAAATTAACTATGATCAGCTCCGGCTAGAGGCCGATTTTCGCTACGGGATGGTGCATGTGCGAGACAATGCCGAATCGATTGCCTTTTACCGGGGTGAAGAGCCAGAGTACCAACAGATAAGTCAGCGATTACTTGCCGCCATTCGTAATTTTGACCTGTTGATTATTTGGCGATCGCTGATCGATATGTTCCAGTATGGCTATAACTATTTCACTCGCATTGTTCCCTACCTGATTGTTGCGCCCTTGTACTTTTCGGGGCAAACCGATTTTGGCACCTTTACCCAGGCTTCAATCGCTTTCTCACAGGTTTTAGGTGCGCTATCGCTGATTACGAATCGCATTGAACAAATTGCTGAATTTGCCGCTAGCATTAACCGACTCGGGAATTTTTATGAGCGCATGGATGATCCTGCCTTGCCCCAGAAGCGCAAGCACCAGCACGAAATCAAAACAGAAGTGTCACCTCAGTTTTCACTGGATGAGTTGACTATTCTTACGCCCAATTCAGAACAAACGCTGGTGAAGGATTTATCTTTGCAGATTGGGCCGCATGATCGCCTACTGATTGTCGGGGCAAGTGGCTGTGGTAAAAGTTCCTTGCTAAGGGCGATCGCAGGCTTATGGACAAATGGCAAAGGCCAGATTGCACGGCCTGATGTCAACGAAATATTGTTTTTGCCCCAGCAGCCTTACATGCTGCTAGGAACCCTGCGAGAACAGCTAATATATCCCTACAGTTACGACCATGCCGATGAGACATTGACCCATGCTTTAAGTCAGGTGAACCTGAGCGGTTTACCCAAGCGCTTTGGCGGGCTAGATACCATTCACGACTGGGCTAGCGTTTTGTCTTTGGGCCAACAGCAGCGACTCGCGTTTGCGCGGATACTGCTGTCGCAGCCGGCCTACGCCATGATGGATGAGGCGACTAGCGCCTTGGATATCGACAATGAGCGCGAGCTATTCAACTTACTCGCAGAAATGCAGTCTGTCTATGTGAGCGTCGGTCATCGACCTTCACTTTTGGACTATCACCATAAAGTGCTAGAGCTGAATTCCGACTCAACCTGGCAAGTATATTCAGCAGCCAGCTATCGCCAAAAGTCAACGTCGGTGTTTGAGAGCGTTCAAAAGTAGCCACGAATGCGGCAAAACTGCTGCTCTCCAGGGCTGGGTTCATCCTCAGGCCACGCTTTTCGACTGTTTTTGAACCATGCCTCTTTAAGCGCTGGAAAACTGGAGTGCTGGAGAACTGAGCACTGGAAAACTGGAGCGCTGGAAAACTGAGCGCTGGAAAACTCGGATTGAAAAGACGAAACCACACTATTGCGGTACGCGATGGAAATTCACAAGACTTTTGTGTGATTAGTCAATTTTCGACTGTCGTCCCTATGCACTACCTTACAGAGGCTGAAGAACATAATTGAACAAACTGTTGAGGAAAGGCAGGATTGCTGCCGAAGTGCAGGTGAACATAGCTAGCCAGGACGTTGTAAACCTGATACCCCTCCCAGCTCTGATAGTCGCCCCATCCCTGCAAGCGGTAGTTGAACCGTAAGGACTGGCTGTGATGGGTGATGGAATTTGTTTTAGCGCCAGGGATAGTGCAGGTAAAATCCTTTGCCTTAGAAAGAAGGTCGATGGGGTCTGAGAAATTGGGCTTTAGGTTCAGCAAGTCACCCGCTGCATCGACGATATCCGAGTAGTGAAAGCGATGGCCGCGAATAGTGCCATGTTGAGGAAAGCAGCAGTTTGCTCCAGTTACCTCTACCTGGCGATAGCCCAGCTTGACCCGCTTGCCCATCTGAGTCCAGAAGGGGAGTATGCCCGCAAAGGGATAGACCTGGTGCTCGGATCCCAACAACCCCTCTGAGAGATACATCAGTCCGCCGCATTCCCCATAGATCGGCTGGCCCAACCGACCGAAAGCGGCAATCTGCTCACGCATAGCCCTATTCTCAGCCAGCTGCTCGGCGTAGAGTTCGGGGTACCCTCCGCCCAGATAGATCCCGTCTAAGTTCTCTGGCAGGGCGTCCCGCAGAGGAGAAAAGGGAACGAGTTCTGCTCCTGCCTGCTCCAGCAGGGATAAGTTGACAGCGTAGTAAAAGCAAAATGCCTGATCCTGGGCTACCCCAATGCGAACCGGGAGTGAGGCTACTAGAGGTGTCTCAGCTCTCGATCTGGTGCTGGGTAAAACGCTCGGTGTGGCTGATTGAGCGATCTCTACTAGAGCGCCGAGGTCGATGTTAGCGCCAATTAGCTGAGCGAGAGATTCGATGTAGTCGGGATGGGAGAGATTATCCTCGGCGGCTCGCCATAGCCCCAAGTGGCGCTCGGGAATGCTAACCCGCTCGGCGCGAGGCAGTCCCCCCAGGACGGGTATCTGTACAGTTTTGGCGATCGCTGCTCGAATGCGATCAAGATGAGACGCACTGCCGATCTGGTTGCAGATGACTCCGGCTACGGCTAGGTCTGGGTCGAACCCGGCATAGCCAGCAACCATAGCGGCGGCACTGCGCCCCAGGGAACGGGCATTCATCACCAGGATAACGGGTGCCTCTAGCCACTTTGCCAGCTCAGCGGTGCTGCCCGCTTCAGAATCGGCGCCGTAGCCGTCAAACAGACCCATCACCCCTTCGACAATGGCCAGATCCGCCCCCTGGCAGGCCCGAGCAAAAATCTCGCGATTCTGTGAAGGATTTAGCATCCAGCCGTCTAGATTGTGAGATACCCGGCCTGTGGCCCGCTGATGATGGCCAGGGTCGATAAAGTCGGGTCCCACCTTGAAAGGCTGCACCTGCATCCCCTGATTAGAGAGGGCACGCATCAGGCCAATGGCAACAGACGTCTTGCCTACGCCGCTGTGAGTGCCCCCAATCACTAGCGTTGGAATCGATAGGCTGAACTTATCTGGAGAAGGGGAATTGACTATAATGTCTCCTGGCAGGCAGATCACTATTTTTCTTTGGCTGCTGCTAAATGCTAACGTAACCACAACCTCTATCTCTCTGTATCTACAGGGGCAAGGCTACTTTCATGAGCCAATCTACTCCTCTTTTACTGCTGGGCCATGGGACTCGCGATACCAGTGGAAGTCAGGCTTTTCTTGACTTTGCCCACAAGTTTCAAAGCTATGATCCCAGCCGTCCCGTGGTGCCCTGCTTTCTAGAGCTGAGCGACCCGCTGGTGCAGGTAGGGATTGACCGCTGCGTCCAGATGGGCTACCAAGAGCTGACCGTGTTGCCTGTACTGCTATTTGCCGCTCGTCACAGTAAGTTTGATGTGACAGGCGAGCTGGATCGAGCCTTGCAGCGCCATCCTCAGCTGATGCTGCGCTACGGGCGTCACTTTGGGGTTTCCCTACGCTGGCTGGATCTCTGGAGCCAACGTCTGACCCAGGCCGATTGCCACAGTCCGATATCTCGGGACAAAACGGTACTGCTGTTTGTTGGGCGGGGAGCCTCCGACCCGGATGCTAATGGGGACGTGTACAAGCTCGCCCGCATGCTGTGGGAAGGCAGTGGCTATCTGGATCTAGAAGTGTGCTTCACAGGCATTACCCATCCGCGACTAGAGCGAGGATTCGAGCGGGCGAGGGCCTGGCAGCCTGAGCGCATCGTCGTGATTCCCCATTTACTGTTTGACGGTGTGCTGGCAAAGCGAATTCAGACGGTGACCCAGCAGCAGCAGGTGGCCTATCCGGACGTTGAAGTTCAGACGCTATCGGTGATTGGCGCCGATCCGACTTTGTTTGAGCTGATTCGCGATCGCGAACTAGAAGCCCAGTCAGACCAGGTCGCCATGAACTGCCACACCTGCAAGTTTCGTCAGGCTGTGGCAGCCAACAGCCACGGCCATCATCACGACCACCAGCACGGTCATCACCACGGCCATCACCATCACGACCACCCTGAAGGGCAAGCGCTGTACCACGGCATCGCTGACCTCTACCCTGAGGCCGACGACTACCACCAGCGGGCCTGGCAGATACCTTAGTTTTGATGAGATCTCGTCCTCCCCATTTACTGCATGTCATTGGCTTGGGCTTAGATGGCCTCGACGGGCTTAACCCACAGGCTCGGATCTGTCTAGAACAAGCTGACGTGATTGGAGGAAGTGCAGCTCACCTCCAAACGGTGACGGCGCATCCCGCCCGTAAGCTAGCGATAGGAAGCAATCTTGCGGCGTGGCTAGATCAGGTGGCAGACAGTCTTCAAACTCAATCTGTGGTCGTACTGGCCAGCGGAGATCCGCTGTTTTTTGGCATAGGTCGCCTGCTGAGGGAACGCTTTGACCGGCAGAGCCTGCGATTTTATCCTCAGGTTAGCTCGGTGCAGCTGGCCTTCAATCGTTTGGGCATTCCCTGGCAGTCTGCCATTGTCGTCAGTGTGCATGGTCGTCAGCCCAATCGGCTTGAGCAAGCCTTGAAACAGGGGCGATCGCCGCTAGCGGTGCTAACAGATCCGGTCCATACCCCTGGAGAGGTTGCACGGCTCATTCAAGATCTGCGCCCCCCGGCGCGGTATCGCCTATGGGTCTGTAGTCAGCTAGGGTCTGACCAGGAGCAGATCCAGGCAGTCACCATCGCAAAAGCAGTAGAAGCGACGTTTTCGGCGCCTAATGTGGTCGTTCTAGAAGCAGAGCCATCTGCCCCAACCTTCCCTCAGCCCTTGTTCGGAATTGCCGATACTGATTTTCACACCTTCCCCGATCAGCCGGGGCTAATCACCAAGCAGGAAGTGCGTGCCCTTTCCTTTTCCCTACTGCGCCTAATGCCCGGTATCACGGTCTGGGATGTGGGCGCGGGGACAGGGGCAATGGCCATCGAACTGAGCCGCCTTGTCCCCGATGCCCAAATTTATGCTGTCGAAAAGACCGCAGCGGGGCTGGCCCTGATTCAAAAAAACTGCCATCGGTTTGGAAGTTCTAGAGTTCATCCGATTGCTGGCAAGGCTCCAGAGGCTCTGGGTCCATTACCTGACCCCGACCGTGTGATCTTGGGAGGGGGCGGTAAAGCTATCCCGGAGATTCTGAGTGCCTGCTGCCAGCGGCTGCGACTAGGCGGGGTTTTAGTGGCCCACTTTGCCACTCTAGAAACCTGCGTACTAGCCAAGCAGCAGCTGCAAAAGTTGGGCTGGACAGTGCAGCTACTACAGGTTAATCTGTCTCGATCTGCTACCTTGGCAACTGCCGAGACTACCCGATTTGTCCCTTTGAACCCGGTGATGCTGTTGCAAGCCTCTGCCCCTATTGACGACTTTCAGGAGGACGATGCAGCCTGATAATTCTGAGCGGGAAGTGCGATCGCCCAAATGGGGTCGGCTTTGGGGCATTGGCGTTGGCCCGGGCGATGGGGAGTGGTTGACCCTCAAGGGACTGAAGATTTTGCAGGCGGTAGAAGTTGTGGCCTGTCCTCAGAACCGCCAGGGAGAGGCCGGTATGGCCTACGGCATCGTTCGCCCCTATCTCGAACCGGAGCAAACTATCGTTCCCCTGCACCTGCCGTTCGTCCGCGACTCAGCTCAACTTCAAAAGGCCTGGTCTACCGCCGGAAAAACCCTAGTGACGCATTTGGAGCAGGGGCAGGATGTCGCCTTTATTACAGAAGGCGATGCTAGTTTCTACAGCACCTTTAGCTACGTTGCTCGGGCGGTAGAGCAGCTAGCTCCCTCAGTAGAGATCACCACTCTGCCCGGTGTCTGCTCTCCCCTAGCCGCTGTCGCCGCCCTCAAAATGCCTCTGGCCCTGGCGTCAGAGAAAATTGCCATTCTGCCAGCCCTCTACGATGCCGCTGAATTGAAGCGGGCACTGGACTGGGCAGAAGTTGTAGTGGTAATGAAGGTGGCGCCAGTCTTTGGGCAGGTCTGGCATCAGCTAGCGGCGGCGAACTTGCTGGAGCAGTCCAGCCTGGTGGAATGGGTAGGGTCAGCTCAGGAAAGGACCTATCCCAGTCTGGTCTCCCTCGAAAACTACAAACCCCCCTATTTTTCAATCCTGATTGTGCGTCGCCATGACTATTGCCTCTAATTCTCGGATGGTGTTGATTGCCCCCACCCCGGCAGGCTTTCATCTGGGGCTGCAGCTCTGTGATGGACTTCAATTTCAGACTTTTTGGACGCGGGAGAGTACCCTGCCTCTGGTAGAACCGCCCGGCAACTGCGAGGTAAAAACCTACCGCGATTCTCTGGCTCCAGTGGTGGGCGAATGCTGGGCTCAAGCTACGCAGCTGGTCTTCGTTCTGCCGGTGGGGGCGGTGGTGCGGTTGATTGCGCCGCTACTACGACAAAAGGGCCAGGATCCAGGCGTAGTCGCGATGGATGAAACCGGGCGGTTTGCGATCAGCGTTAGCGGCGGACATCAGGGCGGAGCCGATGCCCTTTCCCGGCGATGCGCAGCGTTATTGGGAGCCGAGCCAGTCATCACCTCCGCTTCGGAGGGGCAGCAGCTACCTGCCCTAGATCTGCTGGGTGCCCCTTACGGCTGGCAGAGGGGCAGAGGGGATTGGACGGCGGTGGCGGCAGCCCTGACTCAACGGCAGTCAGTTGCGGTTTACCAGACCTGCGGTGAAGCCCTGTGGCGGCAGATGCTGCCTGAAGACCATCCCTTTCGCTTCGCTCCGGCGGTGAACGCTGAAGCTACTTTGCCTCAGCTTTGGATTTCCGACCAGATTCCTCCGCAGAATGAAGGCATGGAACCAGAGGGACAGCCTCCCCAGGTCTGCTGGCATCCCCGTACCCTGTGGCTGGGCCTAGGCTGTGAGCGAGGGACGGCGGAGCCTTTTATTGAGACTAGTATTCGTCGAGTTTTGCATGACCAGGGGCTGGCCTGGGAGGCGGTGGCAGGTATCGCCTCCATCGATATCAAGCAGGATGAAGCGGCGTTTCAAGCCCTGGCGGATCGATTTCACTGGCCGCTGCGGTTTTTCAGTGCAGCCCATCTGGCCCAACCGTCTGTTCCCAATCCTTCGGCGGTGGTAGCGCAAGCTGTGGGAACCCCCTCGGTGGCAGAAGCGGCGGCTCTGCTGGCCGCCCGGAGTCAAGAATTGCTGGTGTCTAAACAGGTGTTTAAGGGAGAGCAGGGTGCCTGTACGATCGCTGTGACTCGTGCCGCTCAGGCGTACAGCTCGCGACCAGGAAAGCTCTACCTAATTGGCTCTGGCCCTGGCTCCCTGGCCCAGCTTACGGCTGCTGCTCGGGCGGCGCTGCTGGACTGCGATGCGGTGATTGGCTACGGCCTGTATCTAGACCTGCTGCGCCCCCTCTTTCACCCCAATCAAGTGATTGAAGCCAGCCCCATTACTCAAGAGGTGCAGCGGGCAGAGCGAGCCGCTGCCCTGGCTCAAAAGGGGTTAACGGTGGGCGTAGTTTCCTCGGGAGATTGCGGCATCTACGGCATGGCCGGACTGGTGCTGGAATGCCTGGCTCAGGGAGACTGGGAGGGTGAAGTGCCCAGCGTGGAAGTAATACCGGGAATTACTGCTCTACAGGCGGTGGCGGCGCGGGTAGGGGCTCCACTGATGCATGATTTTTGCGCTATTTCTCTATCTGATCTGATGACGCCATGGGCGGTGATCGAAAAGCGGCTAGCTGCTGCGGCTCAAGCGGATTTCGTGGTGGCGCTGTACAATCCGCGATCGCGCACTCGCACCCAGGGGATCGAAACTGCCCTAGAGATATTGCGTCGTTGGCGATCACCTCAAACACCAGTGGCGATCGCCCGTTCCCTCTATCGTCCGGGAGAGTCGATACAGTGCCTGACTCTAGAGACCATCGATGTGAACACCATCGACATGCTGACGGTGGTGTTGATCGGCAATTCCAGCACGTTTGTGCATCAAGGGCGTATGATCACCCCCCGAGGGTATCAGGTGAGCGTTTCGCCCGCTTCCTAGTCCTGCAAAAGTCTGTAGCTCCTTCCGCAAGACAGCATCAGCCGCAAGACAGCATCAGCCGCAAGACAGCATCAGCTATCCCAGAAAAGTTTCAGATCATTTACCCGTGAGTCATCGCATGCCCGCAATTGCCCCAAATCAAACACCCGTCTACGTTATTGGCGCTGGCCCTGGCGACCCGGAGCTGATTACTCTTCGGGGACAGCGGCGGCTGGCTGAAGCCGATGTCGTGTTCTACGCCGGTTCTCTGGTTCCCGAGCAGATGCTGCAACACTGCCACCCTACGGCAGAATGTATCGACACCCGCACCCATACGCTAGAAAGCTGGCTGCCGCTGTTACAGGAGCGCGTCTGTCAGGGTAAGCGGGTTGTTCGCCTGCAAGATGGCGACCCCTGCCTCTATGGAGCACTGCATGAGCTGACGGCTTTTTTGCTAAAGCACCAGATCGCCTTTGAGATTGTGCCGGGGGTGAGTGCCTTTCAGCTAGCAGCCGCTCGCTTGCAGGTAGAGCTGACGGTGCCTCAGCTGGTTCAGAGCATCATTCTCACCCGCATTCAGGGCCGTACCGATGTTCCCGGTGACGAGGATCTAGCCTCGCTAGCGGCGCACCGGGCCTCCCTCTGTCTTTATCTCAGCGCTCGTCATGCCGCTAATGCCCAGGACAAGCTGATGGGCCACTACCCACCAGATACCCCCGTGGCTCTCTGCTACCGTCTGGGCTGGCCCGATGAACAGATTCACTTGGGTCGGCTAGATGAGATGGCCACCGCCACCCGAGAGATCGGCCATCGTCGTACGGTCCTCTATTTGATTAGTCCGGCTTTGATCAGTCCGGCCCTGGTATCCCAGGCAGAGGCGCGATCACAGCTTTACAGTCCTGGTCACAGCCACCTCTTTCGCCCTGCCTTACCGCAATCGCGTTCACTGTAAGGGATCGATGCTTTGGCTGATTGGTGGCACTAGCGAGAGTCGGGCGATCGCCCAGCGGCTTAGTCAGCAGGGATGCAGCTGGATCGCAACGGTGGTCACGCCCTCGGCAACACGACTCTACCAGCGGTTAACGGGGCAGGTGCGGGTAGGCGCGCTAGATACGGGAAGCATTCAAGCCCTGATCGAACGGTATGGCGTTCGCGCCATCGTTGATGCCTCTCATCCCTTTGCCACCGAGATTTCTCAGCAGGCAATGGCTACTGGCCTACCGTACCTACGGTTTGAGCGTCAGGCATATTCCCTATCAACCCCTGCCGAGTCCTTGCCAGATCTAGAGGCGCTTCTGCAGCCGCAGTACCTCGAAAACCGCCGAGTTTTCCTGACTCTAGGGATCAAAGCCCTGCCGCGATTTCAGCCTTGGCACCAACGGGCCTGTCTCTGGGCGAGGATTTTGCCGACGGCTGAGGCTCAGGCGCTCCGGGCAGGCTTTCGGAAAGGGCGGTTGGTTTGCGATCGCCCTGGAAGAGATATCGCGGCAGAAAAAGCCCTCTGGCAGCGGCTGGGTGTAGATACGGTCGTCACCAAAGCTAGCGGCGCGCCAGGAGGAATGCCTGTGAAGCTAGCAGCGGCTCAAGCCCTAGGGGTTCGACTCCTGGTTATCGCTCGTCCGGCTCTAGCTTATCCACGACAAACCCATGATTTGGATGAGGTCATGGCTTTTTGTCTCCGAAAACTGGAAGGCACCGGCAGTCTATAAACTGTGGTAGCGTCCAAATTCATAGCGAAGATATAGATGGCTCGATCAGGGTATACGCTGCCAGTTTTTGCGGTTGCTGCGGCCAAAGCAGCCCTCACCCATCTGCTCGCACAGCGGTCTGCTCAAGCAACCGGAGAAGACGTCCAGGGCTTCGTCTCTGGGCTATCTGAAGCAGCCGTACAGGTGTCTATCGATCTGGCTCCCGGTGAAGCCGAAATTCCTATCCAGCAGGTTGCCACTCTTGATCCGGCGACTGCTCTGGCGATCTGCCTTAGCGACCCTGGAGACAATCTAGATCTGACTCGTGACACGCCCGTTTGGGCCTGGGTACAGCTGGCTGAGTTCCCCCTAGACGAGACTGCGGAAACGGAGAAACCCAGCCTAATTTTGGAAGCCGGGGAAGGAATAGGGCGTACCGCAGCAGGAGAGCCCGCCTTCTACGCCTATGCCCGTCGTCTGTTTGAGTGCAACGTTCAGCCGCTAATTCCAGCCCGGCATCAGGCCAGGGTGCGAATCATTCTGCCGGAGGGTCGTCAGCTTGCCCAGCGCACTTCCAACGCGGCCTTTGGCATTCTAGGCGGACTGGCCCTGCTGGGCACTAGCGGCATTTCTCAACCCCACTCGACCGCAGAGCAGCTAGAGGACTACCGCGCCAGCCTACAGGCTGCTGTTCAGACGACACCACATCTCGTGTTTTGCATCGGCCACAGCGGTCAGCGAACCGCTCACCGTCTGGGAATTGCCGACCAGCACATTGTTCAGACCGGCAACTGGATGGGGCCAATGCTGGTGGAGGCGGGGCTGCGGGGGGCAGCGTCGGTGCTGCTGCTGGGCTATCAGGGCAAATTGATCAAGCTGGCAGGTGGCATTTTTAATACGTCTAGCCACGTTGCGGATGCCAAACTCGCCATTCTGGCGGCGGCCATCGCTCAGGTCGAGGTCGGCTCAGCCTCGGCGGCGGAGAACGCTCAGGCCAGTCGTCTCTCGCTTATTCGAGCTGTTCTAGAGGCCCCCACCGCTGATGCGGCTCATCAGCTGCTGATAGCGGCTAACTTAGCTGAGCCCGTCTTTGCCTTGCTAGCCCGCCAGATAGGTGATCGGGCTCAGGCGTACATCCAAAAATACGCGTCAGTCTCTGTGAAGGTGGGAACGGTTCTCTGCGATCGCCAAGGCACCATCATCACTCAAGACACTTCGCTACAGCCCTATCTTTCAAGCTCGCGATAGATAGGCCAGGGCATTGACGATTGCCGCTGCCACGGCAGAACCGCCTTTTCGACCCCGCACCTGAATCTGGGGAACCGCCACGGCGGCTAGCGCCTGCTTCGCTTCTTCTACCGCTACAAACCCCACCGGAACGCCCACCACCAGCGCTGGTTGCACCTGACCCAAACGAATCTGCTCCGCCAGAGCCAGCAATGCCGTTGGCGCATTACCGATGACAAAGATGCCGGTAGGGTAGTGCTGGGTCAGGGCCAGCATTCCAGCAGCAGTGCGAGTGGTGGCTGGTACTGAAGCCTGGGCTTCCGGGGCAGGACTGCTATCCGAGGCGAAATCTAAAGCGCAGGGAATCTGGTCATATCCCAGTGCCTTGAGGGTACTGGCAATGCCCATCTGCACCATGCGAACATCCACAGCCACGGAATCCCGATGCTGCAAAGCTGCAATCCCAGAGTCAATCGCACCAGGGCTGAATTCAAACAGATCCAGCAGCTCAAAATCGGCTGTGGCATGAATCGCCCGTCGAATCACGGCATATTCCTGTAGAGGCCGAGAATGGGGACCAATCTCCCGGTCGATGATGGCAAAACTTTCGGCAGTGATGGGATGCAGGTTCATAGGACTTGAGCTAGAACCTGGGCTAGGACCTGAGCTAGGCCAGTGAGAAGCTGGTTGTTTTCTGTCGGCAGGCGAACGGCAATGCGGAAGTAGCGATCGCCCAGTTCCGGAAAACTGAGGCAGTCTCGGATCAGAATCTGATGGGACTGGAGTAAGGCCCGCTGTAGCTGGGAGCTAGGGACTTCCGTTCTGACCAGGAGGAAGTTGGCAGCACTGGGAAGGGGAGTGAGGCCAGGGAGGGTCTGTAATCCTTGCATCAGAGCGCTACGGCTAGGGGGAAGCCAGTCCCAGGTTCGCTGCTGGAAGGCGTGATCTTGCAGGGCGGCGATCGCTGCAACTTCGGCCAGGGTATTCACAGGCCAGGGGTCTCGCCACTGCTGCCAGCGTTGGAGGTAGTGAGGATGGCCAACAGCATAGCCTAGTCGCAGACCGGGGAGGCTGTAGAACTTCGTGAGTGATCGCAGCACAATCAAATTGGGAAAATCTGGCACCAGGTCCAGCAAACTTTGCTGCTGGTCGGGCGGCAGAAAATCCATGAAGGCTTCATCTACTACCACCAGGTCAAACTGTTCGAGGTAGGGCAGCAGATCGTCTCGTGGCGTCAGGAGGCCACTGGGATTGTGAGGATTGTTGAGCAGTAGTCCGCAAGATTGCGCCTGAGAGGGAAAGGGAACCCGTACAGCCATTGGCGTTCCCGCCGACAGATCCATCGGACACAGGGCAACGCTGGCGCCAAAGGCGGTAAGTGCCCGGTGATAGTCTGCAAAGGCGGGCGTGACCAGATAGGTCGTGTCAAGCTGAGCCAGTTCCCGACCGATCCAGGTCAATAGCTCCGCCGCCCCGTTTCCTGGCAAGATCCAGTCTATTGGCAGCCTATGGAAGTCACTGAGAGCTTTACGCAGTCCTCCATAGCTAGGATCGGGATAGGCTTTGAGGCTGCTGAGGTGATCGGCCAGTGCCGTCAGCACTGACTGGGGTGGCCCCAAAGGATTGATGCTTGCGGAAAAATCCAGAATTGCTTCTGGTTCACAGCTGGTATATTGAGCCGCCCAACTGCGGTTGCCGCCGTGGGTCGGACGGGTTGACTTGACGATAGCAAACTCCTACGCGATCAGAATTGATAGTAGCAGTTTCGCTACCGCTCCAGCTCCCAACCAGATCAGGAAGCTGACACGATTCAGCGTTAGGGCGGCTCGCACCACTTCAGGGGTAATAGGACGAATCGGATCGCCCATTCGGGGTTTGACCTTGACGACGCCTTTGTAAACGTTGGTGCCGCCTACCTGCACTCCCAGGGCAGCGGCGTAGGCGCATTCACTCCAACCCGAGTTGGGGCTAGGGTCTGCGGCGGCATCTCGGCGACAGAGCCTGATCACAGTCTGGGGCTGCCTTGAGATGAGCGCTAGGGTCAGAACCGTCAAACGACAGGGAATCCAGGTCAACCCGTCTTCTAGCCTCGCACTGCACCAGCCAAGGTGAGTGTAGGGGGCTTCTCGGTAGCCCACCATGGAATCTAGCGTGCTAGCGGCTTTGTAAGCCAGGGCCAGCGGCGCACTGCCCAGCGGAGTCGCGGCTCCGATTAAAGCGTAGAATAAAGGTCCCATCATGCCATCTACGCTATTTTCAGCCACGGTTTCAAACACCGCTCTTAGAATTTCTGGTCTGTCTAGATCTTGAGTATCGCGACCGACGTAGCGGCTAAGACGTCGGCGGGCCTCTAGCAGATCTCCTGCTGTCAGCGGAGCGAGGACAGCTTCAGCGGCGTCCCGCAGACTGCGTCCCGCCAGACAGGCGGCCAGCAAAATGACCTCTATACCTAGGCCCAGCCAAGGATGGAGCCAGCGAGCGAAGGCGATTAGTCCCCATCCTACGGCTGCGCTCCCCACGACCAACAAAACCGTCAGCAGAACACCGGCTCGCCTCATCCCTATTGCCGAAGCTGTCGCTGACTTTGTAGCCTTAAAAGTCAGGTCAGTGTAGTGGCGGATCAGCCAACCCATCACCTGCACTGGATGTGGGCAACGCCAATAAGGATCACCTAATAAGAAATCAAGCCCAGCCGCGCCAGCCAGCACGATAGCGGCATACCCATCTATCCACTCAGTCATGTCGCTTAGTCAACTAGATCGCACCCTAAAATCCATACTGTGAAAGCAACGCCATGAAAGCACTCTCGGTCCTAGGCACATCGTCCAATGCCGGTAAAAGCTGGCTGGTCACGGCTCTAGGGGCCTGGCTGCGGCGGCAGGGGGTAAAGGTCGCTCCCTTCAAAGCGCAGAATATGTCCAACAATTCCTACGTCACCCTGGAGGGCGGGGAAATTGGTCGAGCCCAGGCAGTACAGGCGGCGGCCTGCGGTGTTCGCCCCATTGTCCAGCACAACCCAGTTCTTCTAAAGCCCTCTGGCAATGGCACTTCTCAGCTAGTGCTGTTGGGAGAGCCGCAGCAGCATATTAAAGCAGGAGACTACTATCGGCATATTGACCGGGTCTGGCAGGTGGTGGCGCAGACCCTGGAAGAGTGGCGTGATCGCTGCGATGTCCTCCTGCTAGAAGGTGCTGGTAGCCCCGTCGAGCTGAACTTGATGCACCGCGACATTGTGAACCTGCGTCCCGTTGAATATCTTAAAGGGCGCTGGCTGCTGGTGGGCGATATTGAGCGCGGGGGAATCTTTGCCCAAATTATCGGCACCCATACCCTCATTCCAGACGCCGCCAAACCGCTGGGACTCGGATTTATCGTCAATAAATTCAGAGGAGACCTCCAGCTATTTGAAACCGCCGACCGGCACTTTGCCCAGCATCTGCCAAATTTTCCTTATCTAGGCACTCTACCCTACGCCCCTACCCTCCAGCCCGAAAGCGAAGACAGTCTATGCCGAGATGCGGAGGAGTCAGGCAGCGGAGCAAAATTTGCCTGGATTCGCTTTCCTCGCCTGTCGAACTCGCAGGACAGCCAGCCCTGGCAGCTAGATAGTGGCATTCGCACCTGCTGGGTCACCGCGCCAGAAGCCCTAGCCGATGCCCGTGCGATCATCTTGCCTGGCAGTAAGAACACGCTTCAAGATCTCCAGTGGCTGCGGCAAACGGGGCTAGCCGAAGCAATTCAACAGGCCGCTCAGCGAGGGGTTCCCGTTGTTGGTATCTGCGGCGGGTACCAGATGCTGGGCCAGCGGCTGTCCGACCCTGAGGGCCATGCTGGATTATCGGGAGACGTGCCAGGATTGGGACTATTGCCTATCGCCACGCAGTTCGCAGCTCACAAGGAGGTGCGTCAGGTAACGGCGACAGAAGGCGCTGAAACCTGGCAGG